>NZ_BAAFHD010000011.1:0-132260 GCF_054665095.1 Acidisoma sp. C75
ACCGGTCCGAGAGCGCCGTGACACCCTCTTCCTTGTAGCGGCCGAGGATCTTGTAACCCGTTTTGCGCGAGATGCCGGCTTCCCAGCAAAGATCGCTCATGCTCTCCCCTTCAAGGAGCCGGGCAATCAAACGCAGGCGCTCGTCCATAACCGAACACTCTTCCACGGCATCGACACCTCCTGGGCGGGCTCGCCAGCCAAGAAGGTGTCACCCATGTGTCCGGAACAACCTGTCACCTATGTCTCAGAACGCTCAAACAGAACTGCGAACGCCGGGCGTAACCGGCTTTACGCCGGCCGCGGCGGCCAGGGTTCGCAGCAACTCGCCCTTTGATCCCGTGATCCGCACCTCGCGATCCGCGACCTCGACGCGCTGGGCGAGTGCGCGCAGGTGGTCGCGGCGGTAGCCGCCGCCGGGGAGGCGGATGCGCTCGCGGGCTTTTTGGGCGAAGGCGGCAACATGGGCGGGTGTGATCGTCGCGCCGGTGCCGTCGGCGGCCTGGCTGGCGCGCTGCGCGTCGGCCTGAGCCTGGTCGCGAGTGGCCTTCAGCTCAACGACCCGTTCCTTCAGCGCCGGATCGCCCAGGTCGGCCACGCCGCTTTCGATCGCGTCATAGAGGCGCCTCAGCCGCGCGTCGGCCTCGGCAGCGCGTTTGTTGAGTTCGGCGATATGTGTGCGGCGGCGCTCGGCCCGCTCCTGCCTTCGGTCGACAACGGCGGCGAGGATTTCCTCCAACCGTTCGGGGTCCGGCAGGCGCCGCTCCAGATGGCCGGCCACAAGGTCGTTCAGCTTCTCCATCCGGATCGACCGACCCTTGCAGCCGGTCTCGCCCTGCCAGGCGGCGATGGCATGACGATGCCGCTTGAAGACGGGGGCTTGGCAGCTCCTTCCGCCAACTGGCGCAGCTCTCGGCCTTCTTCGTAGGAGCTCTATTGACAATCAAGGCGAGCTCTAGGATATTCCGCTATAGAGCTGCACGCCAAGGAAGAGCGAGCTGTTCGCTCTAGAGGTAGCGAGCTCTACGGAGATCAGATCGATGCAAATTCCTGTGCCTTTGCCAGCGATGCGGGGAAAGATGGGCTCCCGCACCTACTATTCCGTCATGATGCCGCTTAACGCCGTACCGCAGTTCTTCAAGTTCACCGACTGGAGCGGGATGCTGCCCGAAGACCGCGAGCAGCGTGTTCTGGTCGAGAAGCGGATTCCGGAGTTGGCCAGTTACATCACCGAAAACGAGGACGACTATTTGTTCTCGTCGATTACCGCATCATACAAGTCTGAGCCTGTGTTTGAGCCGTACACGCCCGATAGCAATATCGGGACCCTGACGCTGCACCTAGGCGACGAATTGATCATCAATGACGGTCAGCACCGCTGCGCCGGTATCGTCCGTGCGCTAAAGAACGGTAGCGAAGCCCTCAAGAGTCACACGCTATCGGTCCTGCTGTTCCCCTGGGAAAATACGGACCGCGTGCAGCAGATGTTCTCGGACCTCAACCGATTTGTACAGAAGACCTCGAAGTCTCTGGATATTCTGTATGACAAACGCGATGACGTCGCCGCTGCCACGCTGATGATGATCGAGAAGGTTCCGGCCTTCAAAGAGCTGACCGAAAAAGAAAAGGTCTCGCTCGAATCCAAGTCCACCAAGCTGTTCACCCTGGCGGCGCTGTATGATGCCAATGTCGAGCTGCTGAAGGGCTACAGCAACAACGATATTTCGACCAATGCCGGCCTGTTGACTGACTACTGGACGGAAGTTGCCGAGCACATGCCCGACTGGGGCAAGGTGCTGAAGGGTCAGAAGTTGGCGGTCGAGCTGCGACAGGAGAAAATTGCGTCGCATTCCACCGTACTGCGCGCGTTGGGTGGGCTGGGGGTCGATCTGATGGCGTCGGGCGACTGGAAGAGCCGCTTGACCCCGCTTGAGGATATCGACTGGTCGAAGAAGAATTCTGAGTGGGAGAATATCTGCATCGTCGCCAACTCGGTCGTGTCGAACAGGCAGGCACGGCAGGCAACCAAGGCGTTCATCAAGTCGAAGCTGGGCATTAGCCTAACGGATGGCGAGAAGAACTCCCTCACCGTGAAGGCCGCAGCATGAGCCGGCGGGCACAACCAAGCGGTATCACACTGAGCACAGCTGATGCCGCGCTCATCAAGGGGATGCTGCGTCGCGGTGATCGTCAGCACGACATCGCCGCGTGGTTCGGCGTCAATGGTGGCCGGGTGGCCGAGATCGCGGTGGGCGCGCGGTTTGCGGAAGTCCAGGCTGCAAGCGCGGCGGACCTTCCGCCGCGCGGGCCTTACCCGAAAGCGGCACAGGCACTTGCTGCAATCGAGTCCTTGACGTTGGCTAAGAGCGCCTTGGCTGCGGCTGAAAACACTATCCGGCATCTCGTCGAACACCGGTAAGTTGGTCGAAGAGGGAGGAGGGCTGACCCCTCTTCCCTTTTTCGTATCGGCGCTGCCAGAAGGACGTGCGATTCAAGGTAGGGCTATGGCGTAGACATAGTGCTCATCATCGTCGGCCGTGGCCCGCCAATTTTCCCTTCTAAACGGTTGATTATACTCGAATATTCTTCCTCTTAGAGTCTGTCGGTTTTGGACTGAATCGGATTTTGTGTTCCGCGACGCGGCGCTGATGTGATTCAAGATTGCGGCTGGTGAGGAGGCCAGCGGCGATGGCGAAGCCTCTGTCTCTGGACCTGCGGGTGAGGATAGCCGCGGCCCTGGCCGAGGGCTTGACGGTGCGGGCTGCGGCGAAAAGGTTTGACGTTTCGGTGGCAAGCGCCGTTCGGATGGGCCAGTTGGCGAGGTCCGCCCGAGGACTGGCGGCACGGCTCGTTTTTATTGATGAGACCTGGGTCAAGACGAACATGACACGCACGCGCGGATGGAGCCTGCGCGGCACGCCGCTGATCGCCAAGGTTCCTCGCGGCCATTGGAAGACGCTGACATTCCTGGCCGGGCTTCGGCATGACCGCATCGTCGCGCCCTGCGTCATCGACGGCCCGATCAACGGCATATCCTTCACCGCCTGGGTGGCCCATTTCTTGGCGCCAACCCTGAGCCCGGGGGATATCGTCATCGCTGATAATCTCGGCAGCCATAAGGGCCAGCCTGCACGACAGCTTATCCGGTCCGCCGGCGCCAGGCTTTTCTTCCTGCCACCCTACAGCCCCGACCTCAATCCGATCGAGATGATGTTCGCCAAGCTCAAGACGCTTCTGCGAAAGGCCGACGAGCGATCCGTCGAAGGCAATATGGCGAAGGGTCGGCTCACTCCTCGACGCTTTCTCCTCAGAAGAGTGCTCCGCATACCTCCGCCACGCAGGCTATGATCTAATTAAAACCTGACAGACTCTAATGCATCAGGAGGTCTCCACTTTTCCGAGGCAAGTCCAGTCCGGATTCAGCGCTGATCGGCCGGTTCTGACGGGAAGGTCAACCTGACCAGAAGTTTCCCCACTCCCTCCGAAGCTTGGCACCACCCGGAGGACGGAAGAAATCCGCCTTGCGCTGCATCAAGGTTTGCCATCCTCGGCCAGGATAGGGTTTCGCCATCGGGTGGATGGGAAGTGCCGGATGGATGCTGATCATAAGGCTTGGGGATGAACCGCCGGGTCGCGCTGGGGGGCATCGCTCTTCTTGCTGTGGTCGGCGTTGGCTGGTGGGCGGCTGCGCGCTATTGGCCCCAGGCGCCGCAAGACCGCATCTTCGGCAATGTCGAAATCCGCCAAGTCGACCTTGCCTTCAACGCCGAGGGCCGGGTCGAGACCATGGCTAGCAACGAGGGTGATGCGGTCGCGGCAGGCCAGGTGATCGCGCAGCTTGATGATGCGAGCTATCGCAGCGCGGTTGATCTGACCACGGCGCGGCGGGACGCCGCCCAGGCGGCGCTCGACAAGCTGCTGCACGGCACGCGGATCGAGGATATCGACCAGGCACGGGCCAATCTCGCCGCAGCCCAGGCGACGCTTGCCAATGCCCAGGTCAGTTTCCAGCGGCAGGCGACCTTGGTGAAGACCTCCGCCTCGCCGCGCCAGGCCTATGATGATGCCAAACGCGCGCTGGACACGGCAACGGCGTCGGTCGCGCAGACCCAGGCGGCGCTGGACGAGGCGATTAAAGGCCCACGGATCGAGGATATCGACGCCGCGCGGGCTAATCTCAAGCAAAGCGAGGCGTCGCTCGATCTCACCCGCATCGAACTCGCGCGTACGCAATTGCAGGCGCCGGCGGCGGGCATCGTGATGACGCGGGTGATCGAGCCCGGAACCGTCGTGCTGCCCGGTTCCATCGTCTATTCCATCGCGCTGACCAGCGAGGTCTGGGTGCGGGCCTTTGTGCCGGAGCCGATGCTGGGGCGCGTCGCGCCGGGAACGGAGGTGACGATCCTGACCGATGGTGCGCCTCCCGGCCAGTATCGCGGCCGCATCGGCTATGTTTCGCCGCAGGCGGAGTTCACGCCCAAAACCGTGGAAACGCCGGAGCTGCGCAGCCAGCTCGTCTATCGTCTGCGCATCCGCGTCACCGACCCCAATGCCGGCATCCGCCAGGGCCAGCCGGTGACGATTGTTCTGCCCAAGGCCGGGGGATGAGCACGGCTCTGGCGGAGATCGCCGATCTTCAGCACCGCTTCGGCGCGCGGGTCGCGCTGGCCGGTATTTCGGCCAAGATCCAGGCCGGGGCTATCACCGGGCTGATCGGACCGGACGGCGCCGGTAAAACGACGCTGCTGCGGCTGCTGGCCGGGCTGCTGCTGCCGAGCGCGGGGCGCGTCTGCGTCTTCGGGCATGATATGAGCCGGGAGGCGGCGCTCGCCCATCCCGATATTGGCTATATGCCGCAGCGTTTCGGCCTGTACGAGGATCTCACGGTTGCCGAGAACCTCCATCTCTTCGCCGATCTGCATGGGCTGTCCACGGCCCTGCGGGCCGAGCGGATGGCGCGGCTGCTTCGCTTCACGGGCCTCGCACCCTTCACGGCGCGCCTCGCGGGCAAGCTTTCGGGTGGCATGAAGCAGAAGCTCGGCCTTGCCTGCGCGCTGCTCAGCCGCCCCCGGCTGCTGCTGCTGGACGAGCCCTCCGTCGGCGTTGATCCCGCGTCCCGCCGGGAGCTTTGGGCGATCGTCAGCGCCATGCTGCGTGAAAGCGAGGGCGCGATGGGGGTGGTTTGGGCGACCGCCTATCTGGATGAGGCCGCCCGTTGCGACAGCGTGCTGTTGCTGCACGAGGGTGCGTTGATCGCCGCCATGCCGCCAGCGGAATTCACCGCCCCGCTCGTGGGACGGGTTTTTCGTCTCTCGGTTTCGGCCGCGCGGCGCCGTGCCGTGGCCGCGCAGCTGAGGCAGGAGACGGGGGTGCTGGATGCGGTGCTGGAGGGAGACGGCGTCCGCCTGGTTCTGAAATCCGGCGTGGCGGCGCCGGATGTCGCATCGCTTGGTGCTGCGGCGATCGAACCCCTAGCACCACGTTTTGAGGATGCGTTCGTCGCCCGCCTGCCGGCGCGTGGGGCCCCGCCGCCGCAGCCGGTGCTGGCGCGCGGAGCGACGCGGCGCACAGGACCGGTGATCGAGGTGCGGGATCTGGTGCGGCGCTTCGGCGGCTTCACGGCCGTCGATGATGTCAGCTTCACGGTCGCGCCCGGCGAAATCTTTGGATTGCTCGGGCCGAATGGCGCCGGCAAATCGACGATCTTTCGCATGCTCTGCGGTCTCTTGCGCCCAAGCGGCGGGGAGGCGCGGGTCGCGGGCCAGGATCTGGCCCGCGCGGCGGCGGCGGCGCGCGCCCGCATCGGCTATATGGCGCAACGCTTTTCCCTCTACGCCGAGTTGACGGTTGCCGAAAACCTTCGCTTCTTCGCCCGGGTCTATGGCTTGCGCGGTGCCGCGGGCGCGGCGGCGGTTTCGGGCGCGCTCAGCCGTTTCGAGCTTGAAGCCGTGGCCGATGCCGTCTCGGGCGCTTTGCCGCTGGGCATCAAGCAGCGTCTGGCGCTCGCCGCCGCCCTGCTGCATGAGCCCGATATTCTGTTCCTGGACGAGCCGACCTCCGGCGTCGATCCGCTGACCCGGCGGGATTTCTGGACGCGCATCGGGGCACTCGCCGAAGCCGGGGTCGCGGTGCTCGTCACCAGCCATTTCATGGACGAGGCGGAATATTGCGACCGGCTGGGCATTGTCACTGACGGGCGCATGATCGCGACCGACACGCCGGGCGCGCTGCGCCGGCGTGTGCGGACCGCAGGCCTGCCTGATCCGACGCTGGAGGATGCCTTTATCGCCATCGTGGCGGCGGCGGGCGCGAAGGCGGCGGCCGCATGATCGCCTGGCTTCGTATGCGCGGGCTGGTGAGCAAGGAGATCCGCCAGATCCTGCGCGATCCCTCCGCCATCCTCATCGCCTTTCTGCTGCCGGTGGTGCTGCTGGTGGTCAACGGTTTCGGCATCTCGCTCGATGCCAGCCACATGCGCGTGGCCGTGGTTGCGACCGCACCGGAGGAAGTTGTGCGCGGGCTCATCCAATCCCTCGCCGCCTCGCCCTATCTCGATCCGCGCCGCATGCCCGATGTGCGGACCGCCGAATCGGCGCTGGATGACGGATCGGTGCTCGGCATTCTCGTGCTGCGGGAGGATTTCACCCAGCGCCTGCAGAATTCCCGCCGCTGGCCGGCGCAGGCGCAGCTTATCGCCAAAGGCACCGATCCCAATTCTGCCCGCATCCTGGAGGGCTATGTCGGCGGTGCGCTCACCACCTGGGCAGAGGATCGCGGCACCGAGCGGCGGACGCTTCTCCCAGGTGGCATCAGCCTGCAATCCCGCTACTGGTTCAACCCGGCACTCCGCTCCGCGGATGCCATCGTGCCCGGCGTCATTGCGCTTGTGATGACCATGACGGGCACACTGCTCACCGCCCTGGTCGTGGCGCGGGAATGGGAGCGCGGCACGATGGAGAGCATGCTCGCTTCGCCCGCGACCATGGTTGAAATCGTCACGGCCAAACTCGGTACCTATTTCGTGCTCGGCATGGCCAGCATGGCGATGTCAATTCTGCTCTCCATCCTGCTGTTCGATTTGCCCTTTCGCGGCGGGCTGCTGCCGTTGGCAGCGGCGGGGGCGTTGTTCCTGCTCTTCACCCTCGGCCTCGGGCTGTTCATTTCGACCCTTGCGCGCAACCAGTTCGTCGCGGCGCAGATCGCCTTCATTACCACGATGCTGCCCTGCATGATGCTCTCCGGCATGCTCTTCGACATCGCCTCCATGCCAAGCTGGTTGCAGATCGCGACTTTCGCGGTGCCCGCGCGCTATCTCGTCTCGATCCTGCAAACGCTGGTGCTGGCAGGGAATGTCTGGCCCGTGCTGCTGCCCAACATGCTCTGCCTGGCGATCGCGGCCATGGTGACGATTGGTGCGACGCTCGCCGTGACCCGCCGCCGGCTCGATTGACATGCTGAACCGCATCCTCGCGCTCATCGTCAAGGAACTCATGGGCCTCTGGAAGGACCGCAAGACACGCTTCGTGATCCTGGTGCCGCCGCTGGTGCAGGTTCTCGTCTTCGCCTATGCGGCGACCTACGATGTGAAACACGTGCCGCTGGGCATCTGGAACGAGGATGGCGGCGCGCAGGCTTCCGAACTCGTCCGCCGCTTCGCGGGCTCCCCGGCCTTCCTGCCGGCAGCCCTGATCGAGAGCCCGGAGGAGGCCGCGCGCGCGCTCGATTCCCGTCGCGTCGCCGCCGTGCTGCACATCCCGCAGCGTTTCTCGGCCGATGTCCTGGCGCGCCGGCCGGCCGTGGTGCAGCTGCTGATCGACGGCCGCCGTTCCAATACCGCGCTGCTGATCAATGGCTATGCGACCACCATTCTGGCGGAGGCTGCGTCAGACTTCGGCGGCGGGCAGACGGCGCCCATCACCCTGGTGGTGCGGGACTGGTTCAACCCGACACTGGAGAGCCAGTGGTTCATTCTGCCCGGCCTCATCGCCGTGCTGTCCCTGCTCATGGCCATGCTCGTCTCCTCCCTGTCGCTGGCGCGGGAGCGTGAACTCGGCACGCTCGAACAGCTTCTGGTGACACCGCTGAGGCCCTTCGAGATTCTCGTCGGCAAGGCCATCCCCGGCATGGTTGTCGGCTTCATCAACGCCAATATCGTCGTGCTCGCGGCACTCTTCTGGTTTCGGGTGCCGCTGCAGGGCAGCCTCCTGCTGCTCGAAGCCATGCTGCTGCTCTATATGGTCACGGGCGGGGCGATCGGGCTTGTCATCTCCGCGCTGACCGCGACCCAGCAGCAGGCGATGCTCGGCGTCTTCGTCATCGCCTCGCCCATGGTTGTGCTGTCCGGCTTCGCTGCGCCGGTTGCCAATATGCCGGTGGCGGCCGAGCTTATCGGCCGGCTGGACCCGATCCGCTGGATGCTGGTCATCACCCGCGGCATCTTTCTACAGGATATGGCGCCGGCGCTGGCGCTGCAGGCGGCGCTGCCGATCGCGCTCCTCGGCCTCTGCGTCTTTCTGCTTGCCTGGGCGACCGTGCGCCGCGCCGTGGGCTGAGCCGGTCAGCCGGGCACCAGAACCGCCGCGCCATCGAAGCGGCCGGCGCGCAGGTCTTCCAGCGCCTGGTTGGCGTCGCGCAGCGCATAGGTCGTGGTCTGCGTCCGGATGCCGATGCGCGGGGCGAGGGCGAGGAAATCGAGCCCGTCCTGCCGGGTGAGATTGGCGACTGACATCAGCTGCCGCTCACCCCAGAGCAGGGCATAGGGCAAGCGCGGAATGTCGCTCATATGGATGCCGGCGCAGACCACGCGGCCACCCTTGGCCACGGCGCCGAGGGCGGCGGGCACCAGGCTGCCGACGGGCGCGAAGATGATCGCGGCATCGAGTGTTTCTGGCGGCATCTCATCCGATCCGCCGGCCCAGACGGCGCCGAGGCAGCGCGCGAAATCCTGCGTTGTGCGGTCCCCCGGGCTGGTGAAGGCATAGACCGCGCGGCCCTGCCAGATCGCGACCTGGGCAATGATATGGGCGGCGGCGCCAAAGCCGTAGAGGCCGAGCCGCTTGGCCTCGCCTGCCATGCCGAGCGAGCGCCAGCCGATCAGCCCGGCGCAGAGCAGCGGGGCCAGGGCCACGTCCGCGCCTTCCTCGCCGAGCGGGAAGGCGAAGCGGGCATCGGCGACGGTCGCCGTCGCGAAGCCGCCATTGCGGGTGAAGCCGGTGAACGCCGGCGCATCGCAGAGATTTTCGCGCAGGCTTCGGCAATAGGGGCAATGGCCGCAGGCATGGCCGAGCCAGGGAATGCCGACGCGCTGGCCGAGCCGCAGATCCGTCACACCCGCGCCGAGCGCATCGATACGACCGACGATTTCATGCCCGGGGATGATCGGTAGATGCGGATCGGGCAGATCGCCGTCCACCACATGCAGATCGGTCCGGCAGACGCCGCAGGCCAGGATCCGCACCCGGATTTCGCCGGGTCCGGGTTCAGGATCGGGAAGTTCCGTCCATTCGAGAGGCTGGCGGAGCGCCTTCAGCACCATGGCCTGCACGCGGCTTGCTCCCCAGTGTCGTTAGAACGGCGCGTCGATATCGACGACGTCGATCAGCTTGTGATTGACGAATTCCTTGAGGCCGAGACCGAGGAGTTCGCGACCATAGCCCGAGCGGCGGACGCCACCGAAGGGCAGGTCAGCCTTGACCATGGTCGGGTGGTTGACGAAGACCATACCGGTGGAAATCTTCGCCGCCACTGCGGCACCCCGCTTGGTGTCCTTGGTGAAGACGGAGCCGCCGAGGCCGAAGGGGCTGTCATTGGCGATGCGCACCGCGTCCGCCTCGTCCTTCGCGCGGAACAGCATGGAGACCGGGCCGAAGAACTCCCAGTAGCGGGCGGGATTATCCTCGCCGATTTCGGTCAGGATCGTGGGTTGGACGAAGGCGCCCTGGTTCGGCACCGGCGGCCCCACTTCCTCGGCGCGGGCGCCATGGGCCACTGCCTCGCGGATCTTCTTCTTCAGGTCGTCAGCCGCCGCCTGGGAGGAGAGCGGTGCGAGCGTTGTTTCCGCATCGAAGGGATCGCCCGCCTTCAGACCGGCGACGCCCTGCTTGTACTGGGCCAGGAAGGTATCATAGACCGCGTCCACGATGATCATGCGCTTGGAGGAAACGCAGACCTGGCCGCCGTTCCAATGGCGCCCGAAGACCGCCCATTTCACGGTCTTCTCCATCTCGGCATCGGCCAGCACGACGAAGGCATCGGCGCCGCCAAGCTCCATGGTGGATTTCTTGAGCGCCTTTCCTGCCTGCGCGGCAATAACAGCGCCCGCATCCTCGGACCCCGTCAGAGCCACGCCATGCACGCGCGGATCGTTGAGGATCATCTCCACCTGGCCGCGCGTTGCATAGAGGTTCTGGAAAGCGCCGGCGGGCAGACCGGCTTCCCGCATGAGCTTTTCGAAGGCCGCCGCGCTCTGCGGCACATTGGACGCATGCTTCAGCAGCATCGTGTTGCCGGCCGAAAGCTGTGGCGCGATGATGCGGGCGATCTGGTAATAGGGAAAGTTCCAGGGCTCGATGGCGAGCAACACGCCAAGCGGCTCGCAGACCAGCATCGCCTCGCCTTCCGCCGGGTCGGCCACGGGCAGCTTCTCGGGCTGCAGCAGCCTTTCGGCATTCTTGGCGTAATAGTCGAGGATATCGGCGGAAAGCGCGACCTCGGCACGAGCCTCCGTGAAGAGCTTGCCCATTTCGAGGGTGAGCAGGCGGGCATAGTCATCGGTCTTCGCACGCAGCAATTCGGCGGCGCGGTGCATGATGGCGGCGCGATGGGCAATGCTGGTCTCCCGCCAGGCGAGAAAGGCCTCATGCGCCTTGGTGATCGCCTGCGTGACCTCGTCGTCAGTCGCATCCGGGAAAGTCTGGACGACCTCGCCGGTGAAAGGATTGATGCTCGCATATGTCATTGTTCTGTTCCGTCCTGGAGGTTGTTGATGGCCCGGCGGTTCAACCGCCGAACTCCTTCATGGCCTGGACCATTCGGGTCAGAACCGCCCGCGCATCGCCGTACACCATGTTGCAGTTGTCGGCGTAGAAGAGGAGGTTCTCGACCCCGGCATAGCCTTTCCCCTAGCCGCGCTTGATCACTTACACCTGGTGGGCGCGATCGACATTGAGGATCGGCATCCCCTAGATGGGGGCGATGCGGATATCAGCTTCGATCTTTTGCAGGTGCAGAGACGTGCTGGGCGCGACGGCTGAACGCTGCTCTCCCGATTGCGTTTCCTTCAGGACGGCAAGGACGAAAGCCATCATCTTGTCTGACCTTTCGGTGAAGCAATCGGGCGATGACCTGCAAACAGTAGGCCGCACCGCCGATGTGGCCTTGATCAGGATCAAGGTCCGAGCCTGGAAATGAGAGATGACTGCCGGCCGCTGGCTCACTTGTTCGTGAGATGGGGCGGGAGCCGTGAGGAGCTCTCCACTTTTCCGAGGCAAGTTCAAAGCGGCCCGCCGGGATTGGGCGGATGGCGACAGGCGGTGCTTCTGGCCTGTCACACGCGAGCATGGGGATGGTTCGGTCCAAGGCACCGTCTGGCGCCACCGAGACGCCGAGATGGAACTTCTAATGCGGTCACGATCCGTCTCCTCCGATGACGGAATAGGAGGAACTGCCTGTCCGGCTTTGGATCATGCACGAAATCCGCGCCAATCAGGGCGCAATGCGCGATGAAGCGTGGTGTGACGGTTTTGGGGGAGAGGCGCAGGAGGCACGCTGCTCGGTAGCTTGCGAGCTTCGCCACGGCATGGCGAATCTCCCCCTGCTCGCCATGGCAGCCGTTGTAGCCGCAACTCTGCTCGTTGCGCTCTGGGTTGGGCCGACGACTGGCTGTTTGGCTACCGCCTGCGCTTGAGCTACCGCGGGGGCGACGCAGAGCATCAGAAGAGCACGCAAGCAGCTCACTCGTATGGTCAGTAACTCCGCCCAAGAGCAGAAAACGTTGCCAGGTCGAGACGTGCGGATGTGTCAAGTGACGTTTCTATTGATCGGACGGAGGCCGCTGCGGACTCTCCGAAATTTCGGAGGAGAGTCGGGGCTCAGGTCAACTGGCATACAGCCAAGGAGAAGGGTGGGCTCATCACCCAGCAGGATCCGGGCGAGGTCGCCTTGGGCGGCATGCCGAGAAACGCCATCGTGACAGGCGCGGCCGATCTCATTCCGCCCTTGACCAGCATGCCCGATCCTCTGCCTAGCGTCCGCCGCCGGATGGCGCTCTCGCGTGCGGCGGTGGCCGCTGACCAGAAGCCCAGCACCACCGACTGGCTGCCCGCGATCATCGAACGCCCTCGGAAGAAGACCGCGCCCGACGTCAGCCTCTACAAGGAGGGCAGGTTGTGCCACCGCATCGAGCGGCGCATGGCGATGGCCTCGACCGAGAGCGGCGATATCGAGCGGTATCTCGATCTCGTCAAAGCGGTCGAGAAGGGGCTTGAGCGTCTCGACTTTCTCAGCGCCAAGACACTTCCGGATCTGGTGCGCGGCCACTCCATCGACCAGCCGCCGCGCAGCTGGATCGCCGGATGCAGCACCGGGGAGGAAACCTATGCGCTGGCGATCCTGTCGCAAGAGGAGATCACGGCGGCGCGCGGTCAGTCGTGCGACGCGCGCCCGACCCCTCCACCACCTGGATCAGGCCACCGGCGGTGTGCTTTGCGCTGTGACCCGCGGCGATGATTCGCCGCCGCATAATATCGGCGATCTCCTCGCTGACGAGCGGCTCGGCTGTCACCTCCTCGTCCGCGCAGTGGCGGAAGAGCGCGCCGGAGGTCGGGCCGGCGGCCTCGATCCACAAGCGGAGATGCGAGACTGGCGTGAGCGGCCGGTCGTCGATGAGGGTGATGACCGACGCCCCCCGTGCCGTGTGGGAGCGGAAGCGGCCGAGCTGGATCAAGGCGGAGCTTCGCTCCAGCCGCACTTGCGCTGGGGTTAAGCGGGCGAGTTCGAGGAGGCGGAAGGCGGCCGCGGCGTGGAGTGCAATCAGCGCCCGGTCCCGCAGGGCGGTCACGTCATCCTCTGCTGTCTGTTCGAGCACTTCCTGCCAAAGGTCGACGGTCCGCTTCGTCCGGCTGCGGCGCGGGGCTTGGCTGGGTGGACGCAGAAGAAGCTCGCGAATGGCCTTTGCCTCATGATGCGCGAGAGGCGGCGGCACACCCGCTTTGCGATGCATGTAGCTGATTGCCGAGACACGACGGTTCAGCGTGGCGACGCCGGATCCAGCGTCCATCTCCCATTTAAGGAAATGCGCGATATCCACCGGATGCGCTGGCAATTCCGGCCGTCTGTTCTCTGCGCACCACTGGCCGAAGCGTAGCCAGTCATACTGGTATATCTGCTCGGTCGATGAGGAGACGGAGGAATACTCCTCGCTCTCCAATTGCCCACGCAAATGAGAAAGTCCAGCCTCTCGAACGTAAGTATTCAAAGGCAACCTCCGGCAGACGCTGGATGAGCGGGCGCCATTCGGGCTCCGAATGATATCAATCAGATTTTGCTTGATTTAGGTTGCCAGCGACACGTTCAAACGCGAACGAGGACAGCGGCATTCTTGCTGAGGCACGGCGTAGTCTGAAACGGTATGACCGAGGGATATATCGCCTTGCAGTGCAGCAATCAAGATGTCTCTCATCGGCATCTCAGCGCCGGCTCTCGTGCCGAAAGCCACATGAGACGCTCGGAGATTCCCCGAGAACCCTCGGGTTGTGGAAGCTGTTGCGGTAATGCCACGCCTCTCGGCGTGGTATATTGGCCACGTCATGGATCGGTCGTATCGCCGGTGTGTGGTTTCTGTTGATACGGCTGTTGTGTGGAATACACAGTCGCCCTGCGAGAAGAATTTCGCAGCCAGATATTTTGCAATAGGATGACATTACGATGAAAAAATTGCTGATGGTGACCAGCGCCATCACGCTCTGCACCGTTGCGGCTGGTGCCGCCTCGGCACAAACCGCCGCACCGGGCAGCGTGACGGTTCGTCTCAATGGTCGAGTCAACTGGTATGCTGGCGTCGAATCCTCAAGCCTCGACAACATCGCCGGCACCAAGACGTCCACCGACAGCTTCTACGGCTATATGCGCCTCTATCCGGGCTTTGACGGCGTTGCCGCGAACGGCCTGCATTACGGCGCGGCTACCCAGATCCGTAACGACTGGGGTTCCAGCGCCAGCAGCAACACCCTCTATGTCTTCCAGGCCTATGGCTACCTCGGCCTTCCTCAGCTCGGCCAGGTCAGCTTCGGCCAGCAGAACGGCCCGATCACTTTGTTCGAGACCGGCACCTTCGAAGGCTTCAACGATGGCGGCTGGTGGGGCGATCTTCCCGTGATCGTTCCGAACAACGCGGAGCCCGTCTATCCCTTCGTCGATAACAGCAGCTTTGACCAGACCACGAACAAGGTCGTCTATCTCTCGCCGACGATGAGCGGCTTCCAGTTCGCGGTGGGCTTCACGCCGAACCAGACGGCAGCCAACTATGCCCCGGCCCAGACCTCTGTCACCACCGCCGTTCCTGGCGGCACCCCGCGCAACCTGATCGACGTTGGTGGCCAGTACACCCAAACCTTCGGGGGCTTCGGCGTCCAGCTCGGCGCCGACTACAACTATGCGGGCCAAGTGAGCGGCACCGGCACGCAGAGCCACAGCTACACCACGCCGAGCGGCTACAAGAACCTGAACATGTTCTCCGGCGGCGCGACGGTCAGCTATGCCGGCGTTACCGTCGGCGGCAATGTCGTCTATGGTGCGTTCAATCAGGTCTCCGGCTATACCTTCGAGCTGGAGCCGAACGGTGGCCAGGCGGCAGTCGGCTGGCTCGCGGGCGCGCAGTATACGGCCGGTCCCGTCACTGTGGGCGCGAGCTACTTCCAGTTCGATACGACGGGTGACTTGCCCGGCGGTATCGATGCGGGCTCTGGCGCCACCATCACCGCCGACGGCCTGACCACCGGCCAGCAATCCAACATCGGCTTCGCGGCTGGCGCTACCTATACTCTGCTGCCCGGCGTCAACCTCTTCGTGGACTATGATTGGGGCCAGCGCCACCAGGGCGGCTTTGACTTCGCGACCAACATGGCGGGCACCCAGAACAACAACACGCGGGCGCAGCTCTTCGGCGTCGGCACCCAGATCCAGTGGTGAGATGAAGCCGGCGGAAGGGTGGCGCATGCCACCCTTCTTCGCCCCAGTTCTCGGCGCGCAACTGCGATGGTGATCGCAAGCTTGGTGCTTCGCGCTGAGATCGGTGCTTGCGCAACTTCCCCTCGCGGCCTCGTCTGAGGTCGCGAGCTAGGCGCGCGCCGCGAGGTTGCCCGCCGGGTGGCCGCCGCCGCAGGCCGGCTTCAGCCAGGATGCGGTGGCAATCCAGATCGCGAGTGAGACGAGCGCGAAGGAGCCAAGAATGGCGAAGGTGATGCGGTAGCCGATGCCTTCCGCGATCCAGCCGCCGATCATCGGGCTGAGCGCGGCGCCGAGCCCTTGCACGGTCATCACCGCGCCCTGGCCGACATTGACGCGGCCGGTGCCGTTCAGCAGCCGGGCGACGAGCCCGGGCACCGCCACGCTTTGCAGCCCGGCACCCACGCCATCCAGCGCCTGCACCGGGAAGACCCCCCAATCCACCACCAGGAAGGACGCGACGAGCCCGCGGATCGGCAGCGCGACGAAGGTAATGAGCAGGATCCACCAATAGCCCTGCCGCTCCGCCATGCGCATCGCGACGATGGAGGCGAGGATCATTACCGCCTGCGCGACCGCGATGGTTTCGGCGACGAAGATGGTCGGGTTGCCGGGATGGGCCGAGACCACCGCCATGCCGTACATCGGCAGCAGCGCGCCGTTGCCGAGATGGAAGCAACCGAGGCAGGCCGCGAGAATGAGGAGCGGCCGGTTCTGCAACAGCACCCGCAAGCCGCTCGCCTTTTCCTTGCCCGCCGTACTTTCCTTCATGCCGCGCGCGGCATCATCGTCGATCGCGTCGCGGGGAATGAGGAAGACGGAGATGATCGAGAGCACCGCGAAAGCGACCGCGAGCCAGAACACCATCGCGAAGCCGAAACGCCAGCCGAGATAGCCGGAAAGGATCGCGCCGACCATATTGCCGGCATGGTTGAAGGCCTGGTTGCGCCCGTTCTGGTGCGGAAAGCCGACCTGGCGGACGATGCCGAGCGTCATGCCGGCAACCGCCGGGCCGATCGCGGCGCCAGCCACGGCGGTCGCTATTTGCGAAATCGCGATCACCCAGAAATTCTGCGAGACCAGGATGAGGAGGGAGGCGAGCACGGCGCAGGCGCCGGGAATCGCGACATAGAAGCGCTTGCGCTTGCTTGCATCCACCATCGCCCCGAAAGGCGCGGTCATGATCATGCCGGCGACACCGCCGAGCGTCATCACCGTGCCGATCGGCCCGCTCTGCCAATGATGCGCGAGCAGAAAGACGCCGAGGAAGGGGCCGATGCCGGCCTGCATATCGGCCATGAAGAAGTTCAGCGCTTCGAGCGGCATGAGAACGCGCCGGCCGGCACTGCAGAGGGGTTGCATGATCGGGAAGCCTCCGCGCGCTCAGAACAGGAAGGCGGCGGCGAGGGAGAGGATGAGCGCGAGCGGCATCATCAACAGGCCGAGCTTCAGGAAGGCCCAGGCGCCGACCCGCAACCCCTCGCGCCGCAGCGCGGTGAGCCAGAGGATGGTGGCGAGCGAGCCGGTGACCGAGAGGTTCGGCCCGAGATCGACTCCGATGAGCACCGCCGAGCGCACATGCTCTGTCACCTGAGCGATCTGCACCACGCGCCCGGCGACGAGGCCGACCGGCAGGTTGTTGGCAAGGTTGCAGACGAGCGCGAGGACGATGCCGGAGACCCAGGCGGCGAGCATGGCCGAATGCTGCACGAGATGGTGCAGCAGATCCGCGATATCCTTTGTCACTCCTGTCTTCTGCAAGGCCTGCACGAGGACGAAGAGCCCGGCGACCAGCGGCAGCACGCCCCAGGAGACATGGCGGATCACCTGCATCGGGCCTGAGCGCGCGCGCAGGCAGACGAGGGTCGCGGTTGCGACGCCGGCGAGGAAGGTCGGCAGGCCGAGCTGGATATCGAGCGCCGAAGACACAAGCAGAACGACTGCGGTGGCGACGATGCCGATCGCCGCGGTGGTGCCGCCTGCGGAAAGTTCGGGCACGGTGATGTCGGCGGAGATCTCCTGCCTCAACGCGCCGGACTGCGTCCATCGCAGCACGCCGTAGGTCACGAGGATCGAGAGCAGCGAGGGCAGGCTGTATTGCGCGAGCCAGTGCAGCAGCGGCGGCATGTGGCTGCCATAGATCACGAGGTTCGCGGGGTTCGAGATCGGCAGCACGAAGCTCGCGGCATTGGCGACGAAGGCGCAGATGAAGAGGTAGGGCAGCGCCTCCCGCGCGCGGGCGGCTTTAACGACAGCGGCGACCGCCGGGGTCAGCACCACCGCCGTCGCGTCGTTCGACAGGAAGATGGTGACGATCGTGCCGACGCCATAGACGAGGGCGAAGAGGCGGGTCGCCGATCCTTGGGCGAGCCGGGCGGCGTGTGCCGCCAGCCAGTCGAACAGGCCTTCCTGCCGGGCAAGCTCCGCCAGCAGCATCATGCCGATGAGGAAGAGATAGACATCGGTGCCATGCGCGATGCCCGTGAGCGCGTCCGACAGCGGCAGCAGGCCGAGGATGACGAGCAGGACCGCGCCGCTCACCGCCCAGATGAATTCGGGCCAGGCGAAGGGGCGGGTGATAACGCCGGCGGTGGCGGCTGCGGCAATGCCCCAGACGGCCCAAGGGGAAGCGGCGAGCGCGCCCATCAGCCTCTTGCCCCCGGTGAAGCCAGGTCTCGCATCGCGCTCACCATTTCCGCCCGTTGCGATTGGGGCCAAGCTGGGTATCGAACAGCCCCTTGGGGGCCCAGGCGCCGATCCGGTCCCGGTCGCTGCCATCGGCCGCGCGTGGCGGCGGCGCGCCGTGCCGCCTGGGTTCGATGGTATCCTCGTCCTGTCGCCCCTCGGCATCGCGCACCCGCACGCGCAGCTCGGCCGGCGCCGCGCGCGGCAGCGGCGCTTCCCAAAGGGTCTGATCCTCGGCAGAGCGGGTCATCGCCTGCCACGGCCCACCATCGGCCGCGTATTCGACCGTGGCGAGCTTCGCATCGGCAAGCACCTTGGCGCGGAGGACGGCCGGGCTCGCGTCTTCCCCCGCCGCATCGGGGCGGAGGCGATGATCGGCAGGGCTGGTGATCAGCACGAAGGGCCAGGCATCCGCCAGCGGCTTGAAGCGCCAGCTCACCGCGCCGCCATCGAGTGCCGCGATAGAGAAGCCGACCGGCCCTTCCTCGATCTGGCCGGTCGAGCGGGTCGCCATGAAGACCGTGCGGCCGTCATGGGCGAGTTCGTTGTAATGGGTGTGGCCCATATCGACGCAGCGCACATGCGGCGCCGCCAGCAACGCGTTGAGGCGGGAGGCGCCGGCCTTCAGATCGGCCGGATAGGTGTGCATGAAGACGGCGACCGTCTCGCCCGCCGCGGCGGCGGCGGCAATCTCCCCCTCGATCCAGTCGAGCTGATCGTCCCCGAGGCGGAAATCCGGACCGCCGCTGCCGGCCGACACCACATCCAGAAACAGGCAGCGCGTGCCGTGCAGGCTGGCCGCGTAGGGCAGCGGCCGGGCGCCGAGCACGCGGTAGAAGGCATCGAGGTTGCGGGGCGTGTAATCATGATCGCCGGGCAGGATATGCACGGGCACGCGAAGCGGTGCCAGCGCGCGGCGCGCCATCTCGAACTGCGCGGCTTCCCCGTCATCGGCATTGTCGCCCGGCAGCAGCACGAAATCGATTGCGCCCTGCGGCAGCCTGCCGATGGCGGCGACGATGCCCTGCAGATCGCGGTGGTTCTGTTCCAGCGGGTCGGTCAGATGCAGGTCGCCGATATGAAGCCAGGTGAGCATGCCGTTTCTGTTCCGTTATCTTCGCGGTGACGGGGTGAGGGTGAGAGGAGGAATGAGCGTGAGGAGCGTGATGATGGCGGCGGCGGCCTTGCGGCCCGGCGCGTGGAGAGAGCACGCGCCGGGCCTTTGCGCCAGCAGTTGGCCCGTGGTTGCGAAAAGTGAACCCCGGGCGCGCCGCTGCCATTCCTGCCGCAGGCTGCGGGTTATTGCGCCGGCGGAGCCCCGGGCGGAGCTGCAGGCGGCGGGGGCGGATTGCCGTCAGCCGCCGGGCCACCGGGCGGCGGCGGCGGTTCCATCGCGATCGGCTGCAGCGCGCCATCGGCTGGCCCGATCGCGGTCGCGGCGATCACCCGGCCGGCATCGGCGGTGATTTCGTTTCCGGAAACGGAAATCGCCGTGCCGGTGGTGAGCAGTGCTGCGAAGCGCTCAGCGGCCGGCGGCGGCATATGCACGATGGTGCCGTTAGCGAGCAGCACGCCGTTGACCTCGCCGCGCGGGCCGTGCAGCGGCATCTTGACGGTATCGTGAAGCTGCACGCTGTTGCCAGCGAGCGCCGGCGGCGGCCCGGGCGGATGGTGCGGCTTGCGCGGGCGCGGCGGCGGCCCGCCCGGCCCGGCATCGACGATGGTCTGCCCCGTCCTGTCATCGGTGACCGACATCGCTTCGACCAGCGGGAGGACGCGGGCGCGCAGCCCATGGATCGTCACGCTGTCGCCGGCCTTGATCGCCTGGCGCAGCTGCGGCCCGAGATGCGGCGGCACATGCACTTCCGTACCGTCGGTCAGGATCAGCCCATCGACATCGCCGCGAGGTGAGAGGTCGTATTGCGCGACGACGCCGTGGATCGTCGGCATCTGGGCGGGGTCGAAGACGCTCTGCGGGGTCGCGGCGAAGGCCGGGGCGGCGGCGAGGCCGAGGAGCAGGGGCGAGGCGAGGATGGAGCGCGAAAACCGGTTGGTCATGATCGTTGTTCCTTCTGTCCGGGCGATGCCGGTGGCAGAGACAGCGCAACTCCCGTGCCAAGCCCCAGTGCATTGAATTCCCTGCAAAGTCCAGCGCTCTCCTGGCCAAGCCCCGTCCGCTTGGCGGACGCGCCCGTCCGCAATCACGACGGGTCGAGGCCGTAGCGGCGGATCTTGGTGTGCAGCAACTGCCGGTGGATGCCGAGCGCTCGCGCCGCCTCGGATCGGTTGCCCTGCGCGGCCGCCAAGGCGCGCTCGATCATCGCCGCTTCCAGCCGGCTGATGGCGGTCGGAAGATCGCCGCTCAGCCAGTCCGGCGCCGCTGTGCCGGCCGCGCCCGGCACGCGCAGGAAATCGAGATCGGCGGCGGTGATCACCGGGCGGCGGACAAGGGCGGTGACGCGCTGCATCGCATTCTGCAACTCGCGCACATTGCCCGGCCAGCGATAGCCGAGCAGGAAGGCGGCGGCCTCGGGCGTGAGCTGGCGCGGCGGATCGGCGGCGGCGGCGAGGAAGTGGTCGGCGAGCGGAATGATGTCGGCCAGCCGCTCGCGCAGCGGCGGCAGCGTTATCGGCACGACGCTGAGGCGATAGAGCAGATCCTGCCGGAACAGCCCGGCGCCGACGGCGGCCGCCAGATCCCGATGCGAGGCGGCGACGATCCGCACGTCGATCGCGAGCGGCTTGCCGCCCACCGGCGTCACGATGCGTTCCTGCAGCACCCGCAGCAGCTTCGCTTGCATGGCGAGATCCATATCGCCGATTTCGTCGAGGAAGAGGGTGCCGCCATGCGCTTCCCGGAAGGAGCCGAGCCGATCCGCGACCGCCCCGGTGAAGGCGCCGCGCACATGGCCGAAGAGCTGGCTTTCCAGCAATTCGCTCGGGATCGCCGCGCAGTTGACGGCGACGAAGGGCTTGCCGCGGCGGCGGCCATGCCGGTGCAGAGCGCGGGCGACGACCTCCTTGCCGGTACCGGTCTCGCCCGAGATCAGCACCGTCACCTCACTATCGGCCAGCATGCCGATCGCCTTCTGCACCTCGCGCATCGCGGCGGAGGCGCCGACGAGGTCTTCGCTGGCCGCTGAGCGCGCCGCCGGCTCGGCGGGCGCGGGGTGGGCGCCCGGCGCCAGCATGCGGCCGATCAGCGCGAGGAGGCTTTCCCGTCCGATCGGCTTGGTGAGGTGATCGGCCGCGCCAAGGCGCATCGCCTCGATCGTGTTGCTCGCCGTCGCGACCGCGGTGAGGATGGCGACTGGCGGGGCATCGGGCGCCTGGACGATGCGGCCGAGCACCTCCAGCCCGTCCATTCCCGGCATCCGCAGATCGAGCAGCACGGCATCGATCTTGTGCCGGCGGAGGAGGGCGAGCGCCTCGGCCCCGTCGGCGGCGGGGATCGGCCGGTGCCCGGCATCCGCCAAGGCCTCCGCGATGCTGGCGCGGAGGGCTGCGTCATCGTCAACGATCAGGATGGTCGGCATCGTCCACCTGCGGCAGTTCGATGATGAAGGTGGCGCCGGCATCACCTAGGGCCGCGCCCCCCGCTTCCGCTTCCGTCTCCCCCGCGAGGCGGAGCCGGCCGCCATGGGCTTCCACCATCTCGCGCGCGATGGCGAGGCCGAGGCCCGTGCCGTCCGGCCGGCCAGTGGCGAAGGGTTCGAACAGCTGCCCCCGCAGATGCGGGGCGATGCCGGGGCCGCTATCGCCGAGGGTGAGGCGGAGGAGATGCGCCGGCCGCTCGGCATGCAGGCGGATGCGCCCGCCGGCGGGGGTGTGCCGGATGGCGTTGAGCAGGATATTGTCGATCGCGCGGCCGATGAGGCGCGGGTCGAAGCGGGCGGGCCGATCCGCGCCGTCGAGGCTGAGGGTGAGGGTGATGCCGGAGGCGCGCGCCGCCTCCCGGTGCTCGGCGAGCAGACCGTCGAGGAAGGCCGCGAGATCCACCGCCGCGCTCTCGGGCGTCTGCCGCTGCGTCATAGCCAGAAGCTCGGCGATCAGCGCATCCACCCGGCCGATCTGCACGAGGCTCGTCTCAAGCGCGGCGCGCTGGCGGGTGGCGTCGCCGGCCAGGGCGTTTTCGATTCGCAGCCGCATCGCGGCCATCGGGTTGCGGATTTCGTGGGCCACCCCGGCGGCCACCCGGCCGAGGGCCGCGAGCCGTTCCGCCAGGGCCACCTTGGCGGCCATCGCCTCGGCCTGGCGGCGGGCTTGGGCCAGCCGCGCCCCGGCTTCGTTGAGGGCGGCGACGATGCGGTCCAGCTCGCGCTCGCCCGTCAGGGCCATGGCGGGGAGGGCGGCGAGATCATGCTCGCCAAGGCTGGTCTCGATCCGCGCGATATGGCGGCCCCAGACGGAGGTGAGCCAGGTCACCCAGCCGGCGATGCCGAGGACGAGGGAAAAGAGCAGGGCAAGGCCGATGCTCAGCCGGTCGTAGCCTGGGGCGGCCTGCACGCGCGTCATCGTCCAGGCGGTCATGCCGGTATAGGGGCCGGGCAGGGGGCAGGCGGCGAGCAGCAGGGTTTGCGAGCCGGTCACCGTGCGGCGGAGCACGGGCTGCTCGGCCGTCGCGGCATCGCGGTTCACCGCCGCGATCCGGGCTTCTTCGGCGGCGGGGAGATCCGTCTTGGGGCCGGTGCCGGGATAGGTCGGGAAAGCATAGGCGAGGGCGCCGGCGCCCGCCGACCAGATGCCGCCTTCGACACCTGCTTGCCCGGCGAGGGCGGCATTGATGACGGGCACCAGCGCGCGGCCGAAGCGGCGGTCGGCGGGCGCGCTACCGGCCCCGTTCCAGCCGGCGACATAGAAGGCGTATTGGCCGCGGATGAGATCGCAGGCGCGCTGCACCACCGCTTCCGCCCGATCGACCTGGGCGGCGGTGGAGGCGCGGTAGAGCTGGAACAGCAGCAGGCCCACCGCGAGGGAGGCGGCGAAGGTCAACCCCCAGAGCACCCATAGGCGTGAGCGGAGAGAACGCATGCCCCGCTATATGGGCGGATGTCGCGATTGCGCGAGATGCCGCGCCGGCCTCGGCTGGCCTGGCGCTAATCCGCGCGCTGCTTGGCGTGCCGGCCGCGCGCCAGCTCCGTCACCACGCCATGAAGGGTGCGGAGTTCCTGCTCCGTCACCGCGCCGCGCTGGAAGAGATGGCGGATGTTGCGCACCATGCCGGGGCGCTTCTGGGCGTTGCGCAGGAAGCCGCACTCATCCAGTTCGCGGGTGAGGTGGGAGAGGAAGTTCTCAAGCTCGCCCTTGGTCGCAACCCGCGTCTCATTGGTCATCAATTCGCGGGGGCACGCCTCCTCGGCCGCCATCCACCACTCATAGGCCATGACCATGACGGCCTGGGCAAGATTGAGGGACATGAAGGCCGGGTTGAGGGGGTAGCGCACCAGCATGTCGGCATGCGCCATATCGTCGTTTTCGAGGCCCGCGCGTTCCGGCCCGAAGAGGATGCCGGCGCGCAGGCCCATTCCGGTCACGCTGCGGAGTTCGGCCGCGGCGCCGCGCGCGGTGAGGATCGGCTTGATGATATGGCGGGGCCGCGGGCAGGTGGCGGCGACGTGGTGGAGATCGGCCACCGCCTCGGCCACCGTCTCGAACAGTTTGGCCTCTTCCAGGATGCGATCGGCGCCGGACGCCATCCGCCAGGCCCGATCCTGCGGCCAGCCATCCCGCGGGCTCACCAGGCGGAGATGGAAGAGGCCGCCATTGGCCATGCAGCGGGCGACCGCGCCGATATTGTCGGCAAGCTGCGGGCGCACCAGGATGATGGCGGGGCTATTGCCGATGGGGCCGATATCGGCGCCCGCTTCCCGCCCTGTCATGATGCTGCGGGGTCCGCGCGGCGCCAGGTGGTGCCCGTGGCGCCATCTTCCAGCACAATGCCGCGGGCGAGGAGATCGGCGCGGATCGCATCCGCCCGCGCGAAATCCCGCGCGCGGCGCGCGGCCAGCCGATCGGTGATCGCGGCCTCCACGGCGGCGGCATCCACCCCGCCCTGGAACCAGGCCTGCGGCTCGGCCTGCAGAAGCCCGAGCACGCGGCCTGCCGCATGCAGCCCGGCGGCAGCCTCGGCATCGCCGGCAATGGCGCGATCGGCCAGGCCGTGCAGGGCGGCGATCGCGGCGGGGGTATTGAGATCGTCGCAGAGCGCGGCCATCACCGCATCCGGCAGCGGTCCGGGTTCCTCGGCGAAGGCGGGGGCATGGCGCGATAGCGCGCGATAAAAGCGATCCAGCTCGCGTTTCGCCTCGATCAGCGCGCCTTCGGTGAAATCGGCCGCCGCCCGGTAATGGCTGCGCAGAAGGAGGAAACGCACCGCTTCCCCCGGCGCGATATCCAGCACCTCCCGCACCGTGCGGAAATTGCCCAAGGATTTGGACATCTTCTCGCCATTCACCAGCAGCATGCCGTTATGCATCCAGACCCGCGCGAACTGGCTGCCGGGGAAGGCGCAGCAGCTCTGGGCCAACTCGTTCTCATGGTGCGGGAAGATGAGATCGCCGCCGCCGCCGTGAATGTCGAAGTCCTCGCCCAAGTAACGCCAGGACATGGCGGAGCATTCAATGTGCCAGCCCGGCCGGCCGCGCCCCCAGGGGCTCTCCCAACCCGGCATAGCCTCGGGCGAAGGCTTCCACAGCACGAAATCCCCCGGATCGCGCTTATAGGGGGCCACTTCCACCCGGGCGCCGGCGATGAGTTCATCGCGCGAACGGCCGGAGAGATGGCCGTATTGCGGATCCGTGCCGACCGCGAAGAGCACGTGGCCCTCTGCGGCATAGGCATGGCCGCCCTTGATCAGCCGCCCGATGATCTCGATCATCTGCGGGATATTGTCGGTCGCGCGGGGCTCGATATCGGGCGGCAGCGCGCCCAATGCGGCCATATCCTCGTGAAACAGCCGCGTCGTCTCTTCCGTCAGTTCGCCGATCGAAACGCCAAGCTCGGCGGCGCGGGCGATGATCTTGTCCTCCACATCGGTGATGTTGCGGACGTAGGTGACGTGCGGGAAGAGGGTGCGGAGCAGCCGGGCGAGCACGTCGAAGACGACGACGGGCCGCGCATTGCCGAGATGCGCGCGGTCGTAAACGGTCGGGCCGCAGCAATAGAGGCGCACATGCTCGGGGTTGAGCGGGCGGAAGACCTCCTGCCGGCGGGTGAGGCTGTTATGGAGCGAGAGCGCGTGCATCCTGGCTTTCTGCCGGGAGAGCGCGGCGCCGGCAAGCGGTTCGGCCGCAAGGGTGGCAGGCGGGGTGTGGCAGGCGGGGTGCGGCCGGCCAGGTGCGGCCGGCCAGGTGCGGCCGCACCCCGCCTGACGGTGCTAATTGGTATAGACGTAGCCGTACACGTAGCCGCCCGGCGGCGCGGCGGGGGCGTAATAGCCGTACGGCGGTGGCGGCGGCGCGCGCCAATAAGGATCGCGATGCCAATGATCCCAGTGGTGGTGCCAGCCGTGGTGCCAGCCGTCATCATGATGCCAGCCATCGTCGTGATGCCAGCCGTCATGCCAGTCCGCTTGCAGGATGGGCGGGGTGGCGGCTTGCGCCGCGAGCGTCGGCACACCGATGCCGAGCAGCGCCAGCATAAGGGTTGAAGTGAAGAGCCGCATGGCGAAGTCTCCCAAGATCACGCGGCGCCAATCTCGCCCGGTGCCATGGCGGGAAGGTCGCAGCCACATGGCGAAAGCGTGGCCCCCGATCACGATTCCGCGCAGCCAGACCCCGCAGCCTGGGAGGTTTCGCCTTGTCCGGCGAGGCAGGTACGTCAGCGATCCTGAACCCTTCTAGCCCGGGCGAAGCCGCGCGCAGAGTTCAGGCACCTCGTCGAAGCTTTCCGCCACCGCATCCGCCATCGCCCCCACCTCGCGCGGGCCATAGCCCCAGGCGGCGAAGATGGTGGGAAGCCCGGCCGCCCGCCCGGCCGCGACATCGTTATGATGATCGCCGATCATCACCGCATCCTCCAGCCGAGCGCCCGCGGCGCGGAGGGTAAGGCGGATATGGTCGGGGTCCGGCTTCTTCACCGGAAAGCTGTCCCCCGCGCCGACGGCATCGAGCAGCGGCAGGACGCCGAGGTGATCGAGCAGGATGCGCGCAGGCTCGGCCGGCTTGTTGGTGCAGACCGCCAAGGCCCAGCCGGCGGCCTTGAGCCTCTGCAGCGCCTCCAGCGCCCCGGGGTAGAGCACCGTTCCTTGCGTGGAATTGGCGGTATAATCCGCGAGCCCCGCCGCCATATCCTCTGTCGTCGGCTGCCGGCCGCGCGCCGCGTAGCCGCGCGCAAAAAGCTGCGCCACGCCATCGCCCACCATCGGGCGCACCGCCTCCAGCGGCAGCGGTGCTTCGCCATGGCGGGCGAGGCTGCGGTTCAGGGCGGCGGCGATATCGGGCAGGCTATCCGAGATCGTGCCGTCGAGGTCGAGCACCAGGCATTTCGGCATCCGTTGCACTCCGATACGAGATTTGTCTCCGAAGCCTTTGACACGGCTTGCCTGTGGCCGCTACCGCAAGGCTCGGAGAATCAGGATTTCGAGACCCCGCGATGCCGCACCAGACCACCGCCGTCATCCTCGCCGCCGGGCTCGGCACGCGCATGAAGTCCCGCCTGCCGAAATGCCTGCACCCCTTGGCGGGGCAGCCCATGCTGCTGCATCTTCTGCGCGCGGCGGAGCAGGCGTTCGATCGCATCCTCGTCGTCACCGGGCCGGAACTGGCGGGCGTCGCGCGTGCCGCCGCCCCGCATCCCTGCATCGTCCAGCAGGAGCGGCTCGGCACTGGCCACGCGGCACTGCAAGCAGCAGACCGCTTCGGGGAAGGGGATGTCGCCATCCTCTATGCGGACAATCCGCTCATTACGGTGGAGACATTGCGGCGCCTGAAGGCGGCGCGCGGCGAGAGCGGCCTCGCCCTCCTCGCCATGCGCCCGCCCGAGCCCGGGCGCTATGGCCGGGTGCTGACGAATGAGCAGGGCGATGTCACCGCGATTGTCGAATGGGCGGATGCGAGCGAGGCGGAACGCGCCGTCGGGCTCTGCAATGCCGGGGTCTTCTGCGCCGCCGGCCCGGACCTTGCGCGCTGGCTCGCCGCCATCCGCAACGACAACGCGAAGGGCGAATACTATCTCACCGATGTGGTGGCGCTGGCCGTCGCCGAAGGTCTGCGCGTCCGCGCGGTGGAGGCGGATCATGCCGAGCTCCGCGGCATCAATTCCCGCGCCGAACTGGCCGAGGCCGAAGCGCAGATGCAGGCGCGGCTCCGCCTGGCCGCAATGGAGGCGGGGGTGACGCTGACGGCGCCGGAGACGGTGTTCTTCTCGGCCGATACGCGGCTCGAAGCGGATGTCACCATCGGGCCGCATGTCGTCTTCGGGCCCGGCGTTACGGTGCACGCAGGCGCCGAGATCCTCGCCTTCAGCCATCTCGAAGGCTGTGTGGTGGGCGAGGGGGCGCGGATCGGCCCCTATGCCCGGCTCCGGCCGGGCGCCGAGGTCGGGCAGGCCGCGCATGTCGGCAATTTCGTGGAACTCAAGGCGACGCGGCTCGGCGATGGCGCCAAGGCCAACCACCTCGCCTATCTCGGCGATGCCGAGATCGGCCCCGGCAGCAATATCGGCGCTGGCACCATCACCTGCAATTACGATGGCGACCGCAAGCACCGCACGGTGATCGGGCCCGGCAGCTTCGTCGGCTCCAACAGCACGCTGGTCGCCCCGCTCAGCCTGGGCGCCGGCAGCTTCATCGCCGCCGGCAGCACCATCACGCGCGACGTGGCGGCCGATGCGCTGGCCTTCGGCCGCGCGCGGCAGGCAGAAACGCCGGGCGGCGCGGCCGCGATCCGCGCGACCTGGACAAGGAAGAAGGAGGGCTGAGCCCATGTGCGGGATCGTCGGTGTATTGGGCGAGGCCGAGGCCGCGCCCCTCATCCTGGAGGCGCTCGGCCGCCTCGAATATCGCGGCTACGACAGTGCCGGCATCGCGACCTTGCATCGGGGCGAGATCGACCGCAGGCGGGCGGAGGGCAAGCTCGGCAATCTCGCCGCCGTGCTTGAGCGCCGGCCGCTGCCCGGCACCACCGGCATCGGCCATACCCGCTGGGCGACGCATGGCGCCCCGACGGAGGGGAATGCCCATCCGCACGGCACGCCGCGCGTCTCGGTGGTGCATAACGGCATTATCGAGAACCATGCCGCCTTGCGGGCGGAGCTGGAGGCGCGGGGCCAGGAATTCTCGACCGAGACCGATACCGAATGCGTGGCCCAGCTGCTCGACCTCTACTTGAAGGACGGCATGGCGGCGGAAGACGCCGCCCGCCTCGCGCTCAGCCGACTCGAAGGCGCTTATGCGCTGGCGCTGATCTTCGCCGGCCGGCCTGATCTCATGATCGGAGCCCGCCACGGCGCCCCGCTCGCGGTCGGCTTCGGCGAGGGTGAGATGTTTCTCGGCTCCGATGCCCTGGCGCTCGCCCCGCTCACCCGCCGCATCGCCTATCTGGAGGATGGCGATTGGGCGGTGATCAGCCGTGCCGGCGCCACGTTTTTCGACCGGAGCGGCAGCCCTGTCCTCCGCGCGGTGCGGGAGACGCGCCTCACCGGCGCAGCCATCGGGCGGGGCAACTACCGCCACTTCATGGAGAAGGAACTGCACGAGCATCCGGTGGTGATCGGCGATGTGCTGAGCCGCATGATCGACCCGGCGACGCGGAGCGTCGTGGTTCCCGATCTGCCCTTCGACCTCGCGGCCATCCCGCGGGTGACGATCAGCGCCTGTGGCTCGGCCTTCTATGCCGGGCTGCTCGGCCGGGTGTGGCTCGAAAGCGTGGCACGGCTGCCGGCGGATGCGGATGTGGCGAGCGAGTTCCGCTATCGCGCGCCGCCCTTGCCGGCGGAAGGGCTCGGCCTGCTCGTCAGCCAATCGGGGGAGACGGCCGATACCCTCGCCGCGCTGCGCTACATGCAGGATGAGGGGCAGCACGTGCTCTCGGTCGTCAATGTGCCGGAGAGCAGCATGGCGCGGGAGAGCGATGCCGTGCTGGAAACCCTGGCCGGGCCGGAAATCGGCGTCGCCTCCACCAAGGCCTTCACCGCGCAGCTGACGGTGCTCGCCTGCCTCGCGATCGCGGCGGGGCGGGCGCGCGGCACGCTCGACGCCGGGCGGGAAGCGGCGTTGACCCAGGCGCTGATGGAAGTGCCCGGCCAGGCGGCCGAGATCCTCGGCGGCGAGTCGGCCGCCGCCCTCGCGCGCGTCGCCGGGCGCATCGTGGAAGCGCGGGACGTGCTCTATCTCGGCCGCGGGGCCTGCTTCCCCGTCGCCCTGGAAGGGGCGCTGAAGCTCAAGGAGATCAGCTATATCCATGCCGAGGCCTATGCGGCGGGGGAGATGAAGCATGGGCCGATCGCGCTGATCGACCGGCATGTGCCGGTGGTGGCGATCGCGCCCTCCGGCCCGCTCTTCGAAAAGACCGCCTCCAACCTGCAGGAAGCGGCGGCGCGCGGCGGGCAGGTGATCGTGTTCAGTGATCGGCAGGGGGCGGAGAAGCTCCGCGCCATCGCGGCCGAAACCGTGGTCTTGCCGACGGCTGATCCCTTTACCGCGCCGATTCTGCACAGCATCGCGGTGCAGATGCTGGCCTATCGGGTCGCCGTGCTGAAGGGCACGGATGTGGACCAGCCGCGCAATCTCGCCAAATCGGTGACGGTGGAATAGCCCCCGGGCGCTGATCCCCCGCGGGGGAGGATCAGCGCATTCTTAGCCGCGCAGCACCAGCAGGTAATAGGCGAGGCCGCTGAGCAACAGCCAGAGGATGAGGGGAAGCCGCAGGGCAGGCGCGGCGCGGCGGCGCGGGCTGGCAGCCGTGCCCTCGGGCTCCAGATTGCGCAGCAGCACGGGCACCGGGCGCGGCACCTCGAAAGGCAGGGGGCGGCGGTCCATCGGCTCGGCTCCTCGGCTGGGGCAGGTTCAGGCGCAGCGAGACTAGGCGCGTGCCGGTAAAGCTTTCCTGACTGAGCGGCGCGATGCGCCTGCTGCCGAGGCGTGCGGGGCGGCGGCGCGTGCGCGCGCCCTGCCGCGCATGCCTGGCCGTATCGGCCGATTGCGCTGAGCCCAGTTGCGGCCCGCCGCGCACGCTGCTACAGGGAGCCACCGCGAGCCCTGGGGCTCGCGCCCTGCATGGTCCGGAGCGTAGCGCAGCCTGGTAGCGCATCAGTCTGGGGGACTGGGGGTCGTGGGTTCAAATCCCGCCGCTCCGACCATTCATCTCCATCTCTGTCCATCGAGAGAGCCATCAGCCGAAGGTGGCGAGGTTCTGCGGCCAGTCCGCCGCGGCTTGCGGCCGCCGGCAGCATCGCCGCGTTCGGCTGGCGCCGCATGATGACGCCCAAGCATCGCGCCGGCAAGCAGAGGTGGCGCCAAGGTGCCGCTGTCGGCCTGAGGCGCGGGCTGCTCTGACCGGCCGCGCCCGGCCGCTTTCTCTCCGTCACGCGGCTTGCTTCTTGCCAGTCGCATCGCAGCAAGGTGGAGCGGTCAGTTCCGGGGCATGCCCTCGGCGGCAAGGTGCGCGGGGCAGGAATGCCGCGCAAAGTTGCAGACGCATCGTCCCTGTCACCCTCCGCTTGTTCTGGCAAATCCGCGATCGAGATGCCGCTCGCGCGCCCAAGAGCGCGCCACCGATCGAAAACTTTCTATGCGCACAAATGTACCGTTTCAAGAACATATGTATGCAAATTGGAAACGTCTGAGATGGCGCGTGCATTTATAGAGGTTGTCAACATAACGGTGGACGACGCAGCACAAGGGGATGTGCATTAACCATTGAAAATAATCATTAAATAGAGATAACGAGGCAACTTCACGGTGTTGTGACCGTGCATGTGCGCGATTCTTCGCACCCGAAAGCACCGATTTGGCTTAACAATTGATGAACAAATCTTGTCGGATGACAGGATGCGAGGGCCGCAGTCATGCCGTATCCATAGAAACAACCGGCGAGTTTGGTCTGTGCGCGGCAAGCGAGGAAGGCGCGCATTGTTGCGTGACGCACATGTGGAGTGGCGGAAGCGGTCAGCAGCGTCCTCTCGGTCGTGCGGATCTGGGGGGCGCAGGCGCGCCCCTTGTCCTGCGGCGCATGCTGAGCGTGGCAAAAGCAAGCAAGCAAGAAATCATCGTCTTTGTCAGGGGATATCGGAATGAGCGGCACAGTCTATCAGAGCGGAACATACACTCTGCTGGGGGCTATACTTCCAGTCTCGGCCCAGGCCGCCGCGAATGCGACGGTGACCTTCAACCTTGCCGGTGCTCTCGATACCTTCAATATCTACTCGCAGACCGGCGCGAACGTGACCGTTAACAACACGGTTGATGTCGCCAACACGCTCAACCTCAACACCAATGGCGGCAATCTCACCCTTGCCACGACGGTCGGCGCTCTCGGCACCACCAGCGTGAACGTCAACGGTGGATCCTTCACGATCGGCTCCAGCCTGATCCAGGCAAGCCTTCTGAACAACGCGACGCTGACTTTCGGGGCGAGCGGCGGCACCGCGGTTTTCGGCAGCGATACCTCGCTCCTCAATCTCAGCCTGCTCGATCTTTTCAGACCCATTCAGGGATTCATCGCTGCCAATGACGCGGTTGATGATCCTTCGCTGAATTTCTCGAACGTGACAGGCTATACGATCAGCTCGACCTCGACAGCGGGCGTCCAGCAAATCGTGGTCGCGGCTTCGAACGGTGGTTCCTTCACCTTCGACGTTTCCGGCACTTCGCTCACCAACGGCACCTATACCACGGCGGACGGCCCGCTGCGGCTGGCCGCCGATGCCAGTGGCGGGACGGATATCTACGCCGCCCCCTGCTTCTTGCGGGGCACCCGGATCGCCACGCCGGGCGGGGAAGTGCCAGTCGAAAGCATCGAGATCGGCGATCTGGTGTTGACGGCCTCGGGCCAGGCGCGCCCGGTGCAATGGGTCGGCCAGCGCAGTCTTTCCGGCGCTTTCCTCCAGGCCGGGCGCTACCCGCGGCCGGTGCGCTTCACGCGCGGCGCGCTCGGGCACGGGCTGCCGCGGCGGGATCTCATCGTCTCTCCAGATCATTGCATGGTCATCAAAGGCCAGCTGGTCGCTGCTGAGAATCTCGTCAATGGCGCGACCATCCTGCGTGAAAGCGCGCTCGAAGAGATCACCTATCTCCATATCGAGCTCGCAACGCACGACGTGCTGCTGGCGGAAGGCGCGCCGGCGGAGTCTTTCCGTGATCAGGATAGCCGCATCCTCTTCGAGAATGGCCGGGATGGCGTCACCGCCCCGTCGCCCACGGAAGCCTGCCTGCCGGTGTTGAACGAGGGCCAGGCGCTCGCCACCATGCGGGCGGCGCTCGAATTCGCCTCGGTGCAGACGGTCTGGTTGCCGAGCGACGGGACCTTCCGCATTCCGGTCTTGCCGGAGACGAGGGCGCTGCGCCTGCGCTCTCCGGTTGCGCGCGTCGATGGGGATGAGAGGCTCCTTGGCGTTGCAGTTACAACGATCCTGCGCGATGGCGTGGCGCTGGATCTTGGCGACGCCGCCTTCACCGCCGGCTGGCACCGGGTGGAGCCGCGCTGGCGCTGGACGAACGGCGCTGGCCTGCTGCTGACGGAGGGTGCTTCGGTCGTCGAAGTCACCGTCGTTGCGGTGGCCGAGGAGAAGCGTCGGACCGCGGCCTGAAGCCCCGCCTGGCGCGATCCTCCCGGGCGTTGCGGTCGCCCGGGAGGGCAGTCTCAGGAGCGCAGGAGCAGGCGTGCCGCCGTCGCCCACATGGTGAGGGCGATCATGGCCTCGATGCCGCGCCAGAGGCGTGGCCTGAGCAGCAGCGGGCGCAGGGCGGCCGCACCCTTTCCCAGGCTGATGAAGAACAGGAAGGATGCGGAGGCGGCGCCGAGCGCGAAACTCGCGCGTGCGGTCGGGAATTGGGCGGAGAGGCTGCCGAGCAGCACCAGCGTATCGAGATAGACATGCGGGTTGAGCCAGGTGAGACCGGCGCAGACGAGGAGCGTGCGGCCGAGTGGGCGCGCCGCCGCCTCGGCCGCAGCGAGCGCGCCCGGGTGCTTCAGCGCGGCATAGAGGCTGCGCGCGCCGTACCAGACGAGGAAGATCACCCCGCCATAGCGCAGGATCGGCTCGATCCCCGGCAGCGCGCGTGCCACCTGCCGGAAGGCCAGAACGCCCACCACGATCAGCACCATATCCGAAAGGCTGCAGAGCAGGGCGACGGGCCAGACATGGCGCCCCAGCAGCCCCTGGCGCAGTACGAAGGCATTCTGCGCCCCGATGGCCAGGATGAGGCTGAGGCCCATGGCGAAGCCGGTGGCATAGACGGGAAGGGAGAACATGGTGAGGCGCCTTTGGCTCGTGGGATGAGCGGGAGCCCCTGCTTTGGCTTGGCGCAGGCCATTAGGCCAGTTAAGTTCCCTAATCCGAACTTAGCAGAGTTAAACTATGATCGATTACCCCGCGTTGCGGGCGGTGGCCGCCGTGGTACAGACGGGCAGCTTCGACCGGGCGGCGGCCCTTCTGCACGTCACCCCCTCCGCAGTGTCCCAGCGCGTCAAGGGGCTGGAGGATCGGCTCGGCTTCTTTCTCGTCCAGCGCGGCAACCCCTGCACCGCCACCGAGAAGGGAGAGTGGCTGTGCCGGCATTTTGAACTCGTCGGCCTGCTTGAGGCCGATCTGCTGCGCCGCCTGCCCGCCCTCGGGCCGGGCGCCGCAGCCGCGGAGGGGGCGCGGATCACCCTGCATGTCGCGGTCAACGCCGATAGTCTGGCGACATGGTTCCTCGCTGCCGCCGCGGCCTATACCGAGGAGACCGGGGTGCTCCTCGATCTCACCGTCGAGGGAGAGGCCCATACCGCCGATTGGCTGGCGCATGGCCGAGTGGTGGCGGCGGTGACAAGCCGGGAGGAGCCGGTGCCGGGTTGCCGGCGGGTGAGCCTCGGCGCCTTGCGCTATGCCGCGCATGCGAGCCCGGGCTTTCATGCGCGCTTCTTCGCCGCGGGGCTGAGCCCGGAGGCTTTCGCCCGCGCCCCGATGCTGACCTTCAACCGGCACGACACGCTGCAGAGCCGCTGGCTCGCCGCCGTGCTGGGCGCGGCACCGGATTGCCCGGCGCATACCTTGCCCTCCACGCACGCCTTCCTGGATGCCTGCCTCGCCGGCATGGGCTGGTGCATGAACCCCGAACTGCTGGCCGAGCGGCCGGTGCGCGATGGCCGCCTTCGCGATCTCTGGCCCGGCCGCGGCCTCGACGTGCCGCTGCATTGGCAGGTGAACCGGCTCGCCGCGGACTTGCTGGCGCCTTTGACGCGCGCCGTGGTGGCGGCGGCCCGCCGCTCCCTCATCCCCGTGAAGGCTTAAGGTGGCGCCCGATCAGATGGCGGAAGGCGGGCGGGGGTGACGATCCTCAGGCCGGACGGCGCGAACTCAAGGTGCCTCGCCCCCTGCCGGCAGCGCCCTCTGATCCCCGAGGATCGCCCGGCAGGCGATCGGCAATGTCGGCGGCGGGGTGCCAGGCTTGGCCGGCGGTGGCGGGCGGACGCTGCCATCCGGCAGGAACCACCAGGCGAGCGTCTGGTCGCACCCGTCGCCCGGCGGCACCGGCGGCTGATTGACGCAGGCGGGCTGGCCGGGCGGGCAGGCGAAATGCAGATGCATATGCGCCCAATGCCCCCACCAGGGTCGCACCTTGTGCAGCCAGGACCGATCCCCCACCACCGTTTCGCAGAGCTTGCGCTTGATGATCGGGTTGACGAGCAGCCGATCGAGCCCGGGCAGTTCGGTCGCCAGATGGATCAGCGTCACTGTCTGGCCAGACCAGAGGGCCGGGTCCACCTGCGTGGCCCCATAAGGCACGATCGGCGGTGGCGTCAGCCGGTCGAGCGCGCTTTGCGGCAGGGCGGGCTTCGGCTCGGTATCGAGATAGATATCGACATCGACCCCCCGCTGATGCGCGACATGGCCGCCCGATAGCGGGCCGCCACGGGGGCCGGAAAGATCCCCGATATAGAGCGGCGGCAGGCCGGCGGCACGGGCTTCCGCGGCCAGGAGTTCGACGCCGTGGATCGTCTCCGGCGCGCCCCAGAAGCTGCTGATGGGGGCGCGGATCACCTCGTAGCCAGGGCCACGTGGCGGCAGGAGCTGGGCGCCCGCGATGCAGCCGGTACCGGCGCCGATGATGCGGAGCGGGCCCGGCGCCGGCCCGAGCGGCGTGGCGGCCGCGGCCATCCGCATCCCGGCCGGAGCAAAGAGCCCGGCTGCCAGGCAGAGCATGAGCCGGGCGGCGCGGCGGGCGGAGGCGGGCAAGCCAGGGAGCATCAGAAAACCCGGTCGAAGATTGTGATGACATCGCCTGGCGCCAGGCGATCCTCCGGCTTGGTGAGGCCCTGGATGGTGTGGCCATCCACCGTGCGGACGACCGATTCATAGCTCTTCACCGCCCGGTAGGTATAGCCGCCGGCAAGCGAGATCGCGGCCACCACCGTCATTGCCGGCTCATAGGGATATTGGCCCGGATGCGCGACCTCGCCGAGAATGAAGATCGGCCGGTAGGCGGCGACCTCGCAGGCGACGGAGGGGTCGCGCAGCATCCCACGGTCGGAGAGGCGGCGGGCGATGGAATGGGCGAGCCCGTCCGGCGTCTCGCCCGCCGCGGTCAGCGATCCGGCGAGCGGCAGGTCGATCCGGCCGTCATCGCCGATCGCATAGACATCCGAGAGTTCCTTGTCGCCATAGACGGTGACGCGCACCCGGTCTCCCGGGCCGAGGTGATAGGCAGCGGTCTGCTTGAGCGGGGGAAGCGGCGGCAGGTTGCTGCCCGTGGGCGCGCAGGCTGCAAGAATCAACGCCAACCAAAGGCTTAGCCATCGCAGCAAAGGGGCGCTCCTCCATTAGCGGAGGAAGCTTTAACATTCTGTTCTGATGGCGTATATATTTTGATAAGGATTACATCGCCACAGAGGGATCTCACGGGTGCTGGACGATGCCGGGACACGTCTGCATCTCGGCCGGGTGTCGGGCGGTGGTGCGGAAGGAATTGCGGAAGCGGGGCAGGCGGCGGGTTTCGCGGCGGCGCCCTTCGATCGCGCCTGGGGAGCGCTGCAACGCCAGCTCTGGGTGGTGTTGCTGCCGGTGCTGCTGCTGCCCCTGCTGGGGGCTGCCGCCCTCTCGCGCATGCCGACGCTCTATACGGCCACCGGAACCGTTCTCTACGATCCGGCGGTCTATGGCCCCGATATCCTCCAGGGCGTGCTGAAGGCCGACCCGGCGAGCGATTCTCTGCTGGCGAGCCAGGCCGCGATCCTCCGCAGCCTGTCGATCGCGCATCGCGTGGCGATCGGCCTCGATCTGGCGGCGGCGCCGGGCTTCGCGCCGCGGCCCGGAGCGGCCCCGGCTGCTGCTGCCGCTGGCCTCGATGCCGCGGTGCTGCGCGCCATCACCGTCTCCCCGCTCGATTCGCCGCGGGTGCTGGCGGTCTCCTTCACCGCGCGCGATCCGGCGCTGGCGGCGCGCGCCGCCAACCGCATCATGGCCCTCTACCGGGCCGACCAGCTCGACGCCAAGACCGCGGCGCTGACCGCGGCGGATAGCTGGATGCAATCCCGCGCCGATGGCTTGCGGCGCAAGCTCACCGCCGAGGATGCGGCGATCGCGCGCTATAGCGCGGCGCATGGGCTCATCGCCGGGGTTCAGGCGCGCATCGGCACGGAGGAGGTTTCCGCCCTCGGCGGCGAGTTGATGAAGGCCGAGAACGATCTCGCCAGCGCCCGGGCGCGCCGCATGGTCGCCACCACGCGCGGCGGCAATAGCCTGCCGGACAATCTCGTGGCGCTCCGCCTGGCCGAGGCCGAGGCCGCCGGCAAGCTCGATGCGGCGCTCGCCCATCTCGGCCCCAACCACCCTGAGGTGCGGGCGCTGCGCGACCAGCTGGCCAGCCTGCGGGCGGCGGCGGGCTCGGAGATGGCGGCGGTGCAATCGGGCGTCGCGGGCGATGCCGATGCCGCGGCGGCACGGCTGCAGGCGCTGCAGCGCGCGCTTGGCGGGCTGCAATCCCAGGCGGCGGAGCAGGCGGCGGCGGAAGGGCCGCTCACGGTCATGCGCCAGGATGCGGATGCAACGCGGGCGCTCTTGCAGGCGCTGCTCACCCGCATGGATCAAACGGCGCAGCAGGCGGCGATCCAAAGCCCGGATGCGCGCATCCTGTCCGAAGCCGAGCCGCCTTCGGCGCCATCCTCGCCCAAGACGCATCTGCTTCTGGCTGCCGCCGCCCTGGCCGGCCTCGTGCTCGGCATCGGCCTCGCCTGGGCGCGGGAAGCGGGCGGCCTCGGCTTTCGCACCGAGGGGGAGGTGCGGGGCGTGCTCGGCCTGGCTGGCCTCGGCGCGGTGCCGCATTGGCGCCGGCCGCCCTGGTGGCGGCGGATGCGGCAAGGGCCAGGCTTCGCGCCCCGGCGGCGGCGGCGGCAGAGCCCCGCGGCGATTGCAGAGGCGCTCGCCGCCGATGGCGCGGCCGGGGCCCTGGCCCTTGGCCTGCTGCGCGGCCGGATGCGCCAGGGCCTCGGCGATCCCCGCATCGTCACCGTTACCTCCGCGCGGCCGGGGGAGGGGAAATCGACGCTCACCCTGGCGCTGGCGCTGCGGGCGGCGCGGGAAGGGGAGCGGGTTCTGGTGATCGACGGGGACCGCGCGCGCCCCAAGCTCAGCCGCATGCTGGGCGCCGAGCGGGAGATGGGCCTCGCCGAATTCCTCTGCGAGGCGGCACCGGGCGCGGCACTCCTGCGCCGTCATGCCGCATCGGGGGTGGATTACCTGCCGGCTTCGGCGGGCGATGGGGCGATGCCGTCGATCCTGCGCCTCGCCGCGGCGATGGGGCGGGAAGGCTGGCGGCGGGATTACGACCTCATCCTGATCGACGCCCCGCCCTTGCTCGCCAGCGCCGATGCGCTCGCCCTTTCCGAAATGGCCGATGCGGTGCTGCTCTGCCTGCGCTGGCGCAGAACGCCCCGCCGGCTCGCGCTGCATGCCCGCGCGCTGCTCGCCCGGCCGGGGGCGCGGGGCATCGGCTGCGTGCTGACGCGGGTCGATGCCGGGGCGCGCGCCGTGAAGGGCTTCCCCGAGGCGGATCTCGCCGCCGCCTATTCAGCCTATCGTCCCCGCTGAAGGGCCGAGCCGCGCCGGCGGCCGGGTGCGCAGGGCGAGGAGCATCCGGTTGCAGCAGACCGGGCCGAGCACACCGGCGAGGAAGAGGCAGGGCGCGAAGAGCGGGAACCACACGGCCTGCCAGGGCAGGGCGAAGAGCAGGCAAGCCTTGGCGAGGCCGATGAAGATGGTGTTCAGCAGATAAATCGCGAAGGCATGCGGCCGCAGCCAGTCGAGCACCGCGAGCAGGGCGAAGGGCAGGCGCCGCACCGCGGCATGCAGCGCGGGAATGGCGACGAGGCTGGCGCCGAGCAGCAACGCCGGCCGCTCGGGGCGGCCGAGCAGCCCGGCCCCGGCGGCCAGGCACAGCAGCGCCAGGAGGGCGGCGAAGAGGCCGAGCAGCGGCGCGCGCGCGCGGTCGAGCCAGGCGCACCATTGCCGATCCTCCTCATGCGCCAGGAGGCCCGCGAGATAGAAGGGCAGGTAGAGCAGGATGCGGTCGGCATAGAACAGCGGCGGCAGGCGATCCGGCACCAACCCCCAGGGCATCAGGGCGAGCGCCAGGAGCAGGGCGAGGCCGGCGCTGCCCCGGCAGAGGCGCAGCAGCCCGGGCACCAGCGCGGCATAGGCGAAGAGCACGAAGAGATACCAGACGGATTGCGCCGGGCTCCGCTGCGTCTGCCAGGCGAGATGGAGCAGGCCAGCGGTGAAGCTCGCCGGTGCGTGATCGACGGTGACGAGCCCGGCGAGCAGGCATTTCCCGCTGAGGATGATAAGGCCGAGCGCCACCGCCGGCAGCAGCCAGCGGGTGGCGCGGCGCCCGACCATGCGCCGCCAGGCGCCGCCCGAGAGCCGTGCCGCGCCGGACCATCCGGCGGCGTAGCCGCTGAGATAGAACAGAAAGGGGATATGGAAGGTGTAGAGCGTCGCGCGCAGCGGCTCGTACCAGGCCGCGCCCCAGGATGGCCCGGCCGGATCCTGCCGCGCCACGAGATGGCCGAGCACCACCAGGAGCACTGCCAAAGTCTTACCGCAATCGAGGTCCCGTCGCCGCCATTGGGTTTCGTTCATTCCATGATAATAATAATGCGGATCAGAAATGAACAGATGGTATGGCGCGCGGTTTCCCTCCCTTTCGCAGGCTTGCCCTAGCATCCCTGCCGCTCGCCGCGGTGCTGGCCCTGGCCCTGGCGTCGGCCCTGGCGGGCGGCGCGGCGCCGGCGCGGGCCCAGCTTATGGAGAGCGCCTATCCGAAAGACGTGCCCGGCTTCGGCACCGCGCCCGGCGTCTCCGTCACCTCCCGCATCCAGCAGGATGTCGCCTGGGAGCAGATCCCGCTCGGGGCCGAGCTGCTCCACCCCGAGGTCACGCAGTCGCTCTCCTATGACAGCGCCATCCTCGCCAATCAGCGGCCGAGCTGGATTTCCTCGACGCGCCCTTCGCTGACCCTGACCTCGACCGATCCGGCGCGCGCCTCCGCCCTCGGCGCGGTGCTCTCCGCCGATCACGAAGCCTATGCCCAGGCGCCGAACCAATCCTACACCGATTGGACGGCGGCGATCGGCGGCACCTTCGATGTTGCGGATTGCAAGGTCACCCTCGGCGTCGCGCATCTCATGCTGCACCAGAACGACAATACGCTCGACGCCCAGGAATACGACACGCCGGTGGCCTTCGCGGTCGATACCATCCGCCTCTCGGTCAAGACCCCGCCCGCGCGACTGACCCTGGAACCGATCGTGACGCTCACCCGCTTCACCTTCGGCGCCACCACCATCGGCGGCCTGCCGGCGCCGCAGAGTTACCGGGACCGTTCGGTGGGGGAGGCGGGCGTCACCCTCTCCTACGGCCTGATGGGCTACCGTGATCCCAACCGGCTGCGCGTCACCCTGCTCAGCGCCGGCGCTGACTATCCGAACGAGACGGTGGGCCAGCCGCCGCGGGATTTCATCGGCGGCACCGCCATGGTCGGCATCGAGCATGATCTCGACGGTATCTGGGGCTGGCGCTTCGCGGTGGGCGTGGGCGGGCGGGCCTATTCGCACGGCTACCAGAACCAGCTCGTGCCGCTCGGCGAGGCATCCGTCACCTGGCAGCCGAATGAGCGCACCACCACGCATCTCGTCCTGCTGCGGCGGATCGAGGATGCGACCAATGAGGGGGTCGGCGGTTATGTCGCGACGCTCGGCGGCGGCGCCGTCGATCATGAAATCAACCGCCATCTCATCTGGCATCTCGGTGCCAATCTAGAACGCGCCGACTATACCGACGGCGCCCACCAGACGATCCTCTCGGGCAATACCGGCCTCTTGTGGTTGATCAGCCATAGTCTGCGCATGCAGGCGAGCGTGACGCTCGCCGATCATCGCAGCAGCACGGTCAACCCCTATGGCGAGGATGCCTTCCTGCTCGGCATCACGGCCGGGCTATGAGCGGGCAGGGCGGCATCGGCTTCCTCGGCCTTGCCTTCGAGGATCGGGATGCGGCGGGGATGGCGGCGCTGCTCGCCGCGCGCGCCGCCACCGCGCCCTTCGCCTATCTCGTGACCCCGAATGCCGATCACTTCGTGCGGCTGCACCGCGCCCCCGCGCTGCTGCCGCTCTATGAGGCAGCGGCCTGGCGTACGCTCGATTCACGAGCGGTCGCCCAAGCGGCCCGGCTGCTCAGGCTCCGCCCGCCGCCGGTCGCGACCGGGGCGGACGTGCTCGCTTGCCTGCTCGACCAGCACCTGCGGCCGGGCGACCGGCTGACGGTGATCGGCCTCGCGCCCGAGGGGGTGCGGCGGCTCCGCGCGCGCCTGCCGCTCTGCCCGGTCGCCCATCACGCGCCGCCGATGGGCCTAGCACCCGGGCAGCCGGCCTTCGCGCAAGCCCTCGCTTTCGCGCGCCTGAACCCTGCGCGCTTCACGCTGCTCGCCCTGGGCTCGCCGGTGCAGGAGCAGCTCGCCGCCGGACTTGCCGCAGGCGGCGGGGCGACCGGGGCCGGGCTTTGCATCGGCGCGGGGCTGGAATTCTGGACCGGGCTGCGCCGCCGCGCGCCCCGCGCCCTCGCCGCGCTCGGCCTCGAATGGGCCTGGCGCCTCGGCCAGGAGCCGCGGCGCCTCGCCCGCCGCTACCTGCGCGACGATCCGGCGATCCTCGCCCTCCTGCTTCACGAGCTTTGGCGCAACCGTGTTCAGCGGGGGGCATGCTGGCCCGCGGACCGCCCCCTGTAGTACAAGATTTGCATCACGCCACGGCCACGCTCATGAGGCGGTGGTGATGCTGCGGATTACGCGACAACAAAAAGGATAGTTCAGTGGCCACTGACAAGGCGCAGAATGTTCAGGACGTGTTCCTGAATCATGTGCGTAAGAACAAGACTCCGGTGACGGTGTTCCTGGTGAACGGCGTCAAACTTCAGGGGATCATCACCTGGTTCGACAATTTCTCCGTCCTGCTGCGGCGCGATGGGCATACCCAGCTCGTCTATAAGCATGCCATCAGCACGGTGATGCCGGGCGCGCCGATTCAGCTGTTCGACGCGACCAAGGCGGAGGGTGCGCCGGCGCGAGAGGTGCTGACGGTCCCGACCGTATGACCGAGGCGGCCGATGGGCGCGCGCCGACCCGCGCCGCCGTTATCCTGCCCTGGGAGCGGGAGGAGGTGTCCGACAGCCGCCGCTCCGCCGAGGCGCGGCTGGCCGAGGCCATGGGGCTCGCCGCCTCCATCGGCCTCGTCATCGTCCATTCCGCCATCCTGCCGCTCCGGCGGCGCCGGCCTTCCGCGCTGCTCGGCGAAGGGCAGGTGGAAAGCGTGCGGGCGGATGTGAAGGCGCAGGATGCCGGGCTCGTGGTGGTGGATACCGCGCTCTCGCCCGTGCAGCAGCGCAACCTCGAGAAAGCCTGGGGCTGCAAGGTGATCGACCGCACGGGCCTGATCCTCGACATTTTCGGCGAGCGCGCCCGCACGCGGGAAGGCACGCTGCAGGTGGAGCTCGCGCATCTCGAATACCAGCGCTCGCGCCTCGTCCGGTCCTGGACCCATCTGGAGCGGCAGCGCGGCGGTTTCGGCTTCCTCGGCGGCCCAGGCGAGACGCAGATCGAGGCGGACCGCCGTATGATCGGCACCCGCATCGCGCGGCTCAAGCGTGAGATCGAGGAGGTGCGCCGCACCCGCGGCCTGCACCGGGAGGCGCGCAGGCGCACGCCCTACCCGGTCATCGCCCTCATCGGCTATACCAATGCCGGCAAATCCACCCTCTTCAACGCGCTGACCGGGGCTGCCGTGCATGCCCAGGATCAACTTTTCGCGACGCTCGACCCGACGATGCGCGAGATCGCCCTGCCATCCGGCTCGCCCGCGATCCTCTCGGACACCGTCGGCTTCATCAGCGACCTGCCGACCGAACTCGTCGCCGCCTTCCGGGCGACGCTCGAGGAGGTGGCGGAGGCCGATGTCATCCTGCATGTGCGCGATATCGCCCATCCCGATACGGCGGCGCAGAAGGCGGATGTGCTCGGCGTGCTCGCCGCCATGGTGCGGGAGGGCAATCTCGATGCCGATTGGCCGAAACGCACGATCGACGTGCTCAACAAGGCCGATCTGCTGGGGGGCGTCGCCGCCGTGCCGGGGCAGGTTGAGGGCGGCTCCGCCATCCCCATCTCTGCCCTGAGCGGCGAAGGGCTCGACCATCTCCGCCGCGCAGTGGATGAGCGGCTGGCGAGTGCCAAGGAGATCGCCTCCTTCCGGTTGGAGCCTTCCGACGGGGCGCGGCTCGCCTGGCTCTATCGCCATGGCGAGGTGCTCACCCGCCAGGATGAGAATGAGGAAATCCGCGTGACGGTTCGCATGCTGCCCGCCGATCGGGCCCGTTTCGAGAATATGGCATGAGCGCCTTTGCCGAAGAGGATCTGCGCGCGCTCTGGGCGATGATGCGGGATGCCGCGCGGGATGAGATCCTGCCGCGCTTCCGCCAGTTCGAAACTTGCGGCGTGCGCACCAAATCGGGGCCGCTGGATCTGGTGACCGATGCGGACGAGGCGGCCGAGCGCGCCATCACCGCCGCCATCCGCACGCGCTTTCCGCAAGCTCTGGTGGTGGGGGAGGAGGCGAGTGCCGCCGACCCCGGGCTCATCGGCCGGATCGGCGCGTCCGATCTCGCCTTCGTGCTCGACCCGATCGACGGCACCGCCAATTTCGCGGCCGGCCTGCCGCTCTTTGGCGTGATGCTGGCGGCCATCCGCCGGGGCGAGGTGGTGGCGGCGATCATTCATGACCCGATCGGCGATGACGCGGCTTTAGCCATTCGCGGTGGCGGCGCCTGGATGGAAAGCCCCTCCGGCCGGCGGTTCGATCTGCGGGTCGCCCCGCCCGCGCCGATCGAGCGGATGACGGGCGCGCTCAACTGGCGCTACATGGCCGAGCCGGGGCGGAGCCGCCTGCTCGGCCACTTGCCGCGCCTGGCGACGAGCTGGGACTATCGCAACGCGGCGCATGAATATCGCCTGCTGGCCCAGGGCTTCGCCCATGTCGCACTCTTCGCGCGGATGATGCCCTGGGATCATGCGCCCGGCTGGCTCATCCATCAGGAAGCGGGCGGCTATTCCGCGCGTTTCGACGGTTCGCCCTATTCCCCCTGCGAGACCAAGGGCGGGCTGATCCTGGCGCCGAGCCGCGCCTGCTGGGAGACGGTGCGCGCCTTGATGGATTGAGAGGGGCGCGCGGCGGCGCTACGCCCGCGCGGCCAGGGCAGGCGTGTGGGCCAGCGCCTCGGCGTGCTCGCGGAACCGCTCCCGATAGTCGCTCGGGCCGACGCCGATATGGCGGAGGAAGGCGCGGCGCATCGTCTCGCTGGTGCCGAAGCCGCAGGCGGATGCGGCGCGCGCCACGCTCTGGCCGGCTTCGAGCAGGTGGCGGCCGCGCTCGACCCGCATCAACTCGACCGCCTCGGCCGGGCTCTGCCCAGTGCTCGCCTTGTAGTGCCGGCAGAAGCTGCGCAGGCTCATGCCCGCTTGCGCGGCCAGGCGCTCCAGCGGCAGGCGCTCGCGCAGATGCGCGCTCATCCAGGCATGCAGGGGCGCGAAGGCGGCATCCGCCGATTGCAGGGCGAGCGTCGCGCTGAACTGGGATTGGCCGCCCGGCCGTTTGAGGAAGACCACCAGATGGCGAGCAACCGCGAGGGCCAGGGGATGGCCGAGATCGGCCTCCACCAGCGCGAGGGCGAGGTCGATCCCGGCGGTGATCCCGGCCGAGGTCCAGATGTGGCCATCCTGCACGTAGATCGCATCCTGCTCGAGGCGGACGGCCGGATAGCGGCGGGCGAATTCCGCCCCGCGCTGCCAATGCGTCACCGCGCGGCGGCCATCCAGAAGCCCCGCCTCGGCAAGCAGAAAGGCGCCGCTGCAGACCGAGGCGAGGCGCTCCGCGCAGGCCGCCCGCGCGCGCAGCCAGCCGAGCAGGCTGGCATCTTGGAGGCAGCGGCCGACGCCCGCGCCGCCCGCGACGACGAGGGTGCCGAGCGGCCGATCGGGCTTGGGCAGCGGGGCGGCTTGCAGGGTGAGGCCCGCACTCGTCACCACTGCCGCGCCGGGCGCGACGAGCGTGGTGTCATAGGCAGGGTGGCGCCTGCCCGCCGCCTGGCAAAGGTCATTGGCGGTCGCGAAGACCTGCGCCGGCCCGCTGATATCGAGGAGATTCGCCTGCGCGAAGGCGAGGATTTCGATGCGGTGGGGGGAGCGTTCTGGCATGAAGCCTGCGATGATTGGCAATCCTGCCAAAGCTTCCGTCGCTATGCTGTCGCGGTCAAGTTTCGGAGCGACCCATGGGCCTGCATTTCGGCATCCTCTGCTTTCCCAATGTCCAGCAACTCGATCTCACCGGGCCTTACGAGGTTTTCGCCTCGGCGCGCGGCACGAAGGTCTCGCTGCTGTGGAAAACCACCGAGCCGCTCAGCGCCTCCACCGGGCTCTGGCTGAAGCCCGATACCACCTTCGCCGAGGCGCCGGATGTGGACGTGCTCTGCATCCCCGGGGGCGCCGGGATCAATCCCCTGTTGGAGGATGTGGAAACGCTCGGCTTCGTGCGCGCCAAGGCCGGCCGCGCCCGCTTTGTCACCTCCGTCTGCACCGGCGCGCTGGTGCTGGGGGCGGCCGGTCTGCTGGCCGGCAGGCGCGCGACGACGCATTGGAACGCGCATGACTTCCTGGCCGCTTTCGGCGCCATCCCGGAGACGGCGCGCATCGTGCGGGATGGCAATCTGATCACCGCCGGCGGCGTCACCGCGGGGATCGATTTCGGCCTCGCCATCATTGCCGAAGTGATGGGCCAGGAGGAGGCGGAGCTTGTGCAATTGGCGCTGGAATACGCGCCCGCGCCACCCTTTGCCGCCGGCACGCCGGAGCAGGCGCGGCCCGAGATCCTCGCCGCCAGCCGGGCGCGGCTGGCGGCAAGCCGTGCCGAGCGCGAAACGATCCTTGCGCGGATCGCCGCCCTCAGAACCGCCGGTTGACCGTGACGGTCACGCTATTGGTGATGATGCGCTCGGAACTCTGGCCGATGAGATTGCCCTGGGTGGTGGTGCCGGGGTTGGAAGCGCTATTGCTGAAGGTCGAGAAATAGCGGCCGATCTGGGCCGCCGTTTCGTCGAAACTATAGGCGATGTCGAGGAACCAATCATGCGTCACGAAATAGGTGCCGCCGATGGTGAAGCCAGCCCCGAGCACCCAGCCTGCGCTTGAGAAGTTCTGTGGCGCGCCCGAGACGTTGACGTCCTGCCCGTTGTAATTTGCGTAGCCGACGAGGCCATTGAGTTGCGTGGTCGCATGCGTCATCACGCCGCCGAGGCCGAGATAGACAAAGCCGCGCCCGATATCACGCCCGATGAAGGGCATGGCGCCAAGCCGACTATCGGCCTGCACGCGATAGCTCTGGACCACCGCCACCCCGGTGAAAGGCGTGACCGAATAGGGCGAGACGCTGACATTCACCCCCATCTGCGGGATGCCGAGGTTGCTCTCGCTCCGCTCTGCCAGGAGATCCTGGTAAGAGACGCGGAAGCCCCAAAGCCAGGGGCTGTTCGAGAAATGCGCGTAGTAGCCGAGCCGCACTTCCGGCATCGGGGAGCCGGCTGTTCCGAGATCGGCGGAGCCCGGCCCGGCGGCGGTGCCGGCCGAGGTCAGCGCGCCATTCGTGTAATTGCGCGAGGTGCCGATCGCATAGAGGCTCTGATGCCCGAAATTGGTGGCGCCCACGCCCAAGCCGAAGCCCAGGAAGAAGCCGCGGCCCGGCACCGTGATCGAGCCTTCCCAGGGCGAGGCGGCGCTTTGCGCGTGAGCGGCGGGGGGAAGGACAAGCTGCGCAATGCCGAGCATCATGGCTGCTAGGGCGATTGTCTGCCGCATGCTGCTTTCCTCCCTGTCCTTATCCAAGGCAGGAAGATAGCGGAAACCCATTAACACATAGCAACGAACTGTCGTATGCAAACTTAACTGCGGCGACTGACCGCAGGCGAGGGGAGGGATCGGTCATCTTTGGCCCGCCCCGTGGCAGTCCGCGCGCGCCGGGCAGATGCACCGCGCGCGCCTCCGCCGCTCATCGCGCCCGCAGCGCCGCCAAGCCCGCATCCGCCTTGGCTGCGCGCCGCGTGCGGGCAGCTTCGCCGAAGGCACGGAAGATCGAGCGGGAGAGCGCATCTTGCCCGAACAGCCATTCCGGGTGCCATTGCACGGCGAGGGTGAGGGCCCGCGCGCCCGGGTGGCGGAAGGCTTCCACCACGCCATCGGGGGCGCGGGCTTCCACCGCCAGCCCCTCGGCCAGCCGGTCCACCCCTTGCTCGTGCAAGGAGTTGACGCGCCATTCCGTCGCGCCCTCAACCCAGGTCGAGAACAGGCCCCCCGGCTCCAGGCGCACATCATGCGCCGGGGCATATTGCGCGGACACCGGCAGGCTATGGTCATAGCGATGATCGAGCGGGGTGGTCGCCACCTCGTGCAGTTTCGGGTGGAGCGTGCCGCCGAAGGCCACGTTCATCTCCTGGCAGCCGCGGCAGACGCCGAGCATCGGCACGCCGGCGGCGAAAGCGGCGCGGATGAGGCCGAGCGAGAGCGCATCGCGATGCGGATCGGCCGGTTGGACCTGATCTTCCGGCGGTCGGCCATAGAGCGGCGGGGCGACGTTCGAGGGGCTGCCGGGCAGGAAGATGCCGTCCACCACTGCGAGGATCGCCGCATAGTCGATGCCCCGGGGATCGGGCCTGCCTTCGCTATCGGAGAGCTGGCCCGGCAGCAGGATGGGCAGCGCATCGGCGCCGGCCGCCACGGCATAGATGTATTTCTCGACCACCAGATGCGCGACATGGCCGGCATCGGCCCTCACATCGCAGACCAGGCCGATCACGGGCTTCGTCATTCCTATCCATCCCCTCGCAAGATGGCCGCAGCATAGGGGAGGGAGGGCAGGGCGCTAAGGCCCGTTGCGGAATGCCTCGGGCGCCAGAACCTGCACCCGATGGCCGCCGCGGGGCCGTGACCCCGCGGCGGCCGGCCCCGCGGCCTGTTGGCGGTGGCTCAGAGCCCCACCGCCTTCATCCCCTCGGCCGGATAACGATCCCCCGCGAAAGCATCGGCAGGCAGGATGCGGTCGATCTCGGCGCGCTCCTCGGCCGTCAGCGTGATCGCGGCGGCGCCGAGATTCTCCTCCAGATAGGCGCGGCGCTTGGTGCCAGGTATAGGAATAATGTCCTCGCCCTGTGCCAGCACCCAGGCGAGCGCGAGCTGACCCGGCGTGCAGCCCCGGGCGCGCGCGAAATCCTGGATCTTGCCGGCGAGATCCACGTTCTTCTGGAAATTCTCCCCCTGGAAGCGCGGCATGTTCCGCCGCCAGTCATCCGCTTCGAGATCGGCCGGGCTCTTGATCTGGCCGGTGAGGAAGCCGCGGCCGAGCGGGCTATAGGGCACGAAGGCGATGCCGAGCGCGCGGGTCACCTTCAGGATCTCGGCTTCCGGCTCGCGGCTCCAGAGCGAATATTCGGTCTGCAGCGCCGCGATCGGATGCACCGCATGGGCGCGGCGGATGGTCTCCGGCCCCGCCTCGGAAAGGCCGAGATAGCGAACCTTCCCGGCCTGGACGAGATCGGCCATCGCGCCCACCGTCTCCTCGATCGGCACGCGCGGATCGACGCGATGCTGATAGTAGAGGTCGATCACGTCGAGGCCGAGCCGCTTGAGGCTCGCCTCGCAGGCGGCGCGCACATAGGCCGCATCCCCCCGCACCGGGCCGCGCTTGCCCTCGGCATCCCAGGTGTTGCCGAATTTCGTCGCGATCACCACGTGCTCGCGCACCGGGCCGAGGACGCGGCCGACCAGGGTTTCGTTCGCGCCGAGGCCGTACATATCGGCGGTATCGAAGAAGGTGACGCCGAGTTCCACCGCGCGCTGCAGCGTCGCGATCGATTCCGTCTCATCCCGCCCGCCGTAGAAGGCGGACATGCCCATGCAGCCGAGGCCGATCTCGCTGACGAGCGGGCCGTGCGCGCCGAGTTTACGCTGCTTCATCGAACAGGTTCCGCCTTGCTTATTCGCCATCGGGGAAATCGGCGCCGAGCGTCGTTTCCTCCCAGGCATCGAAATCGCTCTTGAGCATGTCGAGCTTCTGCCGCGCGCCATCGAGCGCCATCTGGCCGAGCACGAGGCGCAGCGGCGGGTTGGGGGAGGCGACGACATCGATGATCGCCTGCGCGGCGCGCACCGGGTCGCCCTTCTGGGTGCCGCTATAGCCCTGCATCATGCGCAGCCGGGCATGCACCGTGCTGTCGTAATCGGCGATCACCGTCTTGGAGCGCACGAGCGAGCGGCCGGCGAAATCCGTGCGGAAGGGGCCGGGCTCCACCAGCAGGACTTTAATCCCAAGAGGCGCCCCTTCCTGGGACAGGGATTCCGAAATCGCCTCCACCGCATGCTTGCTCGCCGAGTAGTAGCCGCTGCCCGGGAAGGCGCGCAGCCCGGCGATCGAGGAGAGGTTGACGATGAAGCCGGCATGGCGCGCGCGCATGCCGGGCAGCACCGCCTTGGTCATATCGACGAGGCCGAAGACGTTGGTGTCGAACATCTGGCGGACGGCAGGGTCTTCGCCTTCCTCGATGCCGGCGAAGTAGCCATAGCCGGCATTGTTCACGAGCACGTCGATCTGCCCGAACTTCTCCTCCGCCTGCTTCACCGCATGGCGGATCGCATCCTGGTCGGTCACATCGAGGGCGAGGGCGAGGGCCCGATCCTCATGCCCGTCCACCAGGCCGGTGATCTTCGTCACGTCGCGCGCGGTGGCGACGACCGAATAGCCCTGGCGCAGCAGCAAGGTCACGAGATCGCGGCCGAAGCCGGTGGAGCAGCCGGTGATGAACCAGACAGAATTCTTATCGCTCGGCATAACTAGGAATCCTTTCTTATGACTAGCTGGGTCAGCGGTCGATCAGGGCCATCATCCGCTCGGTATAGCGCGGTCCAGAAACCTTGCCCGGCGCAAGCGCTTCTTCCAGGCTGGCGATCTCCGTGGCGCTGAGGGTGAGCTGCACGGCGGCGATGTTCGCTTCCAGATTGGCGGCGCGGCGGGTGCCAGGTATAGGAACAAAATCCTCGCCCTTGGCGAGGATCCAGGCGAGGGCGATCTGCGCCGCCGTCGCTCCCCGTGCCGTCGCGATCTCGCGGACCGCCTGGGCCGCGGCCATGTTGGCGTCGAAATTGGCCCCCTGGTAGCGCGGATCGGTGCGGCGATAGTCGCTCTCCGGATAATCCTCCGCCCGCTTCACCGCGCCCGTCAGGAAGCCGCGCCCGAGCGGCGAGAAGGGCACGAGCCCGATGCCGAGTTCGCGCAGCAGCGGGATCACCTCAGCCTCAAGATTGCGCTCCCAAAGCGAATACTCGCTTTGCAGCGCGCTCACCGGATGGGTGGCATGGGCACGGCGGATGGTGCCGACACCCGCTTCCGAAAGGCCGAAGAAGCGCACCTTGCCGGCGGCCACGAGATCGCCGACCGTGCCCGCCACCTCCTCGATCGGCACGCTCGGGTCCACCCGGTGCTGGTAGAGCAGGTCGATATGGTCGGTCCTCAGCCGTTGCAGGGATTGATCGACGACGGCGCGGATATGCGCGGGCCGGCTATCGACGCCGGCGATCTTGCCATCCTCGATACGAAAACCGAACTTGGTCGCGATCGTCACCTGCGCGCGCTTGCCGATCAGCGCGCGGCCGAGCAACTCCTCATTGGCGAAGGGGCCATAAACCTCGGCCGTGTCGAGGAAGGTGCAGCCAAGCTCCACCGCGCGGTGCAGCGTCGCGATCGATTCGGATTCAACCGCCGGCTCGTAGGATTGGCTGAGGCCCATGCAGCCGAAGCCGACCGCTGAAACGGTCAGCCCCTGGCGGCCAAGTCTGCGGGTGGGGAGGCTCATTGGTTTTGCATCCTTCAGATCATTTCCAGCCCGCGCTTGCGCCGGGGCGGCGGAAAGGCGCGGTCGATATCCGCCAGATCCTCGGGCGTGAGGCGGAGCGACAGCGCGCCGAGATTTTCCTGCACACGCTCGATGCGTGCGGTTTTGGGAATGGAGACCACGCCCGGATGGCGCAGCCCCCAGGCGAGGACCACCTGGCCCGGCGTGGCTCCGTGCCGCGCGGCTATCGTTTCGATCACCGGATGGCTGAGCACCCGGCCGCCCTGCCCGAACGGGGTATAGGCCATGACGGGAACGAAACGCTCCTGCGCGTAAGGCAGGAGATCGAATTCGATCCCGCGGCTTTGCGGGTTATACAGAACCTGATTGGCCGCGCATTGCGCCGGGGCCGGCATATCTTCCATATCCGCCACGTCGAAGTTCGAGACGCCCCAGGCACGGATTTTGCCCTCGGTCTTGAGCGCCTCGAAGCCGCGCAGCGTCTCGCTCAAGGGAATGCTGCCGCGCCAATGCAGGAGGTAGAGATCGAGGTAATCGACGCCAAGGCGCTTGAGGCTGCCCGCGCAGGCCCGCAGCGTTCCCTCATAGCTCGCATGGCTCGGCGCGACCTTGCTGACGAGGAAGGCCTCCTCCCGCCGGCGGTCGCGCAGCGCCTCGCCGACAATCTGCTCGGCCCCGCCATCGCCGTAGATCTCCGCTGTGTCGATCAAGGAAATGCCGCGCTCCAGCGCTTCCTGGATAACGCGCACCTCGGCCGCTGCCAGGCGCCGATCCTCGCCCATGCGCCAGGTGCCGAGCCCGAGGGCCGGCATTACGCCGCCGCCCGGCATCGGGACTGTCCTCATGCTTGCGCCTCCTCAGCCTGCCGCAGGAGCCGCAGGAAATTCCCGCCCCAGAGCGCGGCGATCGCCGCGCGGTCGTAGCCGCGTCGATGAAGCTCGGCCGTCAACGCCGGGTTCTCGCTCGCGTCCCGCCAGCCGCTGACACCGCCGCCGCCATCGAAATCGGTACCGATGCCGACATGGGCAACCCCCACGCGCCGCGCCGCATAGTCAATGTGATCGACATAATCGGCGAGCGTCACCTCGCTCTCCTTCTTGCCGGCCCGCAGGAAGAAGGAGACGAGGGTAATCTGCACCACCCCGCCTGAGGCCGCCAGGGCATCGAGCTGCTCGTCATCGAGGTTGCGGGGATGATCGCAGAGCGCGCGGACCGAGGAGTGGGTGGCGATCACCGGCGTTTCGGAAAGCCGCGCCGCCTGCATCATCGCCTCCTTCGAGGCGTGCGAGACATCGACGAGCATGCCGAGCCGGTTCATCCGCGCGATCGTCGCACGGCCCAGTTCGGAAAGCCCGCCATGGCGCGCCGCCGGATCGCCGAGATCGCGCCGCGGCACCGAGGAATCGGCCAGCGCGTTGTGGCCGTTATGGGTCAGCGTCATGTAGCGCGCGCCGAGGTCGCGGAAGGCGTCGAGCCTGCCCATGTCGAGCCCCATCGCATGGCCGTTCTCGACCGCGGGGATGATCGCGGGCGCACCTTCCAGCCGCGCGCGCTCGATATCGGCGACCGTGCTCGCGATGCGCCCGGCGAGGCCCTGCGCCTCGGCCCGCGCTTCGCCCATCTCATGGATCGCCCGCAGCATGGCGAGCGCGCGCTCCTGCGCTTCGGCGAAGCCCGCCGGATCGCACCGGCCTTGCGGGATATAGGCGGCGAAACACCCCGCGCCGAGGCCGCCCCGCCGCATCTTCGGCAGGTCCACGCGGCGGGGGCCATCCTCGAAGGGGCTGGGGCCCGGCGGCCAGGGAATGTCGATATGGCTGTCGATGGTCAGCAACTGCTCGTGCAATTGCCGGCCGAGGGTCGTCGTGTCAGGTTCGCTCATGGGCGGAGAGGCTTTGCCGAGAACCGCCGCGCGTCAAGGCCACACGGGAATTTGTAGCCGTCCCGCCGCCGAGGCCTGCGGCGCGCGTCGCCTGCCGACGGGGCGCGTTCAGATGGGCGCGCCCGCCCTTTAACCGGAGACTGCCGATGCTGAAATTCTATTACAACATGGCGCCGAACCCGATGAAGGTGGCGCTTTTCCTCGAAGAGACGGGGCTCGCCTACGAGCCGGTACCGATCGACACCCGCAAGGGGGATCAGCACAGCGCGGCCTATGACGCGCTCAACCCCAATCACAAGGTGCCGGTGATCGAGGATGACGGGCAGGTGGTCTTCGATAGCAACGCGATCCTCCTCTACCTCGGCGAAAAGACCGGCCGCTTCCTCAGTGCGCCTGCGGATCGCGGCGCCATGCTCTCCTGGCTGATGTTCGTGGCGACCGGGATCGGGCCTTATTCCGGCCAGTGCGTGCATTTCCGCCATGCCGCGCCCGAGCCGAAGGACTATCCGCTGCAGCGCTACGTGTTCGAGGCGAAGCGCCATTGGGGGATCGTCGATGCCCGGCTCGATGGGAAAGAGTTCCTAGTGGGCGACACCTACACCATCGTCGATATGGCGCTGTGGGGCTGGGCGCGGATGGTGCCCTATGTGCTGGGGCCGGACTCTTGGGATTATCTTCCTAACGTGAAGCAGTTTCTCGACCGGGTGAGCGCCCGTCCGGCGGCAGCCCGCGCCGAGGCGCTGAAGGAGCGTCACGCCTTCAAGACCGAGACCGACGAGGAAGCGCGCCGCGCGCTCTTTCCCTTCCTCGCCGCCGGCCAGTAAGCTCGGCCGAGGACCAGGCTGGAGCGGAAGGGGCGAGGCATGCGGTTTTCCTTGGAGCGGGATTTTCAGCGGCCGGGCCGCTCCGTCGCCCTCGGCATCCATGGCATGGCGGCGACATCGCATCCGCAAGCGACGCTCGCCGCCATCGAGATCCTCCGCCAGGGCGGCAATGCCATGGATGCGGCGATCGCCGCCTGCGCCGTGCAATGCGTGGTCGAACCGGGGATGACCGGCATCGGCGGCGATTGCTTCGCCCTCTATGCCCCGGGCGGCGGGGCGGCGGTGCGCGCCTTCAACGGCGCCGGCCGCGCCCCGGCCGCGACGGAGGCCGCGGCGCTCCGCGCCGCCGGCCTCGGCGCGATCCCGGCGGGCTCGCCCCACGCGGTCACCGTGCCGGGCGCGGTCGATGCCTGGGTCCGCCTCCTCGCCGCGCATGGCAGCCTGCCGCTCAAGACCGTGCTCGCCCCGGCGATCGCTCGTGCTGAGGATGGCTTCGCGATCACCCCGCGGGTGGCGCGCGATTGGGCGGAGAAGGCAGCACTTCTCGGCGCCCGGCCGGAGACCGCGGCGATCTACCTGCCGCAGGGCCGGCCGCCGGCGGCGGGCGAGATCCTGCGGCTGCCGGCGCTCGCCCGCACGCTCAAGGCGATCGCCGCCGAGGGGCGCGCCGCCTTCTACGAGGGGCGCGTGGCGGCGGAAATCGTCTCCGTCCTCAGGGCGCAAGGCGGCCGGCATACCGAGCTGGATTTCGCCGCCGCACGGGGCGAGAGCGTGACGCCGATCGAAAGCCGCTTCCGCCAGTATCGGGTGCATGAATGCCCGCCCCCGGGCCAAGGCATCATCGCGCTCCTCATTCTCAATATCCTCGCGCATTTCCCGGCCGGCGGCGATCCGCTCGATCCGGCGCGGCTGCATCTCGAAATCGAGGCCGCGCGCCTCGCCTATGCGGTGCGCGGCGCGATCCTCGCCGAAGGCTCGCCCGCCAGCGGCCGCCATATCCTCTCGCCGGGCTTCGCGGCCGAGCTTGCCGCACGGATCGACCCCGCCGCCCGCGCGCCCGATCTGCCGTCCTTCGCCGGGCCCGAGCATCGGGATACGGTCTATCTCACCGTGGTGGACCGCGCCCGCAACGTCGTCAGCCTGATCAATTCGATCTTCGACACCTTCGGCAGCGGCATCGTGGCGCCGGAAAGCGGCGTCCTGCTGCATAACCGCGGCATGAGCTTCACGCTGGCGGAAGGGCATCCCAATACCCTCGCGCCCGGCCGCCAGCCGATGCACACCATCATCCCCGGCATGATGACGGAGGGGGAGCAACTGCGCATGAGCTTCGGCGTCATGGGCGGCCACTACCAGGCCATGGGCCAGGCGCATCTCGTCTCCAAGATCGTGGATTTCGGCCTCAACCCGCAGGCAGCGCTCGATCTGCCGCGCGTCTTCCCCGAACCGGGCTCGCAGATCGTCTCGGCCGAGGCGACGCTGCCGGAGGCGAGCCGCGAAGGCCTCCGCGCCCGCGGCCATCAGCTCGAGGTCAGCGATGCGCCGATCGGCGGCGGCCAGGCGATCTGGATCGATCCCGCCGCCGGCACCCTCATCGCCGGGTCGGAGCCGCGGAAGGATGGGCTCGCCCTTGGTTTCTGAGCCGAGGCCACACAGCTTCGTCATGCCTCGGACATTGACAAGGCAGGACCGCGCGTGATTGCGGGAGTGCATGCGATCCCGTGCCGCCTTCCGCGCCCATCCTTCCTTCCTCCTGCCGCTCTGCCTCTGCTTCGGCCTCTGGCTCGCTCTGATGAGCGGGGCGGCGCGCGCCGCGGCGCCGCAGGCGGCTGCCGGTGCCGTGCCCGGGGCGCCCGGCCAGGCCGCCGCCGCCGCCGCGGGGCTGACGGCGAGTGAGGCGCACCAACTGCTCTCCGTGCTGCAGGATCCGGCACGGCGGGGGCAATTCATCACCACCCTCTCCAACCTCGAAAAGGCGCTGCCGCTCGCCGCTGCCGCGGCCCCGCATACGGCAGCGGCGGCGGCGGCGGCCCCCGCCGCCGCGACCCCGGCAGCCGCCGCCAGCAAGAAGGTGGCGCTGCAGCCGAACAGCCTCGGCGCCGATCTGCTGAGCCAGGCAGACAAGGTCTTGCAGGATGTCGCGGTCAATGTCGCGCAGACCGGCACCAAGGTTTTCGACTATCGCGAGTTCGGCAACTGGCTGAGCGGCCTCCCGGAAAACCGCGCTACCCTCTCGGTCATCCTGAGCGCGCTCTGGCGGCTTGCCCTCGTGCTCGGCCTCGGCCTGCTCAGCGATTATGCGGTGCGGCGGCTGACGCGCCCGCTCTACCACCGCCTTGGCCGGGAATCGAGCAGCGCCGAACGCGCCGCGCATTCCGAGATCGCGCAATCGCGCGAGGCGGTGCAGCAGGCGGTGGAGCATGCCGCCGATGTCGCCGAGGCCGAAGGCGCGGAAGGGACCGAGGCGGAAAGCATGTCCGCGGCCGAAGCGCCGGCCCTGCTGCCGACGGCGCGTGAGGCGGAGGCGCTGGCCGCGCGCGGGCATGAGGAGGAACGGGCGGAGGCGGCGGCCGAGGCGGCGGCGGACCTTCCCGAGCTTCCTCCGCCCGAGGCCATGCGCCCGCCGCGCCCCTTCCATAGCGGCTGGCCGCTGCTCCGCCGGCTGCCCTTCATCCTCGCCGCGATGGTGGTGGATGCGGTGCCGATCCTCGCTTTCCTCGTCGTCACCAATCTGCTGCTGGCGAGCCCGCTGGTCGGGGATCTCTTCGTCCGCCTCATGATCAGCGCCATCGTCAACGCCTATATCCTCTGCCGGCTGTTGCTGGTGCTCGCGCGCGGCACTTTCTGCGCGCCGGTGCCGAAGCTGCGGCTGCTGCACCTCTCCAACGATGCCGCCGGCTTCCTCGCCTGCTGGAGTCGCCGCATCGCCATCGTCGTGCTGATCGGCTTCGCGATCGTGCAGATCGGCAATGTCGCGGGGATGACATGGACGCTCGAGAACGCAATCGAACGTCTGTTCAGCCTCGTCATCCACGGCATGCTGATCTGGATGGTGATCACCCGGCGGCGGCAGGTGGCGGCCTGGATGCACGGCGATCTCGGGCCCAATCCCACCACCTGGCAGCGCCTCAAGGCACGGCTCGCTCTTGTCTGGCATTGGCAGGCGATCATCATCATCGTGCTCGGCTGGTTCCTCTTCGCCAACGAAGTCACCAACCGCGTCGCGCATCCGACGCGGCTCATCCTGTCCACCCTCGGCTATCTCATCCTCTTCCGTGTGCTGCACATCGTCTTGCTCGGGGCGTTGGAAAAAGCCTTCACCCTGCGGCATACGGATTCGGACGACCGGCGGGCGCTGATCGCCGCCCGCGCGGCCCGCTACCACAAGCCGCTGCACCATGTGTTCAACGTCATCCTGTTCATCTTCGCCTTCCTCGGGCTGATGCAGATCTGGGGGCTGCCGATCTTCAACTGGTTCGCCGATAGCCATCTCGGCGGCCGGCTGATGAGTTCGGTGATGACGATCGCCTTCACCCTCGTCTTCGCCATCGTCATCTGGGAAACGCTGAACTTCGTTCTGCAAACCTATATCGACGGGCTGACGAGCCAGGGTGCCGTCATGCGCGCGGCGCGGCTGCGCACGGTGGTGCCGCTCTTCCGCAATGCGCTGCTCATCGCGCTCCTCGTCGTCTTCATGCTGACGGTGCTGAGCGAGATCGGCGTCAATATCGGGCCTTTGCTCGCGGGCGCCAGCATCTTCGGCGTGGCCCTCGGCTTCGGCTCGCAGAAGCTGGTGCAGGATTTCATCAACGGCATGTTCCTGCTGCTCGAAAACGCCATGCAGGTCGGGGATTGGGTGACGGTCGCCGGCGTCTCGGGCGCGGTGGAGCAGCTGTCCATCCGCACCCTCCGCCTTCGGGATGGCGATGGCGCGGTGCATATCATCCCCTTCAGCTCCGTCACCACCGTCACCAACACCAATCGCGGGCAGGGCAATGTCACCGTCTCGGTCGCCATCTCCTACGAGGAGGATACCGACGCCGCCGGCCAGCTGCTCGTCGATCTCGTGGCGCAGATGCGCACCGAGGAAGCCTATGCGGCCGGTTTCCTCGGCGATTTCGGGCTGTGGGGCGTCAATGATATCGATGGCCGGGTCGCGACCGTGATGGGCCGCGTCTCCTGCACCGATACGATGCGCTGGCCGATCCAGCGCGAACTCAACCGCCGCATCAAGCTGGCCTTTCAGGAGAAGGGCTTCCACCTCATGCCGAGCGGCAATGTGCTCGCGCTTCAGCATCCGCTGGATGTGCGGGTGGAGCGGCCGCCGCGGCCGGAGGCTGCGGCGGCGGCGGCGGCGGCCGGCGGATCGCCGACATCAGCCACATGACCGTGGCAGGAGTTTAGCAGCGTGGGTCTCTTCTTCTGGCGGGCGAAGCCCGTGCCGATCGTCGAACTGCGCGGCATCATCGCCGGGCGGCCGGGCGCGCTTAATCTGCAGGCGGTCGGGCCGCTGCTGGAGCGTGGCTTCACCCTTGGCCGCGCCGCCGGCAAGCGCCTCATCCTGGCGATCGAAAGCCCGGGCGGCTCGCCCGTGCAATCCGATCTCATCGCCCAGTTCATCCGCCGCCGGGCGGAGGAGAGCGGGGTGCGGGTCGTCGCCGTCATCGGCGATGTCGGCGCTTCGGGCGGCTATTGGATCGCCTGCGCGGCGGATGAGATCCACGCCAATCCGATGAGCATCGTGGGCTCGATCGGCGTCGTCGGCGGCGGCTTCGGCGTCCATCGCCTCATCGAGCGGCTGGATATCGACCGCAGGCTGCACACCGCCGGGCGCAACAAGGCGCGGCTTGATCCGTTCAGCCCGGAAAACCCCGATGACGTTGCCTTCCTGCAAGGCTTGCTCGACGATCTGCACGGCCATTTCAAGGCCTGGGTGCGGCAGAGGCGGGGAGCGAAACTCACCCTGCCCGAGGAGATGCTGTTCGACGGCAGCTATATGATCGGCTCGCGCGCTGAGGAGGCCGGGCTGGTCGATCGCCTCGGCGATGTGGATGGGCTGCTGCGCGAATGGGGCGGCGCCAAGCTGCGCGGCCTCTGGCTGCGGCCGCGGCGGCGGGGCGGGCTTTTGCGCTTCCTGCGGCGCGGGGCGGAGGCGGTGGCCGGCGAGGTGGCCGATCTCTGGCAGCATCCGCCGCAGTTTCGCTAAGCGCGCGGCAAGCGTCGGCAGATCCGGGCCCTGATGCGCCTGGCGCCGTTTCCGCCATCTCGGGCACGCATGACGGCGCTGGCCAATCCATGCTAGCCTCGCCTCGCGGGTGGTCGGGCTCAAGCTTCGGTGCCGGCCGCAGGGAGAGGGGAGCCAGCGGATCACATGCTGCGGATGGGTGCGTTACGCAAAGCGTGGAATGAACTGCCCCATGTCGGGCTGGATGGCCTTCTGCAAGGCCGGCTGCCGGTGATCCTGGCGCCGCATCCGAGCGATGGGGTGCTGGCCTGCGGCGGCCTCATCGCGCAATGCACGGCGGCCGGGGTTATTCCCGAAGTCGTCATCATGACCGATGGCAGCCATTCGCACCCGAATTCCAAGGAGTTTCCGCCGGAGCGGCTGCGCCAGATGCGGGAGGAGGAGAGCCGCCGCTCGCTACGTCTGCTCGGCCTGCCTGCCGGCCATACCTGGTTCCTCGGCCATGAGGATTGCGAGGATCTGCCGATCGCCGGGCCGGTCTTCCAGCTCGCCGCGCGGCGCCTCGCCGGCATTTGCGAGACCCATGGCTGCAACCTCGTCATCGCGCCCTGGCCGGCGGACGGCCATGCTGATCATGAGGCAACCGCGATGCTGGCGGAGCATGTTGCGCTGCGCGCCGGGCTCGATCTGCTCTATTATCCGCTCGACAGCTGGTCCCTCGATGACGAGATCGCGGTGGAAGCCGCGGCCCCGGCGGGCTGGCTGCTCGACATTCCCGAGCAGGCGGACCTCAAGCAGCAGGCGGTGATGGCGCATCAGACGCAGTATGGCGGCATCATCACCGATGATTGCGAAAGCGTGCCCTGCCAGAAGATGATGGCGGCCTGCCGCCGGCCGGTCGAGGTCTATCTCGCCCCCTGAGGCGCCCTGGGCGTGCCGCGCCGCGCCGCGTCAGGGCTGGCGGGTGCGGCGGAGCATCGCGGTGTCGTAGCCGAGCGCCCTGGCCCGCGCGTAGAGCGCCTCGACCTCGGCCGCCGTCGGCACCGCCCTCCGGTCGAGCAGCCAGAGATAGCGGCCGGAAGGATCGCCCACGATCGCCCAGGCGTAATCGTCGGCATGGTCCATGATCCAGTAATTGCCGATATAGAGCGGCCAGAAGAAGCTGACCTTGAGCTTGGCATTGCCGCTGCCGGGCACCACATAGGCGCGCGCCCGCGCCACTCGCGGCCGCCCATCCGGCCCCTCGCAGGCATTGACGATGGCGATGCGCCCGGAGGGGAGGAGGCTGTAGGTCGCCGTCGCCGCCTCGCAATCCTTCTCGAAGACCTGCTCGTAGCGGGCGATTTCATACCACCGGCCGAGGTAGCGGCTGAGATCCACGCTTTTGAGCGGCTGCGGCACATGCGGATTGCCGATCGGGTGCTGGCGCAGCGGCCCGACGCAGCCGGCCAGCAGCACGGCAGGCAAGGCGAGGCCGGCGGCAATCGTCGCGGCACGGCCAATGCGCCGGCGTCTTCGGGGCTGGGGCATGGGGCGGAGTTCCTCGGCGATGGGAGCGCGGCAGTTACGGCAGGATGTGGCGTCGGGGCTGGCATTGTCCAGCCAGGCTGCGAGGAGTTTGAGAGCGACCCGGACCCGCCCTGCCAAACATCGCAGAAGGAAGATTATGTTAAATTCATTGGGTTCAAGTAGTGGGCTGGCGGCCCCGGCTCGGCCTCACGTTTTTCGCCGGAAGATTCTGCTCTCGCCGATCGGGTCGAGTTCGTCGAAATCTGTCGCGAGAGCATGGGTCACCGCCGCATTGCTGCCTGGGCGGAAGCGATCGTGGGTCTCGATCAGGAGGTAGCGCACGCGCGGAAGCCAACGCTGCGGTTTGCTCGTGAACAGTTCGAGTTCCGCTCCCTCGATATCCACTTTCAGGATGTCGATCATCGGCAGAGCACTCTCCGCCATGAGGGAGTCGAGTTGCACTGCTCGCACGCTCTCGGAGCTTTCAGAGTGCTCTTCGGTGACTTGAATGCCCCAGGAGTGGAGACGAGCGCCGTCAGGCTCCCGCGTCTTCAGATTGATCTCGCCGTTCTCCTTCCAGATCGCCGCACGAACGGCGGCGGCCCTGGTCCCGAGCGCCCTGATGTTGGCTTGCAGTAGCGCGAAGTTGCCGCCATCTGGTTCGACCGCGACTAAGCGCGCCTGAGGGTAGCGCGTGCCGAAAAACACACTCGCGAGTCCGATATTCGCTCCAAGATCCACAATGTAGTCCGCATGGTCGGGCAGGCTTGCCGCATCGTATTCCCGCACGGAAAAGACCTGTCGGAACGCCGCCACATCGCTGTCATCGAGGCGCAGAGACACCTCGTAGCAGATCCCAGGAATCATGACTGATACTCGGGTCGGTTTAACCGGCATCCCGTGCGCCTGTAAGATGCGTAGATCTTCCAGCGACGGCGCGCCTTCAATCAGCGTGTTCTGCGCGTATACGCCCCCGATATCAATGAATGTCTCTGCTGGATAGCGGTCCCAAAACACGCGCAGCGTCGTGCCGTCTCGCTCGTATCGGCCGGCGCGCTCCCCGTTGCTGTGATGCACAGCATCACTTTCATCTGACAATAAGAGATCATCCGTCCAATGGGGGTGGGTGGCTGTGACGCGCGGCATCATTTAGCTCCGTTAATCGGGGCATGTTTGCGAAGAATTCCGGCGCCAATCAAGGGGAGAGGCGCTCCCCACCCCTGCCAGACCGAGCGTCCGGCGGGCTTCGGCGTTGGATGCGCCCGACGGAGCCTATCCGCCGCCTAGCACCGCCGCCGGCGCAGGGAGCTTCCGTTCGGCTTGCGCGCTTTCCTTGGCGCGGCGCCGCGGCAGGCGCGCCTTCGGCAAGGTCAGCGCTTCCGCCTCTGCCTCCACCCGGAGCTTGTAGCCGGTGCTCAGCCAGGTCGAATGGGAGTGGTAATCGCCGATTGCCTGCCAGATGTTGCCATGCTCCTCCACCACATAGAGGTGCAGGATGTCGGCCGCGGCGATGATGTTGAAGCACGGGTCCATGATGAGGCGCGTCACCACGGTCGAAGGAGCAAGGCCCGTGGCCTGGGCGAGCGGCCCGATCCAGATGGTATTGACCTGCATGAGCCCGAGATCATGCGTGCCGTTGGCGTTGGGGCGCACCGCGCCGATCCACCCGCCTTCGACCTTCTGGATCGCCGGCAAGGCTTTCACGGGAAGATGGAAGGCCGCTTCCGCCGCCACCATGCAGGCATAGTAAGGGATGACGGGCATCATCCCTGCCCTTCATGGTGCGGCTTCAGGAAAGCACCCTCTAGTTGGCTTTCAGCCCGGCATAATAGGCGGCGAGCGCCTTGATATCGGCATCGCTGAGCTGGCCGGCAATGCCGATCATGAGCCCTGCGGTGCTGCCATGGCGGGTGCCGTTCTTATAGGCTTCGAGGGCATTGACGAGGTAGCCCTCCTTCTGCCCGGCAAGGTTGGGAAAGTTCGGCGAGGAGGAAATGCCGCCCTGGCCGTGGCAGGAAGCGCACATCGGCACCTGCGGCGGGAAATTGGCCGCATGCGCCGGCGATGCACCGGCGAGCGAGGAAGCGGCGCCCACCGCGATCAGGCTGGCAACGGCGGCAAGATGCGGCACGGAACGCATGGGCTTCCTCTCCTTGGTCTTGTACGAGAGCTTAGGCTGGCGGCGCAAAGGAGGGCAAGCGCCGAGAGGGCGCCTCGGCCGCCGCCCCCCGGCCGCGCATCCCAAGGTCACGGGGATGTCACGGGATCGCCCCTTCCGCCACCGCCGCCGAAAGCGCCAGCATGGTGTCCAGCCGGTCCGCCTCCGCTGCCGGCTTATCCGTGCGGATACGGCTGATGCGGGGAAAGCGCAGCGCCACGCCCGCCTTGTGGCGGGAGGATCGCTGCGCGGCATCGAAAGCTATTTCCAGCACCAGACGCTTCTCGACCTCGCGCACCGGGCCGAAGCGCGCGGTCGTATGGTTGCGGACCCAGCGGTCGAGAAAGGCCAGTTCCTGGTCGGTGATCCCTGAATAGGCCTTGCCGATCGGCACGAGTTCCGCCGCCTCCCCCTCGCCGCGCCAGACGCCGAAGGTATAGTCCGAATAGAGGCCGGAGCGGCGGCCATGGCCGCGCTGGGCATACATCAGCACGGCATCGAGGGTGAGCGGGGCGCGTTTCCATTTCCACCAGGGCCCCTTGGGCCGGCCGGCGAGATAGGGGCTGTCGCCGCGCTTGAGCATCAGCCCCTCGATCCCGGCCGCCCGCGCGCCGAGGCGGAGCGTCGCCAGCGCCTCGGCGGTCTCGAAGGGAACCAGCGGCGAAAGATCCATGCCGGCCGGCCGATGCGCCGCGAACCAGCTTTCCAGCCGCGCCCGGCGGAGATCGAAAGGCAGCGCGCGCAGATCCTCCGCAGCCTCGAAGAGAATGTCGTATAGCCGCACGCCGGCCGGGAAATCCTTGAGCATCTTGGCGCTCGGCGCGCGGCGGTTGAGCCGCTGCTGGAGATCCGCGAAGGGAGCGACGGCGCCATCCCGCATCACCAGCAATTCCCCGTCGAGCACGCCGAGGAAATCGATCGCCTGGGTGATTTCGGGGAAGGCGTGGGAGATGTCCTCGGCCGTGCGGGTGTAGAGCCGCGCGCCGCCGGGCGCGCCCACCAGCTGCACGCGAATGCCGTCCCACTTCCATTCCGCGCGATAGGCCTGCCAGTCGATCGCCGCGCGGTCCGCCTCCTCCAGCGGATGCGCCAGCATCGGCGGGCGAAAGACCGGCGCGCCCGCAGCCTCTGGCCGCGGGCTGCGGCCCTCCAGCCAATCAAACAGGCCAGTATAGGGCGGCGCCAGGCCGTGCCACACCTCCTCGATCTCATCCACCTCCTTGCCCGCCCATTCGCCGAGGGCGATCTTGGCGAGGCGGGCGGAAGCGCCGACGCGCAGGCCGCCGGTGATGAGCTTGAGCAGCGCCAGCCGCTCGGAGGCATCGCTGCGGCCAAGCCAGGCTTCGAGGATCGGCGGCAAGGCCGCCTTCGGCGTGGCGGAGAGGGTTTCGACAACCTCGGAAAGCCGCGGCGTCGGCGCGGCCCCCTCCCCCTCGCCCGGCGCTTCCGGCCAGAGCAGCGCGACCGTCTCGGCCAGATCGCCCACATAGTCGTAGGACCAGGCGAAGAGCGTCGGGTCCGTGCGGCTCGCCGCAAGCTCGCGGATCATCGCCGGCTTGGCGGCGGTGAAGCGGAGATCCCCGGCGATCGCGGCCAGTGCCCAACCGCGATCGGGGTCCGGCACGGTCACAAAATAATCCCGCAGCAGGGCGATCTTGGCGAGCCGCCCGGGGGTGAAGACCAGCCGCTCCAGCAAGGCGGCGAAGGGCTTCATGCCGCGCTCTCCCCCTCTTCATCCTCATAGCCGATGAGGCGGAGCGCGCGGGCGCGGATCTGCCGCAGGCCGAGCGCGTGGATCAGCGGCTCCTCCGCCCCATGCGTCACCCAGACTTCGGGCGCGCCGGTCTCGGCGATGGTGGCGAGGAGATCGTCCCAATCGGCATGGTCGCTGATGATGAGCGGCAGTTCCACCCCCGCCATCTTTGCCCGCTGGCGCACCCGCATCCAGCCCGAGGCGCGGGCGATCACCGGGTCCGTCATGCGGCGCAGCCAGCGATCGGCGGCGGCCGCCGGCGGCGCGATCACGATGGCGCCAGTGAGCCGCTCGCGCGCCGCGCCGGTCGCGGCTTCCAGCGGCCCGAGCCGCACGCCATGCGCTTCGTAGAGGGCACAGAGCGGGGCGATGGCGCCATGCAGGAAGATCGGCTTCTCCCATCCCGCCTGGCGCAGCAGCGCGATCATCCGCTGCGCCTTGCCAAGGGCATAGGCGCCGATGACATGCGTGCGCTCGGGGAAGAGCGCGACGCTTTTCAGGAGCTTGGCGATCTCGTGGCCCGGCGCCGGATGGCGGAAGACGGGGAAGCCGAAGGTCGCCTCGGTGATAAAGAGATCGCAGCGCTGCGGCTCGAAGGCGGCGCAGGTCGGGTCCGCGCCGCGCTTGTAGTCGCCCGAAACCACTGCCCGGCTGCCCTGCCATTCCATCACGACCTGGGCGGAGCCGAGAACGTGGCCGGCCGGCACCAGCCGGAGCGATACGCCGTTCTGCATCAGCGGCCTGTGGTAGGGGAGCGGTTGCAGCACCCCGCCCGCCCGGCTCGCGCCGAGCCGCGCCTGCATGATGGCGAGCGTCTCGGGCGTTGCCAGCACCGCGCCATGCCCCGGCCGGGCATGATCCGAATGGCCGTGGGTGATCACCGCGCGCGCCACCGGGCGCAGCGGGTCGATGAAGAAATCTCCCGGCTCGCAATAAAGCCCTTCGGGCAGAACGCGCAGCCAGGTTTCGGGATGGGGCGCGGGCATCGCGGCCAAGATATGGGCGCCTGCTCCCCGCCCGCAACCGCGCCCGGCCAATGCCCATGCCGGCCCCGCCATCCTGTCGAGACCCTTTGCCTCGCCCGGCTGATCTATTCGAGCCCGGCTTCCCGCCGTGCCCGCTTCATGAAGACATCGAGATAATCCTGCAGATCGTTGACGCTGGCGGCGGAGAGAAAGACCGGCGCGGTGATGATGACCTCGCCTTCCGCCAGGCCGAAGACCGCCCGGCGCAGGCCGATCGCGCCCTCCGGCGCTGCCTCGCTCGCGGCCGCGGGCGGCAGCGCGGCTGAAGCCGGGGGCCGGTCCGGGCCCGGCGACGATGATGGCGCGCCCTCCCGCTCCTGATCCAGCATCGCCTGCGTCTCCCGATAGGCGCGGATCGCCGCCTCGGCGGCCGGCGGGATGAAGCCCTGGGTGATGAGATAGGCGCGCAGTGTGCCGTCGCTCGCCATGCGTTTCGGAAAGCGCTGGTCGAGCCGCTGGAACAGCGCCGGCTTCCCGGCCGCCTCCGCCAGGGCCTGCCGCCGCTCGGCCGTGCCGGGCGGATGGGCGATGATGCGCAAGGCGAGGTCGGAGACGCGCAGCGCCTCGCCCTTGCCCGAGAGCAGCCCGTAGCGATGAAGGGCGGCCATCACCACCAGGGATTTGCCGTTGACGCCGGAATAGCCGAGCCGCTGGGCCGCCACATCGCGCGTTAGCAAGCTCGTGTAATCTCTTTCATAAACGCTTTGGACGCGGCGCACCGCTTCGGCCAGGCCGATCTGCGGGTAGCTCGGGCTGCGGCTGCGGGGCATCTGCGTGCTCAACAAGTTTCTCCCAAGAATTATGGAGATAGAACAGTCCTCACGCAAGGCGGTCGCGCAACGTTAAAATGCACGCTAAAAAACGTTAATAACGTGTGCAGCGAGAAAACGGCGTGAACGCGCTGGCTGACAGGGCGCGGAGGGCCGCGCCGCAGGTCTCGCCCTGGCAAAGGCTGGGATCGGCCGGCAATTCACGCTATGTTCTCCCCTGATGAGCGCCCGCGCCCCTGCCCGATCCGCCGCTTCTGCCGCCAAGCGGCGGCGTCCGGCCTCAGCCTCAGCCCCGACCCCAACCGCAACCCGGGCGGAGACGCCTCTGCCCGCGGCCTTCCAGGCCTGGTTCAAGGCGCGCGGCTGGGCGCCGCGCCCGCATCAGCTCGATGTTCTTGCCTCGTTCCAGGCCGGGCGGCATGTGCTGCTCATCGCGCCGACCGGCGGCGGCAAGACCCTCTCAGGCTTCCTGCCGAGCCTTGTGGACCTCGCGGCCGGCCGGCCGGAGGGCGCGGGCATCCACACCCTCTATGTCAGCCCGCTGAAAGCACTCGCGACTGATATCGCGCGCAACCTCTCCGACCCGGTGGCCGAGATGGGTCTGCCCATCCGTATCGAGACGCGCACCGGCGATACGCCGCAGAACCGCCGCGCCCGCCAGCGGGAAAACCCGCCCGATATCCTGCTGACGACGCCGGAGAGCCTCGCCCTCCTGCTCTCGCTGCCCGATGCGGGAACGCTCTTCCGGGATCTTCGTTCCGTCATCATCGACGAGGTGCACGCGCTCGCCGGCATCAAGCGGGGCGATCTGCTGGCGCTCGGCCTTGCCCGTCTCTCAGTGCTTGCCCCCCAGGTGCAGCGCATCGGGCTCTCGGCGACCGTCGCCTGGAAGCAGGCGATCGCGGCCTATGTCTCCGCCGATGGCCAGGGCGGCGGGCTCGACCTCATCGAGGTCGCGGACCCCGCGCCCCCCGATCTCTCGATCATGCTGCCGGCAGGTCACCTTTCCTGGGGCGGCCATATGGGGCTCGCCGCCGCGCCCGATATACTCGCGCGGATCAAGGCCGCCGGCCTCACCATCGTCTTTGTCAATACCCGCGCCCAGGCCGAGCTTCTGTTCCAGGACATCTGGCGCATCAACGAGGAGACGCTGCCGATCGCCATCCACCACGGCAGCCTGGAGGTGACGCAGCGGCGCCGGGTGGAAGCCGCGATGGCGGAAGGGCGGCTCCGTGCCGTGATTGCCACCTCCTCGCTCGATCTCGGCATCGATTGGGGCGGGGTCGATCAGGTCATCCAGGTCGGCGCGCCGAAGGGCGTCTCGCGCCTGCTGCAGCGCGTCGGCCGCGCCAACCACCGGATGGACGAGACGAGCCGCGCCATTCTCGTGCCGGCCAACCGCTTCGAGGTGCTGGAATGCGAGGCGGCGCGCCAGGGTGTCGCCGCGCGGGAGCTGGATGGCGATCCGCCGCGCCCCGGCGGGCTCGATGTGCTGGCCCAGCACCTCCTCGGCCTCGCCTGCGCCGGCCCGTTCCACCCGGATGATGCCTTCGCCGAGATCAGGCGCGCCGCACCCTATGCCACGCTCGACCGCAAGACCTTCGATGATGTGCTCGGCTTCGTCGAAAGCGGCGGCTACGCGCTTCGCGCCTATGAGCGCTATGCCAAGCTCTTTCGCGATGCCGAGGGGCGGGTCCATCTCCGCCATCAGCGGCTCGCCCGGCAATACCGGATGAATATCGGCACCATCGTCGAGGCGCCGATGATCCGGCTGCGCTTGGCACCGCGCGGGCCGGTGCTCGGCGAGGTCGAGGAATGGTTCGTGAGCCAACTCCGTGAGGGCGATACCTTCATCTTCGCCGGCCGCCTGCTGCGCTTCCTGCGGCTGCGCGAGATGTGGGCCGATGTGGCAGACGGCGGCAGCGGCACGCCCAAGGTGCCGACTTATGAGGGCGGGCGCCTGCCGCTCTCCACCGGGCTTGCCGCGCGCGTCCGCGCCCTGCTGCACGATCCGGCGCGCTGGCCGGCCTTCCCCGAGCCGGTGCAGGAATGGCTTCGCCTGCAAGGCGAGCATTCCGCCCTGCCCGGCCCGGAGGATCTGCTGATCGAGACCTTCCCCCGCCACGGCCTCTGGTATCTCGTCGCCTATTGCTTCGAAGGCCGCAACGCGCATCAGACGCTGGGGCTGCTCGTCACCCGGCGGATGGAGCGGCTCGGCATCGGGCCTTTGGGCTTCGTCGCGACCGATTACGTGCTCGCCACCTGGTCGGCCTACGAGCCGCATAGCCTCGATACCCTGTTCGACGAGGATATGCTGGGCGACGATCTCGAAGCCTGGATGGCGGAAAGCTCCGTCCTGAAGCGGACGTTCCGCAACGTCGCGGTCATCTCCGGCCTCATCGACCGGCAGTTGCCGGGCGCCGAACGCTCCCGCCGGCAGGTGACGGTCAATACCGATCTGATCTACGACGTGCTGCGCCGCCACGATCCGCACCACATCCTGCTCCGCGCGACCCAGGCCGATGCCGCCGGCGGCCTCACCGATCTCGGGCGGGTGGCGCAGATGCTCGCCCGCATCCGCGGCCATATCCACCACCGGCCGCTCGCCCGCGTCTCGCCGCTCGCCGTGCCGGTCATCCTCGAAATCGGGCGGGAGCGTGTGGCCGGCGGCGCCGAGGAGGATCTGCTGGGCGAGGCGGAGGCCCTTGTCACGGAGGCGACAGGAGAGGAACATCCGGAGAACGTTCTTGCACGTTCATTGGTTTTCGGAGAGAAGCTGAGCTGACGGATGAAGATGTCTCGCCTGTCCTTATCCTATGGTCGCGGCTCGTGAGCGCCGCCGCCCCGCTGCATATCGGGGGGGAGCGTCTGATGCTCGACCCTTCGGGCGCTTTGTACTGGCCGGCGGCGCGGCTGCTGGTGCTGGCCGATCTGCACCTCGAAAAGGGCTCCGCCGCGGCGCGGCGCGGGCGCCTGCTGCCGCCTTATGACAGCCGGGTGACGCTCGATCGCCTCGCCGCCCTGCTGCGCCATTACCCGGCCGATCGGGTGCTGGCGCTGGGCGACAGTTTCCACGATGAGGGCGGTGCGCTGCGCCTGGCCGAAGCCGATCGTGCCCGCCTCGCAGCCTTGCAGGCGCGGGCCGAGTTCCTCTGGGTGCTCGGTAATCACGATGCCGGGCTCGCGGCGGGTCTCGTCCCCGGGCGGCTCTTGCCGGAATGGCGGGAAGGCCCCTTCGCCTTCCGCCATGCGGCGGAGGCCGCGGGCGCGGGGCCGGGCCTTGTCGAGCTCTCCGGCCATTACCACCCGAAGGCGCGCGTTCCGGTGCGCGGTGCCGCGGTCTCCCGCGCATGTTTCGTGACCGATGGGCAGGCGCGGCTCATCCTGCCGGCCTTCGGCAGCTTTACCGGCGGGCTGGACGTGACGGACCCGGCGATTGCGCGATTTTTCCCGCGCGGGGCGCGGCTTTTCCTGCTCGGGCAGGAGCGGCTGTTTCACTTCCAGATGGCGATGGCGCGCCGGGGGGCGGCAGCATGAGATGGCCGCTTGCCTTCCTGCTCCTCATCCTGGCCGCGGCTCTGGAAGTGGGCGGCGATGCCCTGATGCGGCGCGGCTTGCTTGGGCGCGAGGCGATGGTGCTGCGCGGCGGCCTCATCCTGCTCGGCGCGGCGGTGCTGGCGCTCTACGGCCTCGCCGTCAATCTCGCGCCGTGGGATTTCGGGCGGTTGCTCGGCCTCTATGTCGTGGTCTTCTTCGTCATGGCCCAGGCGGTGAACTGGGCGGTGTTCGGCCTGAGCCCGAGCGCGCCCATCCTGGTCGGCGGCGCGCTCATCCTCGGCGGCGGGCTGGTGATGACCTTCTGGCGCGGCTGAAAGCGCCGCGCCACCCGCCGCTGGTGCTGCGTTACTGGCCCTGCGGCGGCTCGCCCACGATGATATCGACGCGCCGAACCTCGATCTTGGACATCGGCACATTGGGCTGCACCGGGCCCTTGGCGACCGCGGCAATACGCCCCGCTGAGACCCCGTCGCTGATCAGAAGCTTGGTCACCGCGGTCGCGCGCAGGGTGTCGATATCCGCGGGCTCGACATAGTGATGGCCCGGAGGTGCAGCATAGGCCACCAGAGTCACCGGCTTGTCTGGATAGCGTTCGGCGAATTTGGCAGCCGAGGCCACCACCTGATCGCCGCCATTGCCGAGCGTCGAGACCATCGGCGCGAAGAAGACGGGGAAGCGCTGGCCTGTCGGTTCCGGCGGCGTCATGGCGCAGGCGGAGACCGAAACGACGAGCGAGAGTGCGGCCAGCCAGCGCATGATTAGCCCTTTTTGCGGATGAAACATGACGTTGGCTGTAGATCATGCGCACCCCGCCGCGTCAATCAAAGGCGGCGGGGTGCGAGGCATCCGGCGCGGCGCGGCGAAAGCCTGCCGCCGGTCAGACCCAGTGCGGCGGAATCCACACCCAGCGGCCGCCGCGCATCGCCCAATGGCCGGGGATGAAGCGGCCATAATGCGGCCGGCGCATCACGTAATGGCCCGGGCGCCAGATATAGCGATAGCCGTTCCACACGTAATGCCCCGGCTCCCAGATATAAGTCGGGCCCGGCGGCGGCGGCGGCGCCGGCTGGAAGGGCGGCGGCGGCATCGGCGGATAGGCTTGCGCCTCCGCCTCTGTCGGCCCGGTGAGCGCTGCGGCCGTCAGCGCTGCGGCGCCGCCGAGCCCGGCCAGGCCGAGCCGGCGCAGGAAGCCGCGCCGGGCGAGCCGCTGCGGCGCTTTCCCGTTTTCGTGAGACATGCCTTCTCCTTTAAGCTGCACGGTCGTTGACCGGCCTAGACGAGACGAGTCTCACGGCCAAAGCGTGGCGGCAATGTTACCGAATGCCATCAATCGCCGAGACTCGCCGAAGCGTGATGCCCGCCCCTCACCCGAGCCGGGCGAGGGCCGCGGCGAGGCGCGCCGCCTCGGCCTCGAAAGCGGCGAGCCGCTCGCGGTTCTCCTGCACCACCTCGGGCTTCGCCCGCGCGACGAAGCTTTCGTTGCCGAGCTTGGCCTGCACCTTGGCCGCCTCGTCCAGCGCCTTCGTGCGCTCCCGCTCCAGCCGCTGGCGCTCGGCCGCAAGGTCAATCAGGCCGGCGAGCGGGATGACGAGCGTGACGCCGCCCAGCACCGCCTGGGCCGAGCCTTGCGGCACATCCCCTTCCAGCGCGCGGACCTCGGAGGCGCGGCCCATGCGGCGGATCGCCTCGATCCAGCGCTCGGCGCGGGCGCGTTCCGCCTCCGTCGCGTCCTTGAGCAAGAGCGGCGCGAGCACCGAGGGCGCCACCCGCATCTCGGAACGCACGGCGCGCAATTCGCTGATCAGCCCGACGACCCAATCAAGCTCGCCGCGCGCGGCCTCGGCCTCGGCTACGGCGACGGCTTCCGGCCAGGCCGCGCGGATGAGCGTGCCCTCCGGCCCGAAGCCGAATTCGCCCCAGAGCACCTCCGTCACGTAAGGCATCGCCGGATGCAGCAGGCGCAGGATGGTGCCGAGGAGATGGGCGGCGACCGCCCGCACCTCCGCAGCCTCCGCGCTCTCGCCCTGCGCCAGGATGGGCTTGGCGAGTTCGAGGAACCAGTCGCAGAAGCCGTTCCAGGTGAAGCGGTAGCAGGCGGCGGCATAGTCATCGAGGCGATAGGCTTCAAGCGCGGCCGTCGCTTCCTCGGCGGCGCGATTGGCGCCGTCCAGGATCCAGCGGCAGAGCGGCAGCCGGGCCGTCGCCGGATCAAAGCCCGGCACCGGCTTCACCCCGTTCATTTCGCAGAAGCGGGCGGCGTTCCAGAGCTTGGTGACGAAGGAGCGGTAGCTCTCGACGATGGCGGGGCCGAGCTTCACATCCCGCCCCGGCCCGGTCAGCGCGCAGATGGTGAAGCGCAGCGCGTCCGTGCCGTATTGGTCGATCAACTCCAACGGATCGATGACGTTGCCTTTCGACTTCGACATCTTCTGCCCGCGCTCGTCCCGCACCAGCCCGTGGATATAGACCGTCTTGAAGGGGACCTCGCCCATCGCGAAGAGACCCATCATCATCATCCGGGCGACCCAGAAGAAAATGATGTCGAAACCAGTGACGAGCACATCCGTCGGGTAATAGCGGGCAAGCTCGGGCGTCTCATCCGGCCAGCCGAGCGTCGAGAATGGCCAGAGGCCGGAGCTGAACCAGGTGTCGAGCACATCCTCGTCCTGCGTCAGCGGTGGCACCTCGCCATAATGGGCGCGGGCCTGGGCCTCGGCGCCGGCCGCATCCTCGGCGACGAAGCAGGTGCCGTCCGGCCCATACCAGGCGGGGATGCGGTGGCCCCACCAGAGCTGGCGGGAAATGCACCAGGGCTCGATATCCCGCAGCCAGGCGAAGAAGGTATTCTCCCACTGCTTGGGCACGAAGACCGTGCGCCCCTGCTCCACCGCTTCGACGGCGGGCTTGGCGAGCGTGGCCGCATCGCAGAACCATTGCACCGTCAGCAGCGGCTCGATCGGCACGCCGGAGCGATCGCCATGCGGCACCTGGTTGCGGTGCTTCTCCACCTTGGCGAGCAGTTCGAGCCGTTCCAGTTCGGCGAGGATGGCGGCGCGCAGCTTGAAGCGGTCTTGGCCCGCCAGGCCCTGCAGAAAAGCCGGGTCCGCAACGCCTGGCACGGCGCGCAACTCGCCCGCGATCTCGTCCAGCGTGAAGGCCGCCTGGCGATCGAGCACGGAGGGCATCGGCAGGCCATGCCGCTCGCCCACCGCGAAATCGTTGAAATCATGCGCCGGCGTGATCTTCACCGCGCCCGTGCCCTTGGTCGGGTCGGAATGCTCGTCCGCGATGATCGGGATGCGGCGGCCGACGAGCGGCAGGATGGCGAAGCGGCCGATCAGATCCTGGTAGCGCTCGTCCTCTGGGTTGACGGCAACCGCCACGTCTCCCGGCAGCGTCTCGGGGCGTGTGGTGGCAACCGTGATGCAGCGGCCCTCCATCCCCTCGATCGGGTAGTTGAGGTGCCAAAGCTGGCCGTCCATCTCCCGGCTTTCGACTTCGAGATCGGAAATCGCGGACTGGAACTTCGGGTCCCAGTTCACCAGCCGGCGGGCGCGATAGATGAGGCCCTTCTGGTGCAGCATCACAAAGATGCGGCGCACGGCGCGGGAGAGGCCCTCATCCATGGTGAAGCGTTCGCGCGGCCAATCGAGCGAGGCACCGAGGCGGCGGAGCTGGCGGGTGATCTGCCCGCCTGATTCCTGCTTCCATTGCCAGACGCGCTCGACGAAGGCGGCGCGGCCCATTTCCTGGCGCGTGCGGCCTTCGGAGGCGAGCAGGCGCTCCACCACCATCTGCGTCGCGATGCCGGCATGGTCGGTGCCCGGCTGCCACAGCACGTCGCGCCCACGCATCCGCCGGTAGCGGATGAGGCTGTCCTGCACCGTAAAGGTCAGCGCATGGCCCATGTGCAGGCTGCCGGTGACGTTCGGCGGCGGGATCATGATGGTGAAGGCCTGGGCGTTCGATTGCGGGTCCGCCCCGAAGGCGCCGCTTTCTTCCCAGGTGCGATAGAGCCGGGCCTCGGCCTCGGCGGGGGCGAATGATTTATCCAGCATCCCGCTGACCTAGCGGAGAGCGGGGCGGCCCGAAAGGGGGCTTTCCGCAGGGCCTCTCAGCGTCCGCCGCGGCTCGTTCCGCTCGTTCGGCCCGAGCGCGCCGGGCGGGCGGCGGTGCGGCGGCGGGGGTGCCCCAGCCGCCGCCGCGCTCGCGATGCGGTCTCAGACCACCTTGTCGGTCGTCGGGTCGATCAGATGCATCTGGTTCATATCGACCGCGAGGCTCAGCCGCGTGCCGCTGCCGACAGGCACCTGCGGGTCGATGCGGGCGCAAAGCGGCGCCTCCGTCACGTCCTTTTCGTCGCGGCGCGATCCGGCGATGAAGAAATAGATCACCGTCTCCATGCCCATCGGCTCGGTGATATCGACATCGACATCGATCGCGACGAAGCCCGGGCGATTGTCGCCGGTATTGGCCGGCATATGCTCGGGCCGGATGCCGAACAGCATGTCCCGCCCGGCATAGGGCGCGTAGCGGGCCCGCCGGTCGGCCGGCACGGCGAGCGTCATGCCGTTCTGCAACTGCACGGCGAGCCCGTCCCCCTGCTGCACCAGCTTGACCGGAATGAAATTCATCCCCGGGCTGCCGATGAAGCCGGCGACGAAGCGCGTCTCCGGATTGTGGTAGAGTTCCTGCGGCGGGCCGACCTGCTCGATGATGCCCTGGTTCATCACGACCACGCGGTCGGCGAGCGTCATCGCTTCCACCTGATCGTGCGTCACATAGACGGTCGTCGTCTTGACGGTATTGTGGACCTTCTTGATCTCGGTGCGCATCTGCACGCGGAGCTTGGCATCGAGGTTGGAGAGCGGCTCGTCGAACAGGAAGACCTTCGGATTGCGCACGATGGCGCGGCCCATGGCGACGCGCTGGCGCTGGCCGCCGGAAAGCGCGCGCGGCTTGCGCTGCAGAAGCGGCGTGAGGTGCAGGATGCGCGCCGCCTCTTCCACCCGGCGCTTGATATCTTCTTTCGGGAACTTCCTGAGCTTCAGGCCGAAGGCCATGTTGTCGTAGACCGACATATGCGGATAGAGCGCGTAGTTCTGGAAGACCATGGCGATGTCACGGTCCCGCGGCGGCACGTCGTTCACCACGCGGCCGCCGATATCGATCTCGCCGCCCGAGATATCCTCAAGCCCGGCGATCATGCGGAGCGTGGTGGATTTGCCGCAGCCGGACGGGCCGACAAGGACGACGAATTCGCCGTCCTGGATCTCCAGATTGATCCCTTTGACCGCCAGCTGATCGCTGCCGTCATAGGTTTTCTTGAGCGAACGAATTGAGACTTGAGCCATGCAAACGCTTCCTTCTGCGCTTTGTCGGGCCACCCAGACATCCAGCAAACCCAGGTGGAACGCCGCTTTTCTGAGTCTTCTGAACCAAGCGTATCCGCTTTGTCAGTGCAAGGCCATCGCTTTCCGCCGGCGGCTGGCATTTTTCTGCAACCCTCCGGCGCGGCCCGCCCCGGCCGCGCGTTTCCCCGGTTGAAAATCGGCGCGACTCGGCCGAGCATGGCGCCCAGCCATCGCGGCCCATCAAGGAGGCAGCTTCCCGGTGAACGATCCCGCCCCGCTCCGCACCGCGCTGATCGGCTACGGCTATGCCGGTCGCACCTTCCATGCCCCCTTGCTCCGCAGCCTGCCGGGCTTCGATCTCGCGCTCATCGTCTCGCGCCAGGAAGAGCGCGCGGTGCAGGAGACGGCGGGGGAGGTGCGCGTGGTCGCTGATGCGACGGCCGCCTTCGCCGCGGGCGGGATCGACCTCGTGGTCATCGAGGCGCCGAACGCGGCGCATGCCCAGCTCGCCGAGGCCGCCCTCGCCGCCGGATGCCATGTGGTGGTCGATAAGCCCTTCACCGTGACGCTCGCAGAAGCGCGGCGCGTGGCCGCCGCGGCGGCGCGCGCCGGCAAGCTGCTCTCGGTGTTCCAGAACCGCCGCTGGGATAGCGATTTCCGCACCATCGCCGGCGTGCTCGGCAGCGGCCGGCTCGGCCGCCTGGTGCAGTTCGAAAGCCGGATCGACCGCTTCCGCCCCGAGGTGCGGGATCGTTGGCGGGAAAAGCCCGGCCCCGGCACCGGCCTCTGGTTCGATCTCGGCCCGCATCTCATCGATCAGGCGCTGCTGCTCTTCGGCCTGCCGGCGAGCATCACCCTGCACACCGCCTGCCAGCGGCAGCCCGGCACCGCGCCGGACTGGTTCCACGCCGTGCTGACCTATCCGGATCTGCACGCCATCCTCTCCGCCGGCTGCCTCGTCGCCGGTGGCAGCGCCCGCTTCGTGCTGCACGGCACCGGGGCGAGCCTCGTCAAGCGCGGCATCGATATCCAGGAGAGCCAGTTGCGGGCCGGCATGAGCCCTGGCGATCTCGATTGGGGGATCGACCTTGAGGCCGCGACCCTGATCGACGGGGATTCGGCCGAGCCTGAGCTGATCGCGGCGGAGGATGGCGATTACCGGCTCTATTACGAAGCCCTGCGGGAGGCGATCCTCGGCGTGGCGCCCAACCCGGTGCCCCCCGCCCAGGCGCTGGCGGTGATGGCGGCGCTGGAAGCGGGGGCAGAATCCGCCGCCTGCGGCCAGTCCCTGCCGCTGGCGCTGACCGAGGCGGAGCGCCTTTCCTTCGAAGCGGCGCGCCCGGCTTTCCCGAGCAGCTGAGCGCGCGGCGCCTCGGCCTTACTCAAAATCGGTCGGCAGCTCCGGGTTCCGCCAATGGGCGAACATCCGGCCGATCTGCTGCGGCAGCACGCGGCCGCGGGAGAGATCCTCGGGGATTTCGTGCTCGGCAAAGAAGCGCACCTCGGAGGTTTCGAGGCTGGTCCGCGCCGCGCCTCCCTCCAGCGCACAGATGTAGAAGAGCTTGACGATGGAATAGAGGCCCGGATTGGCGTGTCCCTGCGCCGCCCGGTCCCAGCAGGCGGCGAGCTTGACCGGCCTTGCGGCATAGCCGGTTTCCTCCAGCACCTCGCGCGCGGCGCTCGCGGCCGGTGTCTGGTTCTGGTCCGCCCAGCCGCCGGGCAGGGTCCAGCGGTTGCCGTCCAGTACCTCGCGCACCATGAGGATGCGGCCCGCGGCATCGAAAACCGCGCCGCGGACGTCGAGTTTCGGCGTCGCATAGCCCGCTTCCGCGCCAAAGAGCGCGGCGAACTGCGCGGCCGATCCATCGGTGCGCGCGGCCAGCATGCGGGCGGCGAGGTGGCGCAGGCTCTCGTAGCGTTCGCGGTCGTATGGATCGCGGGTGAAGGCGAGGCCGGTCTGCGCCGTCGCCTGGATTTCCCGCGCCCAGCGCAGCCAGTCGGGCTCGTCGGCCATCCGCGCGCTACTCGGCCGCCGCGCCAAGCCCCGCTTGCGCCGCCTCATGGGCGCGCGCGTAGCGTTTGGCGAGCACGGCGCAGACCATGAGCTGCATCTGGTGGAAAATGATCAGCGGCAGCACGATGAAGCCGACCGTGGCGGCGCCGAACAGCACATTGGCCATCGGCACGCCGGTCGCCGCGCTTTTCTTCGAGCCGCAGAAGACGATGGCGATCTCGTCCTCCCGGTTGAAGCCGAGGAGGCGGCTGCCGAAGGTGGTGAGGAGCAGCACCGCCGCCAGCAGCACCGCATTGGCGAGGATGATCGCGCCGAAGCCGGAGAGCGGCAATTGGTGCCAGATGCCGCGCATCACCGCGGCGCTGAAGGCGGTATAGACCACGAGGAGGATCGAGCCGCGATCGGTGTATTTCAGGATGTGCTTGTTGCGCGCCGCCCAGCCGCCGATCCAGGGGCGGAGCGCCTGGCCGGCGAGGAAGGGCAGCAGCAGCTCGACGAAGATTTCGCCGATCGAGCCGAGCCCGCCCGCCCCGGCATGGGTTTGCAGCAGCAGGCTCGCCAGGATCGGGGTCAGGATCACGCCGATGAGGGTCGAGAAGGTCGCGGCACAGATCGCCGCCGGCACGTTGCCCTGGGCGATCGAGGTGAAGGCGATGGAGGACTGCACGGTCGAGGGCAGCAGGCAGATATAGAGCAGGCCGATCAGCGTCGCCCGGCCGAGGAGATGCGGAAAGGCGGCGGCGAAGCCGAAGCCGAGCAGCGGGAAGAGCAGGAAGGTGGCACTCAGGATCGTCACATGCAGGCGCCAGTGGCGGAACCCGGCGACGATCGCCTCGCGCGAAAGCCGCGCCCCCTGCATGAAGAACATCACCGCGATGGCGAGGGTCGTCAGCCAGCCGAAGATGACGGCGCCTTGCCCATGGCATGGCAGGATGGAGGCGATCGCCACGGTCGCGACGATGGCGAGGGTGAAGCCGTCCGGCAGGAAGTCGAGAAGCATGCGCATGGGGAGCCAAGCTAGAGCAGATCCTGCCCGGAGGAAATCATCCGCGCCGGCGGAGGGCCCCGGCCGCCAGCGCATGCGCGATCATAACGCATTGGCAAGGCTTCCGGTTTAGTTTCGCGCGGCGAGGGCAAGGGAGGGGTGCGGCGCAGAAGGATGGGCCGTAGGGCGCGCTCGCTTGTCGCCCTCTGCAACCTTGGATAGTCTCGCCGCAACAAGCCCTTGGGGAAAGACCGTGCGCTTCGATCGTCGAACCATCCTGGCCTCGGCGGCGCTCGCCGCCCCAAGCGTTCTGCTCTCCCGCCTGGGCCTCGCGGCAAGCCCGGGCGGGGCGGAACCCATCGCCCCCTGGCCGCATGTCGTCTCGGCCAATGGCGCGAGCGTGACGATCTACGAGCCGCAGGCGATCTCCTGGCCCGGCCATACCGTGTTGACGGCGCGGGCGGCCATCCAGATCCAGCCGGCCGGCAAGCCGCCCTTCCTCGGCACTATCGAGGTTTCCGGCACCACCACGGTCGATACCGGGGCGGGGGTGGTCTATTTCTCACAGCCCAAGCTGCTGAATTCGAGCTTCCCTTCGCTCGACACTACGGCCGCCTACCAGGTGCAGCAGCGCATCGGCGCCTATCTCGCCAAGATGCCGCCCAAGATCATCCCGCTCGATACGGTGCTGCTCAGCCTCGGGCAGAAGCCGCCGGCCGCCGCCCCGGTCAACAACGCGCCGCCGACGATTTTCTACAGCGCCCAGCCGGCGAGCCTCGTGGTCTTCGACGGCGCGCCCGTGATGGCACCGATCGGCAATACGGGGCTGAGCTATGCCGTCAACACCAATTGGGACGTGCTGCAGGATGCCGGCAATGGCGGCGCCTGGTATCTGCTCAACAACGGCAGCTGGCTGGTGGCGCAAAGCTATACCGGCCCCTATCAGCCGGCGGGCCCCCTGCCCGCCGCCTTCAGCCATATCCCGAACGATGCCAATTTCGGCCATATCCGCCAGAGCGTGCCGGGCAAGCCGCTGCCCGGCGGCAGCGTGCCCATCATCTTCGTCTCGACCAAGCCGGCGGAAATCATCGTCACCGCCGGGCCGCCGCAGTTCCGCGCCGTGCCCTCCACCTCGCTCGAAGCGGTGATCAATACCGGCGCCGTCCTCTTCCGCTATACGCCGAGCAACAGCTTCTACTATCTCGTCTCCGGGCGCTGGTTCTCGGCCGCCAGCCTCTACGGGCCCTGGACCTTCGCAACGCCGAACCTGCCGGCGGATTTCGCGCGGCTTTCCCCCGATGGGGAATATGGCAACCTGCTCGCCTCGGTCCCCGGCACGGCGGCGGCCCAGGCGGCGGTGCTGAAAGCCCAGGTGCCGACGCAGGGGACGCTGTCGCGCAGTACGGCGAAAGTAAGCGTGACCTATGCCGGCGCGCCGCATTTCGCGCCCATCCCCGGCACCAGCCTGCAATATGCGACGAATACCGCCTATCAGGTGATCCTGACGGGCGGGCGCTATTACTGCTGCTTCCAGGGCGCCTGGTTCGTCGCCTCTTCACCGACCGGGCCTTGGGCGCTCGCGGCCGCCGTGCCGCCGGCGATCTACACCATTCCAGCCACGAGCCCGCTTTACAACGTGACCTATGTGCAGGTGTACAGCGCAACACCGACGGCCGTGACCTACGGCTATACCGCGGGCTATCTGATGGGTTTCGTCACCGCCGGCGTGCTCGCCTATGGCACCGGCTATTACTACCCGCCCTATGTCGCCTACGGGCATGTGCCGGTCTATTACCCCTACCCTTATACCTATGCCGGCAATGTCCATTACAACACGGCGACCGGCGCCTGGGCGCGCACCGGCACGGTCTATGGCCCCTATGGGCGGACAGCGACGGCGGGCTATGGCTATAACCCGACGACGGGGGCCTATACCCGCGGCGCCGCGGTTTATGGGCCCTATGGCGGGGCGGGCACCGCCTCCCGCTACAATCCCACGACCGGCACCTATGCCCACGGCTCGGCCGCCTGGAACAGCTATGGCGGGACCGCCCATGCCGAGGCCTACAACCCCTATACCGGCCGCGCGGGGGAGACGACGCAGAACGCCAATGCCTATGGCCGCTGGGGATCGAGCACCGTCTCCGGCCCCAACGGCACGGCGCATACCGCGAGCGCCAGCAACGCCTATGGCTCGGCCGGCGCCTTCCATACCTCGAACGGCGCCGCCGGCGCCGGCGTGCATACGGCGAGCGGCAATAATGCCGCCGTGGTCCGCACGCCGACCGGGAATGTCTATGCCGGGGCGGATGGCAATGCCTACCAGCACACCAGCAGCGGCTGGTCGAAATGGAGCAACGGCTCCTGGCAGCAGGCGCAGCACCCGACGAGCCAGAGCGCCGCTGCGGCGCATCCGAGCTATCAGCGCCCGGCCAGCCCCAATACCTACAGCCAGCTCAATCAGGATCGCACCGCGCGGCAATATGGCGGCTATAATCGCGGGGCCTGGGGTGGTGGTGGTGGCGGGGTGCGCCGGCGGTGGTGAGTTTCCAGGAGTTTCTGCGCGGCGTCGCGGCGGGGGAAGCTCCGCCGGCCTGCCTCTCCCCCGCCCTGCTCAGCCTCTGGTGGTCCGGCCGCGGGGATTGGGCCAGGGCGCATGCCCTGGCGCAGGAGCATGAGGACGAAGCCTATTGCGATCTCGTCCATGCCCATCTGCATCGCCAGGAAGGGGACGTGGGCAATGCGCGCTACTGGTATCGGCTTGCCGGGCGGCCGATGCCCACCACCGCGTTCCGCGAGGAATGGGAATCGCTCGTCGCCGAACTGCTCAGCCTCAGCCGCTGACATTTCTCCGCCCAGCGGCTCGCGCACCACGCCTTATCGCCCCTTTAATGGCCAAGCGCGCGCGCGAGTTCCGCCTTGCTCATGCGGGAGCGGCCGGCGATGCCGCGCGCCCGCGCCTCGGCATAAAGCGCGCTCTTGCTCGGGCCATGCTCGGCATCGCTGCCCGCGGCGCCGCCGCTTGGAGCGTGGGCGCCGCGGCTCTTCGTCGCTCGCCGCATCACCCAGCTCTGCGCTTGGCGCCCCTCGCTCTCGGCGAGGGCGGTTTTGCCAGCGCCTTCCTGGCGCTTGCTCCGCTTCAAGGCGCGGCGCCGCTTGTCCGGACTCTGGTCGCGGCTGGCGCCGGCCTCATGCAGGGCGATCGCCTTCGCCTGGCGCGCGCTCCGCACCTTGGGGCCATCGCCCCGCATGCGGAGTTCGCCGTGTTTGAATTCATGCATGACGCGGCTGACCGTCTCCTTCTGCGTCGTGCTCTGCTTCGCTGCCATGGCAACGCCCTCCCCTGCCCGCTTCCCCGTAGATAGGGCGCCGCCCGCCTTGCCGCCGCCGCCGCGCCCTCACGTCTCGGCGATGCAGCCGCCGATGCCGCCCCACGCCCCCCTTCGCGCACACAGTTTCGCGCGGGCGCTAGCGAGCCGATTGAACCGCCGGCGCCGCCCCCTCACCTGCGGCTTTGCACGACAGGAGAGCCTCATGAACGACACCACCGATCTTTCACGCCGCCGCGTCGTCGGCAGCGCCGGCCTCGCCGCGGTTGCCGCCGCGAGCGGCGTCGCGAGCCCAGCGCATGCCGATACCCGGCCGCCGACCGCCGCACCGCTCGAAAATCCGACAACGAAATATCCGCGCCCGCCCTACCCGAAACAATCCCAGGCCTGGCCGGGCCTCGCTTCGAAGATGGATCCGAAGCCCGATCATGGCGAGACGAGCTACAAGGGCTCCGGCCGTCTCGCCGGCCGCCGCGCCCTCATCACGGGTGGCGATTCCGGCATGGGCCGGGCGGCCGCCATCGCCTATGCGCGGGAAGGTGCCGATGTCGCCATCAGCTATTACCCGACGGAGGAGCCCGATGCGCGGGAGGTGATCGCCCTCATCGAGCAGGCCGGCCGCAAGGCGGTCGCACTGCCGGGGGATCTGCGGGATGAAGCCTATTGCCGGAAGCTGGTGCAGGATACGGTCGCCGAACTCGGCGGGCTCGATATTCTCGTCAGCAATGCCGGCCGCCAGCAGCAGCGGCCCCGACCTTTATGACTACGCGCAGACCAAGGCAGCGACAATGAACTTCGTGAAATCGCTCGCCAAGCAACTCGGCCCCAAAGGCATCCGTGTCAATGGCGTCGCCCCCGGCCCGATCTGGACGCCGCTGCAAGTCTCGGGCGGGGCGACGATGGAGAAGCTCGAACATTTCGGCGGCAAGACGCCGCTCGGCCGTGCCGGCCAGCCGGTGGAACTCGCCTCGATCTATGTGCAGCTGGCAGCGGCGGATGCGAGCTACGCGAACGGCCAGGTCTATGGCGCTGCGGGCGGCAGCGGCCAGCCGTAAAAAGCTGGCCTCATGACCTCGATCAATGCAGGTCGCGGTGCGATCTGCCTTGATGCGCCCCATGAGCGCGAAACGACAATCTCTCCTGCAACCGAGCCATAGGGTGGTCGCCCTTCGACCGCTGATCAGAAGCTCCGCCCTCGCCGCCGTGGCGCTTGCCTGGGCCGCGCAGGCAGCCTGGGCCGCTCCGGCGCCTGTCGGGGCGCCCGGCGAACCGGGCTTTGTGGGGCCGGGCTTTGTGGGGCCTGGCTGGGCACCGATGATGATGGACTGGGACGGTTACAGCAGCGGAGGATGGTTCATGATGCTCTTTGGCGGGGTGATCGTCGTCGCCCTTCTGGTTTTCCTGTTCCGCGCGCTCTCCTGGTCCTCGCCTGCGCATCATGGCCTGCCGCCGGTACTGCGCGGCTCCGCCGGGCTGCACACGCTCGATGAGCGCTATGCCCGCGGCGAGATCAGCCGCGAGGAATATCTCCAGAAAAAGCGGGACATTCAGGCCTGATCGCCTGTGAAGGCGGCCGCTCAGGCCGCCTTCGCCTGCCCCGCGATGCGCGCAAGATTGCCGAGGATGTCCTTCGCCAGCCGGATACGCTGGCCGATATCCATCTCCGCCACGAGAACGAGCTTATGGTCCGGCCGGAGCTTGATGGCGCCTTTCCGCTGCGCGATCCAGGGGATGAGGCCGGCGGGGTTGGCGAAGGCATTGCCGCGGAAGCTCACCACCATCCCCTTCGGCCCGGCATCGAGCTTCTCGACCCCCGCTTCCCGGCAGATGCGCTTCAACGTCATCACCTGCAGAAGATTATCCACCTCCTCGGGCAGCGGCCCGAAGCGATCGACGAGTTCGGCCCCCATGGCTTCGGTTTCCTCCACCGATGACAAGGCACCGATACGGCGATAGAGGCCGAGGCGGACGGGCAGATCGCGCACGTAAGTCTCGGGGATGAGGACGGGCAGGCCGAGCTGGATCGTCGGCGTCCAATCCCGCTCGGCGGAGCGGCGGCTCTTGCCGCGCTCGGCGCGCAGATCGGCCACCGCATCTTCCAGCATCTGCTGGTAAAGCTCGATGCCGACCTCGCGGATATGGCCGGATTGCTCGTCGCCGAGCAGATTGCCGGCGCCGCGGATATCGAGATCGTGGCTGGCGAGGGTGAAGCCGGCGCCCAGCGTATCGAGCGTCTGCATCACATCCAGCCGTTTTTCGGCCGCAGCGGAGAGGCGGAAATTCGCCGGCCAGGTGAGATAGGCGTAGCCGCGCTGCTTGCCGCGGCCCACGCGCCCGCGCAGCTGATAGAGCTGGCCGAGGCCGAACATATCCGCGCGGTGAATGATCAAGGTATTGACGGCCGGCATGTCGAGCCCGCTTTCGACGATATTGGTCGAGAGCAGAACGTCATACTTGCCGTCGCTGAACTCCGTCATCACCCGCTCAAGATCGGTCGGCGAAAGCCGCCCATGGGCCTGCACCACGCGCAAATCCGGCACGATTTCGAGCAGGCGCTGGCCCATCCGGTCGAGGTCTTCGAGGCGCGGGCAGACACAGAAGATCTGCCCGCCGCGGAAGCGCTCGCGCTGGATCGCCTCGCGGATGACGAGGCTGTCGAAGGGCATGATGAAGGTGCGCACGGCAAGGCGATCGACCGGCGGTGTCGCGATGATGCTCATCTCCCGCACGCCGGTAAGTGCGAGTTGCAGCGTGCGTGGAATGGGGGTTGCCGTCAGCGTCAGCACATGCACGTCCGCCTTGAGGGATTTCAGACGCTCCTTATGCGCCACGCCGAAATGCTGCTCCTCATCGACGATGACGAGGCCAAGCTCCGCGAAGGTCACGCTTTTGGCGAGCAGCGCATGGGTGCCGACGACGATGTTGATCGTGCCATCGGCGACCCCGGCCTTCACCGCTGCCGCCTCCTTCGCCGTCACCATGCGCGATAGCTGCGCGACGTTGATGGGAAGCCCCGCGAAGCGCGCGGAGAACACGCGAAAATGCTGGCGGGCGAGCAGCGTCGTCGGCACCACGACGGCGACCTGGGAGCCCGACATGGCGGCGACGAAGGCGGCGCGCAGTGCCACTTCTGTCTTGCCGAAGCCGACATCGCCGCAGATCAGCCGGTCCATCGGCCGGCCGCTCGCCATATCCTCCAGCACATCGGCGATGGCGCGGGATTGGTCATCCGTCTCGGCGAAGGGGAAGCGGGCGCAGAACTCGTCCCACATGCCCTCGGGCGGCGCCAGGCTCGGCGCTTCGTGCAGGCGGCGTTCGGCGGCGATGCGGATGAGGCCGGCCGCCATATCGCGAATGCGAGTCTTGGCGCGGGCCTTGCGGCTCTGCCAGGAGGCGCCGCCCAGCTTGTCGAGCTGCACGCCGGCCGTCTCGCTGCCGAAGCGGGAGAGCACCTCGATATTCTCGACCGGGAGAAAAAGCTTGTCCCCGCCATCGTAGAGGAGCCGCAGGCAATCATGCGGCGCATCGCCCACCCGCAGCGTCACCAGCCCGTCATAGCGGCCGATACCGTGATCCTCATGCACGACGAGGTCGCCCTCGGCGATATCGGTCGCCTCGGCGATGAACTGATCGGCCCGCTTGCGCCGCCGCGGCGGGCGGGAAAGCCTCCGCCCGAGCAGATCCTGCTCGCCGACGACCGCGATGCGATCGCCCACGAAGCCGCGTTCGAGCCCGAGGGTGACGAGCGCGATCGTGCCCGGCGGCAGGGCGCGCATGGCATCCGCGTGGGGCGCGACGGCCAGCTTGTCGAAACCATGCTCGCGCAAAAGCCCGCCCAGCCGCTCGCGCGAGCCATCGGTCCAGGCGGCGATGACGAGGCGTTTCTTCTCCGCGCCCCAGGCCGCTGCCTGCTCGCGCAGACGCTCATAGACATCGGGCTGCAAATCCCCGCCCGGCGCGAAGAGCGGCGCGGGGCGGCCGCCGCCGTCGATCCCCTCCGCGCCCTCCGGCCGGCCGAAGGGGCTGAAGGCGAAGCTCTGCCCGCGGGCGAGCAACGCCTCCCAAGCCTTGGCATCCAGATAGAGCCGCTGGGGCGGGATCGGCCGATAGGGCGTTTCGCCATCGCGCGGCGGGCTGCGCCGGGCCTGGTAGTGATCGGCGATCAGTTCCAGCCGTGCGGCCAGCACTTCCTCGGCCTGATGGTCGAGCGCGACCGTCACTCCCGGCAGGTAATCGAGGAGGGTTTCCATGCTGTCGTGGAAGAGCGGCAGCCAATGCTCCATGCCGGGATGGCGGCGGCGTTCGGAGATCGAGAGATAGATCGGGTCTTCCGCCGCCGCCGCGCCGAAGATCTCGCGCCAGGCGCTGCGGAAGCGGCTGACGGATTGCGGGTCGAGCGGCACTTCCGAGACGGGGTGGAGGCTGATCGGCCCGGCTGCCGCCCCGCTCCGCTGGCTATCGGTATCGAAATGCCGCATCGTCTCGATCTGGTCGCCGAAGAGGTCGAGGCGCACGGGTTCGCTCTCGCCGGCCGGGAAGAGGTCGATGATGCCGCCGCGGATGGCGAATTCCCCCGGCTCCATCACCGTTGCCGCCCGGGCATAGCCATGCGCTTCGAGGAAGCCCGCGAGCTTCTCGGGCGCGATCGTGGCGCCAGGGGCGAGGGTCAGGCTCGTGCCCTGGAACATCCCCTGCGGCGGCACGCGCTGGATCAGCGCATTCACCGTCGTCAGGACCACGCCGCGGCGGAAGGCCCCGCCGGAAAGCTGGGCGAGGGTCGCGATCCGTTCCGAGACGATCAGCGGATTGGGGGAAACCCGGTCATAGGGCAGGCAATCCCAGGCGGGAAAGCGCAGCACCGGCAGTTCCGGCGCGAAGAAGGCGAGCGCGTCGGCCATCCGGGCCATGCGCGCATCGTCGCGGGCGACGTGCAGAAGCGGCCCCGCGGCATCGAGCGACTGGCGGACGAGCAGCGCCGCATCCCAGCCTTCCGGCGCGCCATAGACGGTCAGCCGGCTCATCGGCGCCCGCTCTCCGCCATGGCGCGCAGCAGCGGATGGTCGTGCGCCGGCGGGATGGGTTGACGGCCCGTCAGCCAGTCGGCGAGATCAGGCTCCGGGAGGTCGAGGAGTCGCTCGATCTCCGCCAATTCCTCGGCCGTGAAGGTTTCGATCCGGGATGAGACGAAGCCGCCGATCAGAAGGTCCAGCTCATGCGTGCCGCGATGGGTCGCTCGGAAGAGAAGGCGCTTGCGGCGCGGATCGGGCGTGGGGGAAGGATCGCTGCTCATGGCTGATCTGTCCTATAATTCGCCCGCGCCCAAGAGTCAGCCGGTGAAGGACGCCCCGCTCGCTCTTCTCCGCGCGCCGCTGACTTACCTTCCTGGCATAGGGCCGCGCCTGGCGGAGGGGTTGAAGCGGCTGGTGGGCGGCGCGCAGCTCCGCCATCTGCTGTTTCACATGCCGGATGCCTATATCGACCGGCGGGAGCGCCCGGCGCTCCGCGCCGCCCGCCCCGGCGGCATCGTGACGATCGCGGTCGATGTCGTCCGGCATGAGGAGCCGCGGGCGAGATCCCAGCCCTGGCGGGTGGTGGTGACGGATGGCACCGCCTTCGCCGAAATCGTGCTCTTCCACCAGGCGCGGCTCTCCCAGATGCCGGTGGGGGCGAGGCTCGTCGTCTCCGGCAAGCTGGAGCGGTTCGGCGAGCGGCTGACCCTGCCGCACCCGGATTACGTGCTGCCTGAGGCGCGGGCCGGCGAGATGCCGCTGATCGAGCCGCAATGGCCGCTCACCGCCGGTATTACCAACCGCGTGGTCGGCAAGGGCATGGCTGGCGCGCTCGCCCGCCTCATGCCTTTTCCGGAATGGATCGAGCCCTCGCTTCTCGCGCGGCGCGGCTGGCCCGCCTTCGATGCCGCGCTCCGCCGGGTGCAGGCGCCGGATATGGACGAGCCGGCGCGGGAGGCCGCGCGCCGCCGCCTCGCCTATGATGAACTGCTCGCCGAACAGCTCGCCCTCGGCCTCCGCAGGCTTGCCCGCAAGCACCGCCCCGGCCGCGCGCTCACCGGGGATGGGCATTTGCGGGCGGAGGCGCTGGCCCGCTTCGGCCATGCGCCCACCGCCTCGCAAAACCGCGCGCTCGGCGAGATTGATGGCGATCTCGCCGCCCCCTCGCCCATGCTGCGGCTGCTGCAAGGCGATGTCGGCTCGGGCAAAACGCTCGTCGCCCTGCTCGCCATGCTGCGCGCGGCCGAGGCCGGCGCCCAGGCTGCCTTGATGGCGCCGACCGAGATCCTGGCGCAGCAGCACCACCGCAGCTTGAGCCGCCTCTCGCCCGTGCCGGTCGGGCTGCTCACCGGCAACCTGCCGGCGGCCGAGCGCCGCGCGGTGCTCGCCGGCCTCGCCGATGGCTCGCTGCCCCTCGTCGTCGGCACCCATGCGCTGTTCCAGAAGGAGGTGCTGTTCCGCGATCTCGCCCTCGCGGTGATCGACGAGCAGCACCGCTTCGGGGTGGAGCAGCGGAGGAGCCTTGGTGCCAAGGGAGAGACGACCGATCTGCTGGTGATGACGGCGACCCCCATTCCCCGCACGCTCCGCCTCACCCATTACGGGGAGATGGAGGTGAGCCTGCTGACTGAGCGGCCGGCCGGCCGCGCGCCCATCCGCACCACGATCCACGGCCTCGGCGCGCTGGCGGAAGTGCTGTCCGGCATCGGCCGCGCGCTGGAGCGTGGTGCCCGCGTCTATTGGGTCTGCCCGCTGGTGAGCGAGAGCGAGGTGATGGATCTCGCCGCCGCCGAAGATCGCTTCGCCCTCCTCAGCCGCCGCTTCGGCGCCGATGCTGTGCGCCTCGCCCATGGCCAGCAGGAGCCGCGCCTGCGGGACGCGGCGATCGCCGATTTCGCCGCCGGCCGCGCGCAGCTGCTGGTGGCGACAACGGTGGTCGAGGTCGGGATCGACGTGCCGGAGGCGACCGTCATGGTCATCGACCATGCCGAGCGCTTCGGCCTCGCCCAGCTCCACCAGCTACGCGGCCGCGTCGGCCGTGGCGCGGCGGAGAGCTTCTGCCTGCTGCTGCATGACGAGGCGCTGAGCGCCGTGGCCCGCGCCCGGCTCTGCATGCTGCGCGATAGCGATGACGGCTTCGCCATTGCCGATGCCGATTTCCGGCTGCGCGGCGCGGGGGATGTCACCGGCACCAAGCAATCCGGCCTGCCGCTCTATCGGCTTGCCGCGATCCCGGAGCAGGAGCGCCTGCGCGCCATCGCGGTTAAGGATGCGGCGATGCTGCTTGCGCAGGATGCGGCGCTCGCCTCGCCACGCGGCCAGGCGGCCGATCTGCTGCTGCGGCTTTTCGACAAGGAGGACAGTGTGCGCCTGCTGCATGGGGGATGAGCCGCGCCTATCCGGAACGGCCGATCGTCGGCATCGGCATCGTGCTGATGCGCCCGCCGCGCTCCGTCCTGCTCATCAAGCGCGGACGGCCACCGATGCAGGGAATCTGGAGCCTGCCGGGCGGCGCGCAGGATCTCGGCGAGACGGCGGAGGAAGCGGCGCGACGGGAATTGCGGGAGGAGACGGGGCTGACTGTCGGCCCGCTCAAGCTCGCGGGCAACGTGGATAGCATTGAGCGCGATGCCGAGGGTCGCGTGCGCTACCACTACACGATCCTCGATTTCGCCGGTCTCTGGATCGGCGGGGAGCCTGAAGCGCGGGACGATGCGGCCGCCGCCACCTGGGCGGATATGGACGATCTGCCGGCCTACGCGCTGTGGGAGGAGGCCTATCGCATCATCGGCCTCGCCCGCCGCGCCTTCGGGCTGTAGGGCGGCGCGCCACCGGCCGCTTGTGCCGCCCCGGACTTGTTCCGGGGGCCCATCGGCGGCGGCGGCTTGCCGCCGTCGCCGATGGGCTCGGGCTTTAGCCCTCGGAGGGGGCTGCCGGGCGATCGATATCGCCGAAGGCTGAGGTCGGCGGCGCTGCCGGCGCTGCCGCCGCCGGCGAGGCCGCCATCGGCTCGGTCAGCATTTCGATCTGGCCAGTGATCTGGCCGCCATCCTCCACCTGCAGCCGGCGGCAGCGGGCGCGGCCGATCACCCGGCCGGTGGCCCGCACGATCAGGCTGGTGCGCGCCGTCACCACGCCGTCGATGGTGCCGGCGATCTCGGCTTCCTCAACCTCGACCTCGCCCTTGAAGACGCCGCCTTGGATCACGGAAAGCTCGGTCGCGTGGATCATCGTCGCTTCCACCGTCCCTTCCACCACCAGCCGCTCGGCATCGGTGATGGTGCCCTGCACGCTGATGCCGCGGCCGACGACCAGGGTGCGGCGCTCGGCCGCGCTTTCCGGCGTGCGCATCATGGCGCCCGACATCGGCGGGCGGTTCGGCGCGGGCGGCATCTGCGGCACGGCGGAGGGGCTGGGGGGGAAAGGCGGTCGGGCCATGGCAGAATTATCCTTGTCCTGGAGCGAACTGGGGCTGAAAGGCGGGGCGCCGAGGCCGCTGCCGGCCGCCGGGGCGGGGGCAGAGCCGGGCGGCGTCGTGGACGGCGGGGCCGAGGCTGGGGGGCTCGTGGAGGCAGCCGGCGGCAGGGCGCGGCCGGCTTCCCGCAGGTCTTCTTCTGGCTTTGTGCTACGGCGCTTGAACACGATCTCTCCCGTTCCTGCCTTGGCGAAGGCGGCGGGCGTAACACGAACGTCGAGGGATTGAAACCCGATGGGGTATTTTTGTGACGCCCCGCCGGCCCGCTTCGGCGTTTGCCTGGAACCCCATGCGCTGCTACCCCGACTCGGCAAACAGATCGGGAACCCGCATGACACCGCCACGCTACGACATCTTGAGCCTCGGCAACGCCATCGTCGATATTCTCGCTGAAGTCGATGAGGGGTTCCTCGCCGAGCAGGGCATGATCAAGGCCTCGATGGCGCTGATCGACGCGGCGCGCGCCGATGCGCTCTATGCCCTGATGCCGCCGGCGGTGCAGACGAGCGGCGGCTCGGTCGCCAATACCGCCGCGGTCGCCGGGCAGATGGGCGCGCGCGCCGCCTTCATCGGCGTCGTCGCGGAGGATCAGTTCGGCACCATCTTCCGCCACGATATCCACGCTTCCGGCGTGCATTACGAAACGCCGGCGGCCCTGGCCGGGGGGGAGCCCACCGCCCGCTGCCTCATCCTCGTCACCCCCGATGGGCAGCGGACGATGAACACCTTCCTCGGCGTTTCGAGCAGCCTGGCGCCGGCGCATCTCGATGCCGCGCTGATCGCCGATTCGGCGGTGCTCTACCTCGAAGGCTTCCTGCAATATGTGCCGCAGTCGGCCGAGGCCGCGCAGGCGGCGGCCGAGATCGCCCATGCCGCGGGGCGCAAGGTGGCGCTCAGCCTCTCGGATTTTCTCTGCGTGCAGCATAACCGCGCGGCCTTCCAGGCGCTGGTGCGCGATCATGTCGATATCGTCTTCGCCAACGAGCAGGAACTCGCGGCGCTGACCGGGCTTGAGGATTTCGAGGCGGGGGCGGAGGCGATGCGCGGCCTCGTCGAGATCGCGGCGCTGACGCGGAGCGAACAGGGCAGCGTCGTCCTGCGCGGCACCGAGCGGGCGGTGATCCAGGCGGTGCCGACCCAGGTGGTTGATACCACGGGCGCGGGCGATGCCTATGCGGCGGGGTTCCTCACGGCGCTGACGGCGGGGGAGAGCCTCGAGACCTGCGGCCGCTGGGGCAGCCGAGCCGCTGCCGAGACGATCAGCCGCATGGGCGCCCGGCCGCCAGGCGATCTCACCTATTTCCGGGGCTGAAGGGGGCCATTTCCCATCCCCATGGCCGCCGCCGCGTTACGCCGGGCATCGCCCGGCATGACGCGGCGGAAGGCGGCGCTTCAGCTATTCTCGGTATCGAGCGCGTAGCCCGCGGCGCGCACGGTGCGCACCACGTCGAGCTCGCCCGGGCCGTTGATCGCCTTGCGCAGCCGGCGGATATGCACATCGACCGTCCGCGGCTCGACATGGATCGAGGGGCCCCAGATCGCATCCAGCAATTCCTCGCGCGAGAAGACCCGGCGCGGACGCTGCATGAGGAATTCCATCAGCCGGTATTCGGTTGGCCCCAGATGCAGTTGCCGGCCATTGCGGCTCATGCGGTGGGCGGAGAGGTCCAGCACGATATCGTGGAAGCGCAGCTCGCCCTTGGCCGGCACGGTGTTGGAGCGGCGCATCAGCGCCCGCATGCGGGCGACCAGCGCTTCCGTGCTGAAGGGCTTCGTCACATAGTCGTCGGCGCCGGTATTGAGGCCGCGCACCGCGTCCTGATCCTCGCTCCGCGCGGTGATCATGATCACCGGCAATTCCCGCGTCGCCGGGCGCCGGCGGATCTGGCGGCAGACCTCGATGCCGGAGAGATGCGGCAGCATCCAGTCCAGCAGCACCATATCGGGCTTCACCTCGTTGATGCGGGCCAGCGCCTCTTCGCCATCCCCCGCCTCCTCCACCCGGAAGCCCTGCTTTTCCAGGTTGTAGCGCAGCATGGTCATCAGCGCCGCCTCATCCTCGACGATGAGGACGAGCGGCTTGGTGGAGAGCGAGAGGCTGTCGGAGGTCACGGACACTGTTTCTGCTTCCAGGTTACTGGCTGGCGGGGCGAAGCGCGGGGAAGCCGCTATCGCCCTTGGGGCGGTTCATCGTCAGCACCTCGCCGGTGATGGCGTAGTAGACGATCTCCGCGATATTGGTCGCGTGGTCGCCCATGCGTTCCAGGTTCTTGGCGATGAAAAGGAGATGCGTGCAGGGCGTGATGTTGCGCGGATCTTCCATCATATAGGTGATCTGCTCGCGGAAGATCGCGGAATAGACATCATCGACCGCGATATCCGAGCGCCAGACGTCAACCGCGCGCTCGGCACTCCCCTCGCCCACCGCATCGACCGTGGCCTTGAGGTTTTCCTGCACCAGCCGGAACATGTGGCCGAGGCCGCTCATCGAGAACGGCACCGGCATTTCGTTGAGGATGAGGCTGCGCTTGGCGACATTGGCGGCGTAATCGCCGATGCGTTCGAGATCGCCGGCGATCTTGATGGCCGAGACGACGAGCCGGAGATCGGCCGCTACCGGCTGGCGCAGCGCGATGAGGCGGATGGTGAAATCGGCGATCTCGCGCTCCAGCCGATCGACGCCGGTATCGTCCTGCACCGCGAAGGCGGCGGCTTCGGCATTATGCTCCAGCACGGCGCGGGCGGCGTTGGCGGCCTGGGCCTCCACCATACCGCCCATCTGGGTGATCATCCCGCGCAGGCGGCCCAACTCATGCTCGTAGCTTTTCACGATGTGTTCGCCCTGGGTGGTTTCCGCGGTCATGCGCCGTTACCCGAACCGGCCGGTGATATATTCTTGCGTGCGCGGTTGTTTCGGTGCGGTGAACATGGTGGCGGCGGCATCCACCTCCACCAGTTCGCCGAGATAGAAGAAGGCCACCCGGTCGGCGCAGCGCGCCGCCTGCTGCATGTTATGCGTCACGATGACGATGGTGAAATCCTTCTTCAGCTCGTCGATCAGCTCCTCGATCTTGAGGGTGCTGATCGGGTCGAGCGCGCTGGTCGGCTCGTCGAGCAGGAGGATTTCCGGCCGCACGGCGATGGAGCGCGCGATGCAGAGGCGCTGCTGCTGCCCGCCGGACATGCCGGTCGCCGGCGAACGCAGCCGGTCCTTCACCTCGTCCCACAGCGCCGCGCGGGTGAGCGACCACTGCACCCGCTCGTCCATCTCGGCGCGGGTCAGCTTCTCGTGCAGCTTCACGCCGAAGGCGACATTGTCGTAGATCGACATCTGGAAGGGCGTGGGCTTCTGAAACACCATGCCGACGCGGCGGCGGAGCGTGTTGATATCGAAATCCGCGCTCACGATGTTCATGTCGTCGAGCATGACCTCGCCCTCGGCGCGCTGGCCGGGATAGAGATCGTACATACGGTTGATCACGCGCAGCAGGGTGGATTTGCCGCAGCCGGAAGGGCCGATCATGGCGAGCACCCGGCGATCGTCCACCGTCAGGTTGATGTTCTTCAGCGCGTGGGTGGCGCCGTAATAGAAGTTGAGATTGCGGACGACGAGCCGGTGGTTCGGGGCCCCGGCCGCACCGGGCTCTGCCGCCGTCTCGGCCTGTCTCACCTGTTCACTCACCTGCATCGCTAATTCACCTACCACCTGGGACGAAGGCATCTGCGCGGCAACCCCTACCCAATGCTTGCCGGCACATAGACGAGCCAACCGTGCGGAGCCATGGGAACTCCGTGAAGCTTTGATGACGCGCCGCAAGGCGCAGGCCCCGGGCTCCTCCGCCTTGTGCCACAAAAGCGCGGCTCCGGGCAGCCTTTCCCGTCAGGCGGGCGGGCGAGGCACGCTGCGGGCAAGCCTGCCCGCGCTCGGCCATGGCGGGGATTTGCCTCTGCCCCGGCCTGCCGCTAAACCCGCCCGGCCCCGGGCTGGGCGCCAGCCCTTCGGGTGCGCGTCCCGCCGCCGAAGGCTGGCATCCTGCGGGTAGCGCCGCGCCCCTCTTGAGGAAGATCGGATCAGACAATGCGATTTGCAAAAGGCATGCAGCTCAAGGCGCGCGGCATTCTCTTCGATATGGATGGCACGCTGGTCGATTCCGGCCCGGTGGTGGAGCGGGTGTGGTCTGCCTGGGCGGCGGAGCAGGGCCTCGATCCGGTCGGGCTCATGCCGGTCGCGCATGGTCGCCGCGCGGTCGAGACGATCGCGCTTTTCGGCAAGGGCATCAAAGATATCGCCGCCGAAGCGCGCAAGCTGGAAGAGGCCGAGCGGCGCGATACCGAGGGGCTGGCGGAGATCGCCGGCGCCCGCGCGCTCATCGCCAAGCTCCCGGCCGATCGCTGGGCTTTGGTGACCTCGGCGGACGAAGCCCTCGCCCGCACCCGCCTCGCCGCCTGCGGGCTGCCGGTGCCGGCGGTGCTTGTCACCGCCGAATCGGTCGAGCACGGCAAGCCGGACCCCGCCTGCTATCGGCTCGGCGCCGCAGGGCTCGGCTTCGCGCCGAGCGACTGCATCGTTTTCGAAGATGCCGATGCCGGGCTTGCCGCCGGGCGCGCCGCCGGGGCGCAGATCGTCGCCGTCGCTTCCACCCAGCCGGCGGCGGGGCTCGATGCTAAGGGCGAGGTCTGGGTGCCGGATCTGGCGGAGATCGAGGTGGCCTTCGAGGACGGCTGGCTGCACCTCACGCATCGCTGACCGCGCCGCGCGCTCGGATAAGCCCCCGGTAACATCCCGGCCTCGATTTAGACATGGTCGGTGCGGTAGTCTCGGCGCCGATGAGCATGATCGAGGAGAGCGAACCGATGATGCGGGAAATGCGCGCGCCGATGCGGCGCCTGCGCCGCCCTGGCCTGCTGGCCGGCTCGGCGCTGCTGGTGATGGGGATCGGGCTCGTGCTGTCCGCACCGCCCGCCCATGCCTGGTGGCAAGGCGGGGTCTGGGTCGCGGGGCCGCGCTATTGGGGGCCGCCGCCGGTCGTCTATCCACCGCCGGTCGTCTATGCGCCGCCGCCGGTGATCTATGCCGCGCCGCCGCCAGTGGTCTATGCGCCACCGGTCGTCGCCTATCCGGCGCCGCCGCCCGCCTATTTCCCGCCGCAAACCCAGCCGGTGCAGAGCACGCCGGTGGTTGCGCGGAGCTGCTTCACCCCCGCCCTCACCTGCCCGATGACGGTGCCGCGTTCCCCCGGCAGCGGCTGCTATTGTACGGGTGAGGCGGGCGGCCGGGTTTACGGCACGGCGCAATAGCGGCTGCGGCCGTTTCGCTTCTCCGCCCTTCGCTCATGGTGCTGATCCGATGGCCGCGGGCTTGAGTGCTCGCGCCATCTGTATCATGAGCCTTCCGCTCGCCCGCGGTTTCGGGCGGCAGGAGAGGACGGGGTGGGATGAAAGTCAGCGCGCTGATCGTCTGTGCCGGGCGGGGCACCCGGATGGGGCCAGGCGCGCCCAAGCAGTATCGGCAGATCGGCGGCCAGGCGGTGCTGCACCACACCGCCCGCGCCTTCCTCAGCCACCCCGATATCAGCGATGTCACCGTCGTCATCCATCCGGATGATCGCGCGCTTTATGCGGCGGCGGTGGCCGGCCTCGCCCTCCGCCCGCCGGTGATCGGCGGCGCGACGCGGGATCACTCGGTCCGCCTCGGGCTTGAAGCGCTCGCGAGCGCGCCCGGCGGCCCGCCCGATGCGGTGCTGATCCATGATGGCGTGCGGCCCTTCGTCACCCACGAAACGCTTTCGGCGACGGTCGCGGCGCTCGCCGAGCATGGGGCGGTCATCGCCGCGATGCCGGTCTTCGACACGATCAAGCAGGTGGCGGAGGGGCGGATCACCGCCACGATCGACCGCGCCATCCTCTGGCGGGCGCAAACCCCGCAGGGCTTCCGCTTTCCGCTGATCCTGGAGGCGCATCGGCAGGTCGCTGGGCTGGCGGATCGGACGCCGATCACCGACGACGCCTCCGTCGCCGAGGCGCTGGACATTCCGGTCCGCATCGTCCCCGGCTCGGAAGACGCCTTCAAGATCACGACGGAGGCCGATCTCCGTCGCGCTGAGCGCCACCTCCGCGGGGATGAGTGAGGTGTCGGCGCGGGAGGCTGCGGTGGTGGCCGCAACGCCCGCGCCCCGCACGCGGGAGAGCCTGGCCCGGGATCTGCGCTGCCTTGGCCTGAGCGCCGGCGGCACTGTGCTGGTGCATTGCTCGCTGCGGTCGATCGGGTGGGTTTGCGGCGGCGCGACCGCCGTCATCCTGGCGCTCCAGGACGTGCTGACGGGCGCGGGCACGCTCGTCATGCCGGCGCATTCGACGCAGCTGACCGACCCGGCGGGCTGGCAAGTACCCGCGGTCCCGCTCGCCTGGCATGACGAGATCCGGGCGACCTTGCCGGCCTATGATCCGCGGACGACACCGACACGCGGCATGGGGGCGGTGGCCGAGCAATTCCGCACCTGGCCCGGCGTCCGGCGCAGCCTGCATCCGGCGCTGTCCTTCGCCGCCCTCGGCCCCGAAGCGGCGCGGATCACCCGTGACCAGCCGCTCGACGATCCGTTCGGAGACGGCTCGCCTCTGGCCGCGCTCTATGGGCTCGGCGCCCAGATTCTCCTGATCGGCGTTGGGTTCGAGAGGTGTACGGCGCTGCATCTGGCGGAGCGGCGCGCCTGGCCCGACCGCCCGCGTCTTGCCGCGGGCGCGCCGATCATGGTCGAGGGGCGCCGCTGCTGGGTGAGCACCATGGCCCCGCCCGTCGATGCCGCGGCCTTCCCCGCAGCCGGGCTGCGGCTGATCGAGGCTGGCCTCGTGAGAACGGGCGATCTCGGCTCCGCCCGTTGTCTCTTCATGCCCATGGCGCCCGTCGTCGATGCCGCGGGGGCTCTCTGGCGTTCGGCCTGATCGGGCCGTGGGCGGCGCCGCATCTGCCGCGGGTCGTCCCGCGTCGCCTGCCGCCGCGCGCCTCCTCAGCCTGACTTCGGCAGCAGCGACACCCCGTTCATCTCGGCGATGATGTCGGAAAGCTGCGGCACGTAGTCCTCGCCCCGGCCGGCGCCCGCCGCCAGCGCGAAGCTGTTGCGCACCGCCGCCCCCATCGGGTTCGCGAACTGCATCGCGCCCGCGAAGCTGGCCAGGTAGGTCATATCCTTCAGGGCATTGCGCAGTGCGAACTGATGGGCATTGCGATCCCGCTCCAGCACGTATTTGAAGAAGGTCTGGTAGAAGGCGCAATCCATCCGGCCGCCACGGATGACCTGATCGAAAACCTGCGGCGTGAGGCCGGATTTCGCGCCGAGCGCCAGCGCCTCGGCATAGAGCGCGGCATAGCCCATGGAGATGAAGTTGTTGAGGAGCTTCATCGTATGGCCGGTGCCGGTCGGCCCGGTATGGACCACCCGCCCGGCGAAGCAATCGATCACCGGCCGCACGCGCGCCACGATCTCCTCCGCGCCGCCCATCATCACGTCCAGCGTGCCAGCTTCGGCATCCTTGGGCGTCCGGCTCAGCGGCGCGTCGATGAGGGTGATGCCGCGCTCGGCCAGGCGGCTGGCGAGGGCGAGGGTCTCAGCCGGATCGGAGGTCGAACAGTCGATGATGACGAGCGGCTTGCCGGCGGCGGCGAGGCCTTCCGGCCCCTCCACCACCGCCGAAACCTCGGGCGAGCCCGTCACGCAGAGCACCACGATGTCGGAGGCTTCGGCGAGCGCCCGGGCGTGCGGCGCTTCCTGCGCCCCTTGGGCGACGAGCGCCTCCACCGCCGTGCGGCTCCGATGCGCGAGCACCGTGAGCGGCCAGCCTTTCCGCAGGATATTGCCCGCCATGCCCCGGCCCATCAGGCCGAGGCCCACAAATCCAATGCGTTCTTTGGTCAAGGCTGGCTCGCTTTCCTGGTGCCTGCGCCGGTGCCTCCGGCGCTTCTTCAGATCACGTCCGCGGTGCGCGGGTCGGTCGGCGCAAGCTTGGCGCCGAGCGGCAGCACGACGCGGCCATGCGTCTCGTTGATAACTTCCGCCGCCGAGACGTAGAAGGCAAGCACCGCCGTGACGAGCCCGACATAGCCGCCGAGCACATGCGCGGCACCGAGGCCCCATTCGCCGAGGGCGAGCAGCGCGAAGGTGATCCAGAGCGCGAGGAAGACGTAGGAGACCGCGCGGGTCAGCGCGAGCGAGCCGATCCACATGTAGAAGGTGAAGACGCCCCACATGAAGAGGTACCAGCCGACGAAGGCGTGCGGCACGTGGGCGGCGAAGTAAAGAACGAAGAGCGCGAAAGACCACCAGAAGGCGCCGTAAGCACAGAAGGCGATGAAGCCGAAGGAATTGCCGCGCGGCAGTTCCATCACGCCGGCGACGAACTGCGCCGTGCCGCCGAAGGCGAAAGCGAGTGCGAGCACCATCGGCACGCCTTCGGCGCCGAACCACCCGGCATTGACCATGCTGAGCATCCAGGTCGTCAATGCGAAGCCGGCGAGGCCGAGCGGCGCCGGATTACCGAACTTGTTCATCAAAGTCTCCCCCAGGGTCCGCAACATCTTTCTGCGCGGATCACTTTGTTTCAGGCCGCGCGAGTCACGGCCATGGCAAATCTAAACACAGCTTCCGGCAATGTGAAATGCTCGTCATGAAGAGGATCACGGCTTTTCTCTGGTGTTTATTCTTTGGCGCAATTTTCCTGCTAGGCTTCGTCTGTGCATCGGCGAAGGAGGCGTGAATGGAAGGGCTGGCGGCCCCGGGCGCGGGCTCCGCGGCATCTGGTCTGCGCTTCGCGCTGCTGCGCCATCCGCCGGTCGCCGGCGGCGCGGGGCTTTGCTATGGCAGGCAGGATCTGCCGCTCGCCGATGCGGCGCGCGATATCCCGCCGCTCGTCGCGCAGCTCGGGCCTTTGCGCGGGGCGCGGATCATCACGAGCCCGCTGGGCCGCTGCCGCCGCGTGGCAGAGGCGCTCGCCGCCGCCTCGGCGGCGGTGGTGGAGGATGCGCCGGGGCTGCTCGAACTCAATTTCGGGGCCTGGGAAGGCCGCCGGTGGGAGAGCATTCCGCAGGCCGAGATCGCAGCCTGGGCGGCTGATCTCTGGGGCTTCGCGCCGCCGGGTGGGGAAGCGGGCGGCGTGCTCGCCGCGCGCGTCGAGGCCGTATGGGCCGCCTGCCTCGGGGCCTGCCAGCCCTTCCTGCTCATCACCCATGGCGGGCCCTTGAAGGTGCTGCGCAGCCTCGCCGAGGGGCGGCCGATCGATCTCGCCGCCCCTGCCCCGCCGCCGGGCGCGGTGCTCTTCGGCGCCTGGCCGCCTGGTGGGCCCGGCGCCGCGCCACCCCGCCTCTCCGGCGCAGAAGGTGCTGCCGCATGCGCATCCTGATGATCAACCACGAATTCACCATCACCGGGGCGAGCATGATCTTCCTCGCCCTGGCCGAGGATTGGCGCGCGCGCGGGCACATGGTCGCGATTCTGCCCTGCAACCCCGAAGCCGGGCCGATCAGCGCGCGCTACGAGGCGGCGGGCATCCCCATCCTCCCGCAAGCGGCGCTCGGCACGGCGGCGGCTTCCTTCGATGTCGCGATTGCCAATACAACCGCCTCGGCCGGCGCGCTGCTCGCCCTGCCGCCCGGCCTGCCCGTCATATGGTATCTGCACGAGGCCGAGATCGGCCTGCGCATCCTGAGCGAGCGGCCGCAATGGCAGGCGGCCTTCGCGCGCGCCGCCGCCATCATCTACAACATGCCCTATCAGGCCGAGGTCTTTCGCTCCTACACCTTCGCGCAACCCGCCTGGAAGTTCCACATCATCCCCTTCGGCGTGGAGATCGACCATCAGGCCGTGGACCGCGTCGTTCTGCCCAAGAAACGGCACGCCCTCCGCATCGTCCAGATCGGCAGTATCGAGCCGCGCAAGCGGCCGGGCGATCTCATCCAGGCGGTGGCGATGACCGGGCTCGATGCCGAATGCGTCCTCTGCGGCCGCTTCTACGGCCTGCCGCCGGAGGCGGCCGCGCTGGTCGCCCAGGCGCCGGAGCGGTTTCGCGTCCTGCCCGAGATGCCCCATGCCGAAAGCCTCGCCTGGCAGAAATCGGCCGACATCGTGGCCCTCGTTTCGCTCAGCGAATCGCAGCCGCTGACGGTGCAGGAAGCGGCGCGCCTCGCGCGGCCGATGGTGCTGACCGATCTCGCCTGCTACGACGGCGTCTTTCGCCACGGCGTGCATTGCCTGATGGCGCCGCCGGCCAGTCCCGCGATGATCGCGCTCGCCATCGCGTCGCTCGCCGCCAATCCGCGCCTCGCCGCCGAGCTTGGCGAGGCCGCGGCCCGGGCGGCGGCGAGCTTCACCCGGCGCGGCTTCTTCGCCCGGATGGCGGCGCTGCTGGAGGCGATCCTGCCGGATGGCGCGCCCGCCGCGCCCTTCGGGATGCAGCCCTGAGCCCCCGGCGCTCCCTCGCGCAGCCGCCCTGTGCTTTAGGTTCATCTCATGCCAGAGCGTGATCCGCCGAGCCGCCAGACGCCGCCCGCAGCCCTGCCCGCGCCGGGCGGCCAGCAATATGCCATCACGCGGGAAAGCCTCGCCGATGGCTCGCTCCTCGCCCGTATCCGCGCCGATGCCCCGGCTTATCTGCAATTCAAGAGCGATGCCGAGCTTGATGCCGATGCCGCGCGCACCCTGGCGGCGCTCGATCCGGGGTCCGATCTCTGGCTCTTCGGCTATGGCTCCCTGCTCTGGAACCCGGTGATCGACTATGCCGAGCGGCGTGTCGCCACCATCGCGGGCTATCACCGCAGCTACTGCATCTGGCTCGAACTCGGGCGCGGCTCGCCCGAGCATCCCGGCCTCATGCTGGCGCTGGATGAGGGCGGCGCTTGCGCCGGCGCCGTCTATCGCATCGCGGCGGCGCAGGTGGCGTCCGAAATGCGGCTGCTCTGGCGGCGGGAGATGGCGGGCGGCGCCTATGAGGCGCGCTGGGTGACGGCGGAAACGCCCGAAGGCCCGGTGCGGGCGCTCACCTTCGTCATCAATCACGCCTTCCCCCGCTATGTCGGCGGGCTGGACGAGGGCGAAATCGCGACGCGCATCGCCACCGCCGCCGGCATGCTCGGCACCTGCTCGGCCTATCTTTTCGATACCATCGCCGCCCTCGAAAGCCTCGGCTTGCGGGATGCGATGCTGGACCGTATCGCCGCGCGCATCCGGCAAGGCGCCCGCCCGCCCGCGGCAGCGCCCGGGGGATAAGCCGCCGGCCGCGCCCGGCTGCATCTCATCGCGCGGCCGAGGCGGCGCAAACGGCGCCAGGCAGAGTTCAGCGCCTGCCCGGATAATTGGCCGGCCCGCCGAGATTGTAGGGCTGCACGCCGGCCCCTGGCGCACCAAAGCCCACCCCGGGGGCGGCTCCCGCGCCATAGGCGCCCACACCCGGGCGCGGCGCGAGCCCGGCGCCCGCCGCGCCCGCACCGGCCCCGGGGAGAGCGCCGACCCCCGGCGCCCCGACGCCAGGCCGGGCGGCGCGGCGCCCGACGCAGCCGGCCGGATAGCCGGGCCGCGTGCAATAGCCGGCCCAGGCACGGGGCGCGGGCAGCACGTCCGCGGCCGCCCCCACGCCCAGGCCGAGCGCGACAAAAAGGGCCAAGGTCTTGCGCATTCTCGTCTCCTTCAGATTTGCGCGCACATCCCAGGCACACGGGCTCCGGCAGTTGGTAAAGCGCGGCGCGTGCCTTCGCACCATGCCGCACCCTATCCTTCGCCGCGCTGCCGGCTCTGCGGTGCTCTCGGCTATCCGGCGCTTTCCGGTATCCCGCTGCTCCTGGATATCCGCTTGATATGCGAGGCTGTCCGGCTGGTCGGCTGGCGCATCAAAACCCTTGCTCAACCTAGGCCGTGCATGCTTGCCGAAGTCTTAGCCACCCGGCCCGCAATGAGCGTTTGACAGCCCGCCCCGCTCTTCCTAACCTCCGGCCATTCGATAAGTCGGATAATTCGCTAATCCCAAGCCGGGCAGCCAAGCCCCGGCAAAAACGCCTGAACGGGGGAACCGACCGGATGGGAAACGAGCCGCAAGGCGCCCGCACCTACGAGCATATCGTGCGCGCCGAGGGGATAAGCCTCTCCTACGGCAAGATCCGCGCGCTCCAGGGCATTGATCTCGCGATCGGGCGGAACGAGATCGTCGGCCTCATCGGCGATAACGGCGCCGGCAAATCGACCCTCATCAAGGTGCTCACCGGCGTCGTGCGGCCAACCGAGGGGCGCCTCTTCGTTCGTGACGAGCCGGTGAACTGGAACGGCTATTCCGTGCGGGAAGCGCACCGCCTGCGGTTCGAGACGGTCTATCAGGAGAAGTCGCTCGGCGAGAAGCAGCCGCTCTGGCGCAACATCTTCGTCGGTCGCCAGATCACCAACCGCTTCGGCTTCATCAAGGTCAATGAAGAACGGCGCATCGCGGACCATATCCTCAAGAACCAGCTGGGCTTCCGCGGCGTCGGGATCGACGCCAATTCGCTGATCTCGAAGCTTTCGGGCGGGGAGCGGCAGGGCATCGCCATCGGGCGGGCGATGTATTTCGACAGCGATCTCATCATCCTCGACGAGCCGACCGTCGCCCTCGCCATCAGCGAAGTGCGCAAGGTGCTGGATTTCGTCCGCTCCATCAAGCAATCCGGCCGTGCCTGCATCTATATCGAGCATAACCTCGCCCATGTGCACGAACTTGCCGACCGGCTGGTGGTGATTGATCGCGGCCGGATCGTCGCTGATATCAAATCCGGCGAGATGAGCCTCGAAGAACTCACGAAGTTCCTCATCGATCTACAACATAGTGGCCGCAACGTGGGGGTTGGCTGATGAGCACGCATCTTTCTGCGAACGGCCCGGCGCGTCCGCGGGAATCGGGGCTGCAACGCCTCGCCCATGTCGAGGGGCTGCCGATCATCCTCGTCTTCATCCTGCTCGTGCTGCTGTTTCTGGTCTTCGCGCCGACGGTCTTTCTGCATTGGCCGATCTACCTCTCCTTCCTCACCACCGTGCCGCCGATGCTCGTGCTCTCGATCGGGCTCACCCTCATCGTCTCGGCGGGCGAGATCGACCTCTCCTTCCCCTCCACCCTCGCCTTTTCGGGCTTCCTCTTCTCGGTCTGCACCACATCGCTCGGCAGCCCCTGGCTCGGCCTCGTCGCCGCCCTTGCCGGCGGCGCGCTGATCGGCTTCGTCAACGGCGTGCTCGTCGCCTGTGTCGGCGTCCCCTCGATCATCGTGACGATCGGCACGCAATTCTTCTGGGCGGGTGCGGCCTCGATCCTCTCGGGCGGGCTGTCGGACGCGCTGCAACAGCTGGATGGCACGGTCATCGCCGTGCTTTTCACGGGCGATCTCTTCGGCTTCCTGCCGATGCAGTTCCTCTGGGCCTTGGCGATCGCGGTCTTCATCTGGTTCATCCTCAACCGGCACCGCTTCGGCGAGCATATCCTTTTCATCGGCGATAATCGGCAGGTCGCACGGGTTGCCGGCATCAATGTCGTGCGCGAGACGATCAAGCTCTTCGTACTGATGGGTGTGCTCGGCGGGTTTGCCGCCGTGCTGCTGACGCTCGAAAACCTCAACTACTTCTCGACCCAGGGCCAGGGATACCTGCTGCCGGCGCTTGCCGGCGTCTTCATCGGCGGCACCTCGGTCTTCGGCGGCACGGCGACGATCGTCGGCACCTTCTTCGGCACCTTCATCATCGGCATGCTGGAGGCCGGCATCGTCGCCACCGGCATCGCCGGCTTCTGGGTGCAGGCGATCGAGGGCATCATCTTCGTCTCCGCCGTCGTGCTGCATCTCGTTGTCGAAACACCGGCCAAGCTGCGCGGGCTTGGCGGTTTCGTGGGGCTTGGCCGCCGGTAGCAGACAGCGCCGGGGCCCCGCCGCACGCCCCTCATCAAGCAAAACAAGAAAGGGAGATTGAAATGACCAAGACGAAGAAAGCCTGGCTTGCGGGGCTCAGCCTCGTGGCGCTTTGCGGGCTCGCCGGGCAAGCCCGCGCCACTGAGCCGACGACGAAGGGGCCGCTCGGCCAGGGCATGACGATGTATATGCAGATGGGCGGCAATCCCGGCGATGGCGCGACGCTCGCCCGCCAGACCGGTGCGGCGGATGCCGCGCACGCCTTCGGCATCAAGGTCGTCGAGCAGTTCTCCTCCTGGAGCCCGGAGAATATGCTCGATCAATTCCGCCAGGCGATGGCGGCCCGGCCCACCTGCATCGGCATCATGGGCCATCCCGGCGATGCCGCCTTCGATCCGCTCATCGCCAAGGCGGAGAAGCAGGGGATCGTCGTCACCGTCGGCAATACGCCGCTGCCGGATGCGCAGAAGATGTATGGCGACAAGGGCACCGGCTATGCCGGCGTCGATCTCTATACCGGCGGGCAGATCACCGCGAATGCGATGCTCGCGGCCGGGCTGAAATCGGGGGATGAGGCGCTGGAATACGGCGTCTTCAACGAAACGACGCGCAGTGAATCCGATAAGGGCCTCGCCGATACCTTGGAGAAGGCGGGCGTGAAGGTCACGCGGCTGAATATCTCGCCGCAGGTCGATAGCGACCCGTCGCTCGCCGTTCCCATCCTCGTCGCCTTCATCGAAAGCCACCCGAACCTCAAGGGCATCGGCACGCAGCATGGCGGCGTCACCGCCTTCATTCCGCAGGCGCTGCGGCAGGTCGGCAAGAAGCCGGGGCAGATCATCGTCGGCGGGATCGATCTGGCGCCGTCCACGATCGCGGGGCTGCAGTCCAAATACATCACCGCGACGCTCGATCAGCAGCTCTACCTGCAAGGCTTCCTGCCGGTGATGCAATGCGTGCTGTCGAGCAAGTACAAGTTCGCCGGGCTCAACATCAACACGGGTGCCGGCGTGGAAACGCCGAATACGATCAACGGCCTCATCCCGCTCATCAAGCGCGGGATCCGCTAAGCGGTCAGGGGGCGGCGGAAGCGCCAGCCAGGATCAGCAGCGTTGCGATCTCGGCTAGCTGCTCCGTCGCCCCCAGCGTATCGCCGGTGAAGCCGCCGAGGCGACGGCGCGCGAAGGCGGCCATGCCATAGGCCGTGCCCATCGCGGCGAGGGCCGAAAGCCCGGTCGCGCGCGGCGTTGCCAGCATAAGGCCGAGCAGCAGCGCGGTACCACAGCCCCCCAGCACGCGCGCAGTCGAAAGCGGGCCGAGCATCGCGCCCAATCCCTCGGGCCGCGCGGGGGTGGTGAGCAGCACCACACCCGGCATCGCCGCTCGCCCCGCCGCCCCCGCGAGCATGAGGGCGACGATCACCGCCCGCGGCTCGGCGATCTGCGCCACCGCCCCGGCCCGCAGTCCCACCGAGAGGATGAGGGCGAGCGCGCCGAAGCTGCCGATGCGGCTATCCTTCATGATGGCAAGCCGCCGCTCGGGCGTGTGGCCCCCCAAAGCATCGGCGGTATCGGCCAGGCCATCCTCATGCAGCCCGCCCGCAAGCCCGATCAGCACGCCGACCGCGAGCAGCCCGCCGAGCCAGGGCGAAAGCCCGAGATGCCACGCCATGAGATAGACGAAGCCGCCGAGCGCCCCATGCACGGCACCCACGAGAGGCCAGGCCCAGACGCCCCCGGCCATGCCCGATGGCCGCGCTCCCTTCGGGATCGGCAGGCGGCTCAGCAGGCTGAAGCCAGAGGCGAGGTCAGCCGCGATCATCCACCGCGGCTTCCGCGAAGGTCGCCATCCCGGCATGGCAGGCCACGGCTGCCCTCAGAATTGAGACAGCGAGCGCCGCGCCCGAGGCTTCGCCCAAGCGCATATCGAGATCGAGCAGCACCGGCCGGCCGAGTTCCGTGACCAGCCGGCGATGCCCGGCCTCGGCCGAGACATGGCCGATCATGCAATGGTCGAGCCCGCCCGGCATCAGCTTCGCGAGCGGTGCCGCGGCGGCTGAGCAGACGAAACCATCGAGCAGCACGGGAATGCTGTGCCGCCGGGCCGCCAGCACGGCGCCGAGGATCGCCGCCGTCTCCCGCCCGCCGAGGCGGCGCGCCGCCTCCCAAGGCTCGGCCAGCGCTGCCTCGTGCAGGGCGAGCGCGCGGTCCACCACCGTCGCCTTATGGGCGACGCCCGCGGCATCGAGGCCGGTGCCCCGCCCCGCCCAATCGCTGCCTTGGCCGCCGAAAAGCGCGGCCGCGAGGGCCGCCGCCGCCGTCGTATTGCCGATGCCCATCTCGCCCAGACAGAGAAGATCGGTGCCCGGCACCACCGCCGCGAAGCCCGTCTGCAAAGCGGCGCGGAACTCGGCCTCGGTCATCGCCGGTTGCTGCGTGAAATCCGCCGTCGGCCGGTCGAGGTCGAGGGGGATGACCTTGAAGGATGCGCCGACCGTCCGGGCGATCTGATTGACCGCGGCACCGCCGGCCGCGAAGTTGTCCACCATCTGGGCGGTGACTGCCGGGGGATAGGGGGAGATGCCCTGCGCCGTCACCCCGTGATTGCCGGCAAAGACCATCACATCCACCTGGTCGAGGCGCGGCATCTCGCGCCGCTGCCAGCGCGCGAGCCATGCGACGCTTTCTTCCAGCAGGCCGAGGCTGCCGGGCGGCTTGGTCAGCCGGGCCTGGCGCTCGGCCACCGCGCGTTCGGCGGCGTGGTCGGGCACCGGCAGGCCGTGCAGCAGGGAGGCCAGAAACTCTGCTTGCCGCAATCGCATGCCGCTCACTCCTCTTCGGCGATGAGATGAAAGAAACTGCCCGAGACGCGCCCCCGCCTGCTCCCGGCAGGGCCGAGCGGCGCACCGCCGGCATCCTCCAGGCTGGCGAAAGGAGCATCGCCCCCCGGGGCCACCAGGGTTGTGTAATGGAATTCATGGCCGCGCAGCCAGCCTCCCGCGGGGCCGAGCGGCCCATCGGCGAGCAGCCGCGCCCGGCGATAGCCGAGGTGCAGGCGCCGCTCGGCGAAGCTCGTTTCATGGCTGAGCAGGCCGGCCATGGCATGCCGCTCGCCCGCCGCATCGGTCAGCCCCGCGCCGAGCACCATATAGCCGCCGCACTCGCCATGCACCGGCCGCATCTCGGCGAAATGGGCGAGGCCGGCCTTGAAGCGCCCGGCCGCGGCGAGCTTCGGCGCGTGCAGTTCCGGGTAGCCGCCGGGCAGCCAGCAGGCATCCGCCGCTTCCGGCGGCGGCTCGTCGGCCAGCGGCGAGAAGAAGGCGATCTCCGCCCCCGCCTGCCGCCAGCCGGCGAGGAGATGCGGATAGAGGAAGGTAAAGGCGGCATCCCGCGCCACCGCGATGCGCTGGCCGAGCGGGCGAAGGGCCGAGGCCGAGGCCACGCCGCGCGGCAGGGGGGCAGCGAGCGCGCGGATGGCATCGAGATCGAACCGCGCGCTCGCGAGATCGGCAAGCGCGGCGAGCCGTGCGGCGAGGCCCGCCGTCTCCTCCACCTGAACGAGGCCGAGATGCCGTTCGGGGAGCGTAAGGCGCGCATCCCGCGGCAGGGCGCCGAGCACGGCGGGGCCGATGCCGGCCATCGCTGCGCGGATGCCGGCCTCGTGCTTCGCGCTGCCGAGCCGGTTGAGGATGACGCCGCCGATCTCCACCCCAGGCTCGAAGCCCACGAAGCCGCGGGCGACGGCTGCCGCCGTCTGGCTCTGTCCGGCAACATCCATCACCAGCACCACGGGTAGGCCGAAGCGCGCCGCGAGATCGGCCGCGCGCCCTGCCCGGCCCGGCGGCCCCGCGCCATCGAACAGCCCCATGGAGGCTTCGATGAGCAGCAACTCCGCCCCCTCCGCCGCCTGGGCCAGCACCGCGGCCAGCAGCCGGGGCGGCATCGCCCAGCTATCGAGGTTGAAGCAGGGCCGGCCGATCGCGGCGGCATGAAAGCCGGGGTCGATATAATCCGGCCCGGATTTGGCGACCGAGACCGCCAGCCCCGCCCGCTGCAGCGCCGCGGCGAGGGCGAGCGTCACCGTCGTCTTGCCGGAGCCCGAGCGCGGCGCGGCGAGGATGAGGGCGGTGGTGCTCAACCGCCGCCCTCCGCCGCGAGCCCGTCCATCAGCGCGGTGATCGCGCCGCGGAAGCGCACGATATGGCCGATCACGATGAGCGCCGGCGCCTCGTCCTCCGCCCCTTCGGCGAGGGCCGCGATATGGGCAAGGTCGGTCACCCGCACCCGCATATCGGGGCGGGTGGCGTCCTGGATGAGGGCGGCCGGCGTCTCGGGGCCGAGGCCGCCGGCCTGGAGCCGGCGGGCAATCGTCGTGATGCGCTTGGCGCCCATATAGAGCACGATCGGCTGGCCGAGCCGCGCCATGCCTTCCCAATCGAGCGTCGCGTGCTGGGAATCGGCGCCATGGCCGGTCGCGAAGATCACGGCCTGGTTGATGCCGCGCATGGTGGGCGGAATGAGCGCCGCGGCGAGGCCGGCGACCCCGGCGGTGAGCCCCGGCAGCACCCGGAAGGGAATGCCGGCGCGGGCGAGCGCCATCACCTCCTCCCCGCCACGGCCGAAGACGAAGGGATCGCCCCCTTTCAGCCGCAGCACCCGCCGCCCCCGGCGCGCCTGGGCGATGAGTTCGGCCGAGATACCGTCCTGCGCGGCGGAGGGCCGGCCGCAGCGCTTGCCGGCATGGATCAGCTCGGCCTCGGGCGGGATCAGCGCGAAGATCTCCGGCCCGATCAGCGCATCATGCAGCACCACCTCGGCCTGGCCGAGCGCGCTCACCACCTCCAGCGTCAACTGCCCGACCTCGCCCGGCCCCGCGCCTGCCAGCCAGACATGGCCGGGGGCGAGCCTCGGCCGCCCCGCCATGAGGCGCGCCAGCGCCTGCTCCATCACCATCCGCCATCCCCACCGTGACTTGCGCCCGGCCTCCCTCTACATCTCTCGGCGTGCAAACGCCCCCTCTCCGCCGCGGCTGGACCACCGGCGCCTGTGCCACCGCCGCTACCCGCGCGGCGGCGGAAGCGCTGCTCACCGGCCAATTCCCCGATCCGGTCACGATCCGGCTGCCCGGCGGGCAGAGTGTGGCCTTTCCGCTCGCCGAAACCGCGCATCATGGAAAGGCCGCCATGGCCGCCGTCGTCAAGGATGCGGGGGACGACCCAGACGTGACGCATGGTGCCCTGATCCGCGCGACGGTCTGGCGCGGGGAAGCGGGCAGCGGCATCACCTTCCGCGCGGGGCCGGGTGTTGGCACCGTCACCCTGCCCGGCCTGCCCATCCCGCCCGGGGAGCCGGCGATCAACCCGGTGCCGCGCCGGATGATCGCCGAAGCCCTCGCCGAGGCAGCCGCGGGCGGAGATGGCGGCGCGGATTGGGTGGTCGAGATCAGCATCCCCGAGGGCGAGCGGCTGGCCGCCAAGACGCTCAATTCCCGCCTCGGCATCCAGGGCGGGCTCTCGGTGCTCGGCACCACCGGGATCGTCATCCCCTTTTCCTGCGCGGCCTGGATCGACAGCATCCATCGCGGCGTCGATGTCGCGCGGGCCATCGGCCTCACCCATCTCGCGGGCGCCACCGGCCGCACTTCGGAAGAGGCGGTGCGGCGGCTCTACGGGCTGCCCGAGCGGGCCTTGCTCGATATGGGGGATTTCGTCGGCGGCACGCTGAAATACGTCCGCAGCCATCCGGTGGCGCGCCTCACCATCGCCGGGGGCCCGGCGAAGATGACGAAGCTCGCGCAAGGGCGGCTCGATCTCCACTCCAAGCGCGGCAGCGTGGATGGTGCGGCGCTTGCCGCCCTCGCGGCCAAACTCGGCGCCGATGCGGCGACCGTCAGCGCCATCGCCTCCGCCAATACGACGCTGCATGCCTTTGATCTTGCGGGAAATCTTCCGCTCGCAGAAGCGATCGCGGCGCGCGCCCATGGCGTGGCGGCGGCGGTGCTGGGGGATGCTCCGGTCACGCTCGATATCGCGATCTTCGACCGCACGGGCGGGCTCATGGCGCGTCATCCCGCGCCGCCCGGCTGAGCGCGAAAGCGGCGGAGATAGGCCGCGTCATACAGCGCGCTGTCGCGGAACTCTTCGGGCGCGAGGGCGGGGCCGACGAGGATGAGCGCCGTCCGCTCGATCGGGTTTTCAGCAAAGAGCGCCGCAACGGTGCCAAGGGTGGCGCGCATCACCTGCTCGTCCGGCCAGCTTGCCCGCGCCACGACCGCCGCCGGGCAATCCGGGCCATAGAAGGGCGTCAGCGTCTCGACGATCTCGGAGAGGCGATGGATGGCGAGATGGATGGCGAGCGTCGCCCCCGTCTCTGCGAAAGCCGCGAGCGTTTCGCCCCGCGGCATCGGGCTCGCGCGGCCATCCAGGCGCGTCAGCACCAGGCTTTGCGCGAGGCCAGGCACCGTCAGTTCTCGCCCGAGGGCAGCGGCGGCCGCGGCGAAGGCCGGCACGCCCGGCACCATCTCCCAGGGAATGCCGAGCGCATCGAGCCGGCGGCTCTGCTCGGCGACCGCGCTATAGATCGAGAGATCGCCCGAATGCAGCCGCGCGACATCCTCCCCCCGCGCATCCGCCGCCGCGTATTCCGCCGTGATGGCGTCGAGATCGAGGCCGGCGGTATCGACCAGCCGCGCGCCTTCGGGGCAATGCGCCAGCATCGCGGCCGGCACGATCGAGCCCGCATAGAGGCAGACCGGGCAGCGGGCGAGAATATCCCGGCCGCGGAGCGTGATGAGATCGGCAGCCCCCGGACCCGCACCGATGAAATAGACTGTCATGCACCGGGCCTTTCGGCGAGCGCGCAGGTCACGCCGCCGCCTCCGATGCGCGGCAGGATGAGCCGGCCGCTGGGGCCGGCGGCGGCAAGGGCTGCAGCTTCGGCGACCGAGGCGAGACCGACCTCCCGCTCCGCCCGCGCCGATCGGGTCAGGCAGCGCCCCTGTTCGCCCCGCAGGCTCTCGCGCGCGATCCAGATCAGCGGCAGGCCGAGAGCGGCGGCAGCCTCGGCAATAGCCGCTTCGGATTGCCGGAAGACGGGCGCGGCCAGAAGCGCGGGCGCGCCGAAACCCGCGGCACCTGCCTCTTCCAAAAGCGCGCAGAGGGCCGCTGCCAGAACGCCGCTGCGGCAGCCGATACCGGCCACAATCATGGCTTTACCGCCCGGTATTGAAGCACTGTACGAGCCGGCGTGAAGCCCTGGAAGCCGCCGATCGGCTCCAGGCGCTCAATGCCGATGCGGGTCAGCCGGCCACCCCAGCGGCGATGGCAGGCGATCAGCGCGGCCTCGCTCTCCAGCGTCACGGCATTGCAGACGAGCCTGCCTCCGGCTCTCAACACCGCCCAGCAAGCCTCTGTGATTGCAGGATCGCTGATGCCGCCGCCGATGAAGGCGGCATCCGGCGGCGGCAGGCCGGCCAGTGCCCCTGGCGCTGCGCCATGGCGGACCATCAGCCCCGGCACGCCGAGCTGCGCCGCAGTGCGGGCGATGCGCGCCGCCCGATCGGCCCGCGCTTCCACCGCGATCGCCCGATTGGCCGGGTGGCGCAGCATCCATTCGATACCGACAGAGCCGGAGCCCGCGCCGATATCCCACAGCACCTCGCCCCGCCGCGGCGCCAGGGCGGCGAGTGTCACCGCCCGCACCTCGCGCTTGGTGATCTGCCCGTCGCTCTCGAACCACTCTTCATCGAGGCCAGGGGTGAGCGGCAAGGCCGGGCCGCCGGCCACCTCCACGGCCATCAGGTTGAGATCCGCTATTGGGCGCTCGACGCCGTTGAAGGCCTTGAACGTAAAGCAATCTTCATCCGTCCCGCCGAGCGTCTCCAGCACCGTCATCCGGCTTTCGCCGAAGCCCCAGCGGGTAAGCAGCGCGGCGAGCGCTGCCGGCGTCCGGCCATCGGCGGAAAGCGCCAGCAGGCGCGCCTCGGGCTGCAAGAGCGGGCGGATCGCCTCCAGCGGGCGGCCGCAGAAGGAGATGGTGGCGATGTCCTGAAAGGCCCAGCCGAGCCGGTTCGCGGCCAAGGTGAAGGAAGAGGCCTGCGGCAGGCTGCGCATCTCGGCGATCGGGATGCTGCGGGCGAGCAGCGTGCCGATGCCGAAGCAGAAGGGATCTTGCGAGGCGAGCACCACCACCCGCCGCCCCGCCCAGCCGGTAATGAGCGGCAGCGCCTCGGCGATCGGGCTCGGCCAGGTGAGGCGTTCCGCCTGGCGGGCGATCAGCGGCGCGGCGAGCGCCAGGTGCCGCACGCCGCCTGCCACCAGCTCGGCCGCACCGAGTGCCGCGCGGGCCGGCGCGCCAAGCCCCTCGACACCATCCTCGCCGATGCCGACAATCGTCAGCCATGGCTCGGACCTCACCATTGCGGGTACTCATCCTCGGCGGCACGGCGGAAGCCTCCGCCCTCGCCCGCCTGCTCGCGGGCGAGGCATGGGTCTCGCCCATCCTCTCGCTGGCCGGGCGCACGCAGGCGCCCCTGCTGCCGCCCATTGCGCACCGCATCGGCGGCTTCGGCGGCGCCGAGGGGCTCGCTACCTATCTGCGGGCGGAGCGCATCGCGGCGATGGTGGATGCGACGCATCCCTTCGCGCTGCAGATCTCGGCCAATGCCGCCCGCGCGGCCGGCGCCTGCGGCATCCGCCGACTTGTCCTGCAAAGGCCGGGCTGGCGGCCGCAGCCGGGGGATGACTGGCAGGAGGTGGCCGATGCCGCGGCCGCCGCCCGCGCCCTCGGCCAGGCGCCGCGGCGCGTCTTCCTCACCATCGGGCGGCAGGATCTCGCGCCCTTCCGAGACGGCGCGGTGGCGCATCGCTATCTCATCCGCAGCGTCGATCCGCCGGCGCCCGGCCTGTTGCCGCCCGGGGCGGTGATCCTCACCGGGCGCGGCCCTTTCGATGCGGCGGCGGAGCAGGCGCTGATGGAAGCCGAGCGGATCCAGGTGGTGGTGACCAAGAATTCCGGCGGGGCGGATGGCAAGCTCGTCGCGGCACGCCGCCTCGGCCTGCCGGTCCTGCTCATCGCCCGCCAGCCCCCGCCGCCCGGCGAGAGGGTGGAGACGCCAGAAGCGGCGCTGGCCTGGCTGGCCGCATACGCATAAAGATATATGTATGTCTGCGCTCACTGCGGCTTCTCTCCGCGCGGCGCATAGAGCCACTCCGGCCTGTCGCCCGCCCGCGCGATACGCCGCGTCTCGGCCGTGCCGATGAGCACGAGGCTGCGCATATCGGCCCGCGCGGCCGCCTCGCGCGCCTCACCGAGCGGCACGATCTCGATCCGCTCCTCGGGCCGCGTCACCGCGGTCGCGAAGATCACCGGCACTGTGGGCGGCAGGATGGCGGCGAGATGGTCGAGCGCGGCCTTCAACTGCCAGGGCCGGGCTTGCGAGATCGGATTGTAGAGGGCGATGGCGAGCCCCGCCCCGGCCGCGGCGCCGAGGCGGGCCAGCACCCTCTCCCACGGCTTGAGATTGTCCGAGAGCGACAGCACCGCGAAATCCGCCCCGAGCGGCGCGCCGATGCGGGCAGCTGCCGCCAGCATGGCGCTGACGCCGGGGATGATCTCGATATCGAGCGCGCGCCAGGCGGCGGGCCCGGCCTCCACCGCTTCGAAAACCGCGCTTGCCATGGCGAAGACCCCCGGATCGCCGCCCGAGACGATCCCCACCACCCCGCCGGCGGCGGCCTGGGCCAGGGCCGCGCGCGCGCGCGCCAGCTCCTGCCCGTTATCCGAGCTATGGCGGGTGAGGCCCGGCCGCGCGGCGACGCGGGCGACATAGGGCGCGTAGCCGTAGAGATCGGTGATCTGGCCGAGCGCCGCCTCGGCCGCCGGCGTGCGGAGCCCGGCCGCCCCCGGCCCGAGGCCGATCACGAAGAGCCGCCCGCTCATCGCGCGGTTTCCCGCCCGGGGATGAGGATCATCGAGAAATAGGGCGCGGGCGCGCCCGCCATCTCGGCCAGCGGCAGCACGCGCGCCTCCGCCATGGTGCCGCGCTCGATGTAATAGGCGCGCCCGGTGCGGCCGAGGCGGGCGATGACGCGGCGCACCTTGGGCAGGTTGCGGCCAAGCTTCATGATGACGGCGGCATCGGCGCGGGCGAGCGCCGCCTCCAGCGCCTCTTCCGCGAGCGTCCCGGGCAGGATGGCGAGGATATCGTCCCCATGCGTCATCGGCAGCGCCGCCGCCGCCCAGCAGCCGACCATGCCGGGAATGCCGGGCACGACCTCGACCGTGAAGCGCCCGCGCAGCCGATCGAAGAGATACATGGCCGAGCCGTAGAAGAAGGGATCGCCCTCGCAGAGCAGCGCGACATCCGCCCCCGCCGCCAGCCGCTCGGCCACCCGCGCCGCCGCCGCATCGTAACAGGCGGTCATCGCCTGCTTATAGGCGGCCTCGGAATGGGGGATTTCGACCGTCACCGGATAATCGAAGCGAAGCTCCACCGCATCCGTCCGCAGATGCGCCTCGGCCAGGTGGCGGGCATGCCCGCGATGGCCCGCTTTGGCGAAGTAGGCGATATGCCGCGTCTCGGCCAAGAGGCGCGCGGCCTTGAGCGTCAGCAGCTCCGGATCGCCCGGCCCCATGCCGAGGATGAGGAGCCGGCCGGGTGCGGTGCCGCTCACTCCGCGTCACTCGCCAGCGCATTGACGGCCGAGACCGCCATGGCCGAGCCACCCCGCCTGCCCTCGACGATGAGGAAGGGCAGCCGCCCGTCCGCCGCCAGCGCGGCCTTCGATTCGGCGGCGCCGACGAAGCCGACCGGCAGGCCGATCACCGCCGCCGGCATCGGCGCCCCGGCATCGACGAGTTCGAGCAGGTGGAACAGCGCCGTCGGCGCATTGCCGATGGCGACGACGGCGCCCGCGAGGCGCGGCCCCCAGAGATCGAGCGCGGCGGCCGAGCGGGTATTGCCGATGCGCCGTGCGATCTCCGCCGTCTCCGGCGCGTCGAGCGTGCAGATCACCTCGTTTCGCGCCGGCAGGCGGGCGCGGGTGATGCCATGGGCGACCATCTTCGAATCGCAAAGGATCGGCGCACCCGCCAGCAAGGCGGCGCGTCCGGCTTGCGCGAAGCCATGGCCGAAGCGGATCGCGCCCGCGATCTCCACCATGCCGCAGCCATGGATCATGCGCACCGCGATGCGGCTCTCGGCTTCCGAAAAGCGGCCTAGATCGGCCTCCGCCCGGATGATGGCGAAGGAGCGCGCATAGATCGCGGCACCATCGCGGAGATAGTCGTAACGGCTGGTCATGAGGCGAGGCTTTGCATCAGCGCGGGGATCTGCCCCAGGGTGAGATCGCGGTTGCGCGGGGTATCGGCGGCTTTCCCGCCGAGGACAAGATCGAAACGACCCGCACGGCCGACCAGCGTGGCTGCGGCCGCTTGCGGATGGGCGCAGCCCTTGGCGCAGCCCGAGACATGCCAGAGCGGATCGCCCCCGCGCCGCAGGGGGCTGAGCAGGCGCGCGGCCTCGGTGGTCGCAACCTCGCCCCGCAGGCAGGCAGGCGCGCCCGGGCAGGTGCGGAGAGAGAGCCTGCCATCCGCCGGATCGCTGATCAGCCCGTGTGCCGCGGCGGCTTCGGCCACCAGCCCCGCCCCCGCCTCGTCGAGCCCGGCGACGAGCAGCGTCTTCCAGGGTGTCGGCCGGAGCGCGCCATCGCCGTGGCGGATGGCAAGCGCGGCGAGAGCCTCCAGGGCCCCGGCGGTGAGCTGGCCGAAGGCCGGGGCGAGGGCGAGGAAGCCGCGGCCCTGGCCCGGTAGCCGGTGGTAGCCGAGGGCTGGGGCCTCGCCGCGGGTGGAGCGGCGCGGCGCGGCAGGCGCGAGGGCGGCGACGCGGGCGGGAAGCTCCGCCGCTGGCCAGGCCTCGCCATTCAGCAGCCAGCGGCCGTCCCGCGCGCGGATGGTGATATCGAGCGCCATACCCGCCATCGGCAGCGCCCCGCCGCCATCGAGCAGCACGGCGAATTTATCCGCGAGCCCCGCCGGCAGCGCGGCATCGATGGCAGCGGCGAGCGCCAGCAGATCGGGCGGCAGCGCATCATCCGCGCCGGCGAGCGGCGAGAGCAGCACGCGGCTGCCCTCGGCCTGGGCCGCGCCCGCCGCCACCATCGCCGCCGTGAAGGGCGCGATGCTCTCCGCCCGCAGGCCGCGCAGCTGCAGGTTGGCGCGGTTGGTGATGTCGAGGATGCCGTTGCCATAGGCGCGCGCGGCCTCGGCCACATGCTGGGCGAGCGGGCCGGCGATCCGCCCCTGCCAGGGCCGGACGCGGGCGAGGAAGCCATCGCCGCTTTCCATCGGCCGAAAGAGGCTCGGGCACCAGCCGCGCACCAGGGGCGGTGGCGCGCTCATGCCGCTGCTTCGGGCAGCAGCCCGTCCAGCGCGTTGCGCCGTGGGCGCCAGAGATCATCGCGGAGCGCGCGGGCGAAATGGTGCCGGAGCGCGGCCAGCGCGGGCGGATTGGCCTCGGCGAGAAACCGGGTGACCGCGGGATCGCCGAGCGTCGCATCGAACAGCAGATCGAACTGCGCGTCGAACCGGTCCGGCAGGGTGACGGCGAAGCCCGTCAGCGTCTCGCCCGCGCGGACGATCTCGGCCGCACCCCGGAAGCCGTGGCGCATCTGCCCCGCGATCCAGCGCGGATTGGCGGCCCTTGCCCGCACCACGCGGCGGATTTCCTCGGCCAGGCTGCGCGCCTTGGGGCTTTCAGGGCGCGCGGTATCGAGGTGATAGAGCGCGGGCGCCGCCCCCAGCAGATCGGCCGCCGCGGCGAAGCCGCCCTCATGCGCCGCGTAATCGGGGCTTTCCAGGAGATCGGTCTCGCCATGGTCCTGGATATGCAGGAAGGCGTCCGCCGCGCGCACCCGGGTGGCGAAATCGCCCTGGCCCTCGGCGGCGAGGCTGCCTGCCAGATAGGCGCGCGCGATGGCGCCCCGCCCCTGCGTGAGATCGACCCCGCTGCCGTAGCGCCCCGCGGCCGGCGCGAAGACCCAAGGCCCGCCATCGCCGGCGAGCGGGTTGGCCTCCGCCTCCTCGGCCCGCGCGGCGACCGCGGCGGCCGCCTGTTCGAAGAGCGCGATCTGCCCGGCGAAGGCATCGCGAAAGAGGCCGGAGACGCGGAGGGTGACGGCGGTGCGCGGCCGATCCAACTCGGCGGGGGGCAATATCTCGAAGCCGCTCACCCGCCCGCTGCCCTGATCCCACAGCGGGCGGACGCCGAGGAGGATGAAGGCGAGGGCGAGATCCTCGCCACCCGTGCGCATGGTGGCGCTGCCCCAGAGATCGAGAACGACCGCGCGCGGCCAGTCCCCCTGCTCCTGCCGGTGGCGGGTGATGAGCGCGCGGGCCGCCTTGGCCGCCAGCGCCATGGCGGAGCCGGTGGGGATGAGGCGCGGATCGAAGGTGGTGAGGTTGCGGCCGGTGGGCAGCACGTCGGCGCGGCCGCGCATCGGCGCGCCGGCCGGGCCGGGCGGGACGAACCGGCCATCCAGCGCGGCGAGCAGCGCCGCCGCTTCCGCCGGGCCGCAGGCATCGAGCCGCGCGGCCGAACCGGGCTCCGCCGCGAGATGGGCGAGGAGAGCGGCGCGGCGCTCCGGCGGCGGGCTCTGGCCGAAGACATGCAGCCCATCCCGCACCTGCATGTCCTTCACGTCGCACAGATAGGCATCCAGCCGGGCGAGGGCGGCATCCTCCTCCGTGCCCGGGGAGACGCCGCTTTCCGCGAGCAGGCCGGAGGCGCCGGCCTCGGCCAGGATCTCCCGCCGGAGCGCACTCGCGCGCCGCCGGTCGAGCCCGTCGGCCGCGGCGAATTCATCGATCAGCCGTTCGAGCCGGGCGGCAGCGCCCGAAAGCCCGGCGCGCTGCAAGGGGGGCGTGAGATGGCCGAGCGTCACCGCGCCGAGGCGCCGCTTGGCGGCCGCCGCTTCGCCAGGATTGTTGACGATGAAGGGGTAGATCACCGGCAGGCCGCCGATCAGCCGGGCCGGCCAGCAATGGGGCGAGAGGGCCGCCGCCTTGCCCGGCAGCCATTCCAGCGTGCCGTGGGTGCCGAGATGGATGAGGGCATGCCGCTCGCGCAGCGCGGCGTAGAAGGCCTGGTAGGCGGCCGAGGGCGGCGCGTCCGGATCGTGGTAGCCGGCCTTGCGGTCTGCCTGATCGGCGCGTGGCGGCTGGATGGCGACCAGCACCTGCCCCGCCTCCACCGCCTCGCCCCGCATGAGTGGGGAGAGATCGGCATCGGCCGTCTCATAGCCGGCGGCGGCCAGCAGGCGGAGGATCGCGCGCGCGCTCGCGAAGCTATCGAGCCCGACGGCATGGCCGATCTCGTGGCTCATGCCGCCGCCGGCGCCGGGATAATCCGAGAGGATGAGGGCGAGCCGCCGGGCCCGCCGCGGGGTGCCCGCGAGCCGCGCCCAGCCGGCCGCCCGATCGGCCGCGAGTGCGATGCCCTCGCCATAGGGCAGGAGCGTCGCGCGGCCCGCCGCATCCCGCTCCTTAAAGGAAATCGCCGTCGTCAGCAGCCGGCCATCGGCCTCCGGCAGCACGACCTGCATGGCGAGATCGGCCTGGGACAGCCCGCGGCTCGACCCTTCCCAGGCCGCGCGCGGGGCGCCGGCGAGCACGCATTGCAGGATCGGGCAGCCGGCCGCTTCCAGGGGTGCCGCGCAATCGCCGAGGCGGGCCGAAAAGCCGGTGAGGTTGAGGATGATGGCGGGCTGCCAGGCGCTCAGCCAATCCCGCACGAAGGCCGCGCTTTCGGGGTTCTTGAGGCTATCGACATAGAGGGCGCGGGTGCCGAGGCCGCGCGCCGCCAATGCCGCGAGGAGCGCGGTGACGGGGGCGACCTCGCCGGCCAGAAGGTGGGAGCGATAGAAGAGGATGACGGCATCGGGGTTGCCCTGCGGCACGCCGAAAAGGCCATGCGCCGGCAGCGGCCGCACGGGGGATGGCGGCTCGGGCCAGAGGCCGGCGGCATGCGCCGCGCCTTGCAGCGCGCGGGCCGCATTCTCCGCCCCACCCTGCCGCAAAGCCTCCCCGATCATCGCGCGGGGCGCGCCGGCAAGCGTGGAGAGCGCGGCGAGCTTCGGATCATCCCCCGCCCCCTCGCCCGGCAGGATGGCGAGCGGGATGCGCTTGGCGCGGCAGAGGGCGGCGATCTCCTCCACCCCGTAGCGCCAGTAATCGAGCCCGCCGAGCAGCCGGATGACGACGGCACGCGCCGGGGCGACGACCTCCTCGCACAATAGATCGACCGAGAGCGGATGCAGGAAGCGGCCGATCCGCTCCAGCCGCAGGCTGGGAAAGCCGGGCGGCAGCGGCGCCTGCGCGGCCGCGCCGAGATCGCTATCCGAGAAGGAGAGGAAGAGCAGATCGGCCGGCTGGCCGCCGGGCGAGACGGCTTGCTCCCCCTCCTCCAGCCCATGGCTCTCGCGGAACAGGATGTGCATCGCGCCGCGCCCGGCCGCCCCTCAGCCGAGAACCGCGGCGGCGATCGCCGCGCGATCGAGCCCACGGCGGCCGATGACGACGATGCCGCCCGCCGCTTCCCCCGGCTTCCAGGCGCGATCGTATTCGCAACGGAAGCGATGCCCGACGCCTTGCACGAGCAGGCGGAGCGGCTTGCCCTCGATCGCGACGAAGCCCTTCATGCGCAGCACGTCATGCGCCGCCGCCACCTGCTGCAGCCGCGCGATCAGCGGCTCGGGCGCGGCCTGGGCGGGCAGCGGCACGGCGAAGCTCTCCCAATCATCATGCTCGTGATCGTCCATCCCGTCGTGATGCGAGGGGCGGCTCGCCAGATCCTCCTCGGCGGAGGCGGCGAGGCCGAGGAGGATCGCGGGGTCGATCCGCCCTTCCCGGCTCGGCAGCACGCGGACGGCGCGCGGCAGGCTTGCCGCGATCTGCGCCGCGACCTCGGCGATGGCGCCTTCGGGCAGAAGGTCCGCCTTGTTGAGGAGCACGAGGTCGGCCGCGCCGAGCTGATCCTCATAGACCTCGGCCAGCGGATTGTCGTGGTCGAGCGAGGGGTCCGCCGCCATCTGGCGGGCCACTTCCGCGGGATCGTCCGCGAAGCGGCCGGCGGCGACAGCCGGGCCATCCACCACCGCGATGACGCCATCGACCGTTACCCGCTCGCGGATGCCGGGCCAGGAAAAGGCCTTGAGCAGCGGCTTGGGCAGGGCGAGGCCGGAGGTCTCGATCACGATATGGGTGGGCGGCTGTGGCCGATCGAGCAGGGCTTCCATCGCGGGGAGGAATTCATCGGCGACGGTGCAGCAGAGGCAGCCATTGGCAAGCTCGACGATCTGATCCTCGTCGCAGCCCTCGAAGCCGCAGCCTTGCAGCAGCCGGCCATCGACCCCGAGCGCGCCGAATTCATTGACGATGACGGCGATCCGCCGCCCCCCGGCATGGGCCAGGAGATGGCGCACCAGCGTCGTCTTCCCCGCGCCGAGGAAGCCCGTGATGATGGTGGCGGGAACCCGGCGCGCGCTCATGCCGCGGGCTCCAGCGCCGGGATGCGGCCGATCACCGTCTGCCGCAGGCTCGGCGGCCGGCGGCTCGGCAGCAGGGCGCCCGTCTCATGGGCGGCATAGGCGCGGGCATAGAGGATGAGATCGGCCGCATGGTCGGGCGTCAGCCGGCTCATCAGATAGCCCCATTTGCCGGGAGCGGTGATGGCGATGCTGCAGCCCTCGCCGCAGCGCGAGAGGCAGGAGACCGGCGCGAGGCGAAACGGCTCCTCGGGCGCCATCAGCGCCGCGATCGCGGCATGGAGGCGCGCGCCGGGGCGCGGCTCCTCGGGATGCCCGCAGGTGATGCAGGCATGCAGGGTGGGTTTCGGCTCGGCCAAGGCACTCTCCCGCTCTAGTCCGGCCCGCGATGCGTCGGGGCAGAAACGGGGGTGCGGCCCGAACCGCGCGGCGCGGATCGGGCGAAGGCGAGCGAGACGCATTCCAGGGCACCCCGCCCGGACCGGTCCGTCTTGGGCGATGGCAGGTCTCCTGGCTCGCGGATCAGGCGCCCGGGGCCGGCGTCCTTCCCAGGCCAAGCTTGGCCCAGTGGAAAATGCCGGTCAGGCTCTCCGCTCACAGTTGCGGGGGCAGCCGCGGCTTGGGATGGACCTGCCATCCGCACCGCATTCCCTTTTCATCCTCCGACGGGCGAAACCCGGCTGGAGGAACCATCGGCGATGATCTAAGAGCCGGGGCCATGCCCCGTCAATCATCTCAGGGCGTGACGCTGATCCTCGGCGGCGCGCGATCCGGCAAGAGCCGGCATGGCGAAAGCCTCATCACCCGCCTGCCCGCCCCTTGGGTCTATATCGCGACGGCGGAGGCCTGGGACGCCGAGATGGATGCGCGCATCGCGGCCCATCGGGCGCGGCGCGGTGCGGGCTGGCGCACGGTGGAAGCGCCGCTCGCCCTTCCCGATGCGCTGAGCGCGGCGGGAGAGGCGCCGGTGCTGGCCGATTGCCTCACCCTCTGGCTCACCAACCTCATGCTGGCGGGCAGCGATCTCGATGCCGAGACCGAGCGGCTGCTCGGCGCGCTCGCCGCCCGACCAGGGGAAACCGTGCTCGTCGCCAACGAAGTCGGCCTCGGCATCGTGCCGGAGCATAAGCTCGGGCGGGATTTCCGCGATGCGGCGGGGGTTCTGCATCAGCGGGTGGCGGCGGCGGCGGGGCGCGTGCTCTTCATGGTGGCGGGGCTGCCGATGGTGGTGAAATGAGCGAATCGGAAGCCGAAGCCGCCGCGCGCTGGCGCGAGAAGATGGCGCGGCGCAAGGCGGTGCAGGATGCGGAAGTCGCGGCCAAGACGCTGACCAAGGGCCTCCTCATCGTCCATACCGGTCCCGGCAAGGGCAAGAGCACGGCGGCGATGGGCCTCGCGCTGCGCATGCTCGGGCGCGGCCGGCCGGTCGCCATCGTCCAGTTCATCAAGGGCGCCTGGGAAACCGGCGAACGCCTGGCCTTCGCGGCTTTTGGCGAGCGGCTCGCCTGGCACAGCATGGGCGAAGGCTTCACCTGGGAAACCCAGGACCGGGCACGCGATATCATGGCGGCCGAGCGCGCCTGGGCGGAGGCGGAGCGGCAGATGGCGCGGCCCGAACTCGGGCTTCTCGTGCTCGACGAACTCTGCATCGCGCTGCGCTACGAGTATCTGGTGCTCGATTCGGTGCTGGCGGCGCTCGCAGCCCGGCGGGCGGATCTGCATGTCGTCGTCACCGGCCGCAATGCCCCGGCCGGGCTGATCGCGGCGGCGGATCTGGTGACCGAGATGGCGGCGACCAAGCACCCCTTCAAAGCGGGCGTGCGCGCCCAGGAAGGGATCGAGTTCTAGGCCCGGCGGGGCCGCGAGCGGCCCTGTCGCCAGCGAGGGAAGCGGGGTGCGCGGATTGGGCGGCCATCGGCGGCATGGTTCGGGCGGTCGTTCATGGGTTCTTCAGGGCGTCCTCACGGGATCGTCACAAACATCTGTGTAAGCCTCTGCTACTGCGCTAAGAGAGCAAGCTCGCTCTTGCGCCTTGCTTTCAAAGGAGTATTTCGGATGGCCAAGTTCTCCCGCCTCGCTCGCGCCCTGCTGGTGCCGGCAGCGCTTCTCGCTTTGCCACTCGGTGCCGCGGAGGCGGCGAACATGCAGGCGGCCAAGGCCTGCGCCGCCAAGCTGCCGCCGGAAGCCAAGACGATCTATGCCGCCGCCGCCCCGAAGGTGACGCCGACGACCGATCTGCGCAGCCTGCTCAAATCCACCGTCTTTGGACTCATCATGCAGGGCGCGGTGAAATCCGCCGATGCCCGCGGCTCGGCGATCGCGGCGGCGCATTGCCTCAAGGATCTCAAATAGCCCTTCGGGCGCCGCCCGCCGCCCCGTAAGGCTCCGCCCCGGCCCGACCACGGCGCCGGGGCCGCGCCTTACGGGCGAAGCGCCTGGAGGAAGGTTTCCGTGAAGCGTTGCGGCGTGCCGGCCCACACCCGCTCGCGCAGCGCCTGCCACCGCTCCTTGCGCTCGCCGAGTTCCATCGTCAGCGCCTGATTGATCGCTTCCGCCACCTCATCGGCATCGAAGGGGTTGACGATGAGCGCCTCTTTCAGCTCATCCGCCGCCCCGGCGAAGCGCGACAGGATGAGCACGCCGGGATCCGCGCTCGACTGCGCGGCGACATATTCTTTGGCCACGAGGTTCATGCCGTCGCGCAGCGGCGTGACGAGCGCCACCCGCGCCACGCGATAGAAGCCGGCGAGGCTTTTGCGGGAGAGCGCGCGAGTCATGTAGCGAATCGGGATCCAGTCGAATTCCGAATAGCGCCCGTTGATATCCCCCACCTGCCGGTCGAGCGTGCGGCGCAGCTGCTGGTAGCGGTCCACATCCTCGCGCGAGCGGGCGGCTACCTGCAGCATGGAGATCTGGCCGCGATGCTCGGGGAATCGCTCGAGCAGGCGGTCGAAGGCACGGAAGCGATTGGGCAGGCCTTTCGAGTAGTCGAGCCGGTCGGCGCCGATCGCGAGCGTCCGGCTGAAGAGGCTTTCGCGGATGCGCCGCACCTCGGCGCCGCGGGAGGAGCGTGTGGCGAGGCCGGCAAATTCCTCGGCATCGATGCCGATCGGGTCGCTGATCGTGCGCACCACGCGGCCTTCGTACTGAAACGAGCCGTCGGCGGCGGCGGAAATCCCAAGGAAGGTCTGCACGCAGGAGAGAAAGGCGTTGCGGTGCTCGTCGGTATGAAAGCCCACCACGTCGTAGGCGCACATGCCGCGCAGCAGTTCCTCGCCGCAGGGCATGGCTTCGAGGATCTCGGGCGGGACGAAGGGGATATGCAGGAAGAAGCCGATGCGCTGGGTGATCCCCTTGGCGCGCAGCGCCTCGCCGACCAGGAAGAGCTGGTAGTCATGCACCCAGACGAGATCGTCCGGCTTGAGCAGCGGCGTCAGCGCCTCGGCGAAATAGGCGTTGACGGCGCGGTAGCCAGCATAGTGGTGGCGTTCGAAATCGAGGAAATCGAGCCGGTAATGCAGCAGCGGCCACAGAGCGCTGTTGGAGAAGCCGACGTAGTATTCGTTATATTCCCGGTCGGTCACGTCGATCGTCGCATAGGTGACGCCTTGCGCCTCGTGCAGCACCGGGGTGCGCCCGCCCTGGCCGCGCTTGCCGCTCCAGCCGAACCAGAGCGTGCCGGGCGCGAGGCCGCTGCCGAGGGCGACGGCGAGCCCGCCGGCGCGCGGGGCGCGTTCGGTCGGGATCTGCACGCGATTGGAAACAATGACGAGGCGAGACAAGGCTGCTCCTTCCCTGCGGCTGAGTGATCCGATGTCGTCAGGCGGCCGGCGGCGGCGCGAGCCGATCCGCCGCCACCCGCAGCCAGGCGCGCACGGCGGCAGGCTCGCCGCCGAAATCCCGCGCGACATGCAGGCCGCGGCCGCCCCGCCGCTCGGCTTCGGCCATGCCTTCCTCATCCGTCACGTCATCGCCGATGAAGAGCGGGATGCGGCCGGCGAAGGGCGCTTCGGCCATGAGATGCGCCACCGCCTCCCCCTTGCCGACGCCGCGCGCCCGCACCTCGAAGGCCATCAGCGCGGGAAGAAGCTCGGCCTCCCCGGCGGCCGGGGCGATGAGATCGCGCATGAAGGCCTCGATAGCGGGGCCTGCCGCCGGCGCCTGGCGATAATGGACGACGAAGCCCACCGATTTCCGCTCGATGAAGGCGCCGGGCCAGGCGGGCAGCGCCGCTTCGATCCGCGCGATCCACGTCTCACGCCAGGGAAGCTCAGCGCTCATCTCCCGCGGCTCGCCGTCGGCCAGGCGGAGCCGCGCGCCATGTTCGGCGGCGACCGCGATGCCGGCGCCGGGAAAAAGACGATCCACATCCGCGAGCGGCCGGCCGGTCACGATTGCGAGAGCGCCGGAGAGTGCCGCCGCAAGACGCCGCAGGGTCTCCGGCAACCCCGCCTCGACCACCACGAGATCGTGCCGCGGCGCGATGTCGAGCAAGGTGCCGTCGAGATCGAGGAAGAGGGCGGTTTGCGCGGTCAAGGGTGGCGGGGTGGCGGGATCGGGCATGCCGGTCTTCCTGTTCAGCGCGTCTATTCCGACAGACCAGGAGGCAAGGCGGCGCGCGATGCCGCTTGCCCGCCTGGCTTACCGAAATCCGGGAGGCGCGCGCATCGGGGCCCGATCCGCCGCGCCTCCGCTCAGCGGTAGCGCCCCCTGGCTATCCTGGGGTCGCCGCTAGAGATAGAGCGGTTTGGCGGAAAAGCCACCCCAGAGGAGGATGGTTCGCGGCCGGATCATGCGGCGTCGCGGAAGGCATCCGGCACATGCTGCATGCGGCCCTGGCCATCGAGCAGCCAGGCATCGAAGCGCATGCCGCGCGCCCCCCAGTCCGGATGCTCGCCCTGCAGGATGGCCGCTGCCGCGCAAAGCCGGCGCTGCTGGCGGGGGCTGATCGCGGCCCCGGCATCGGCCAGCGTCGCCCGGCTCTTGACCTCGATGATGGCGAGGATCCCCGCCTGTTCGGCGACGATATCGACCTCGCCGGCTGGTGTGCGCAGCCGCTGGCCATGGATTTCCCAGCCGGCAGCGCGGAGCGCGGCGGCCACCCGCTCCTCCCCAGCCACGCCATCGGCCTGGGCCCGCTTGCCGCGCGCGGCGCGGCGGGCAGCAGGGCGCCCGCCCCGCTCGGCGGCGGTCGTGGGGTGGCTGGGCCAAGCAGCCAATTCCCGGGCCCGATCCAAGAGCATCCTCGTCCCCCTTTTCCGTCTCCCGCGCGATGGCGCGAGCCGCCCGGTGCCGAAGGCCGCCGCAGGCGCCCTTCCTGTGCGACACAACCCATGGTAGCAAGACACGAACGGATAGGGAACGAATTTTTCCCACGTCGGCGGCCGGCGCGGCCACCCGCCTTCGATCGCCATCCTCACGGCACCCAATCGGCATCCTTCCGGTTCCGGCGGCTCAAGGCCGCTCTGGGCGGATCGCCCCGTGGCGGCTAGGCTTTACCCGCCAGCGACAGAAAGAGAGAGGCGTTCATGACCAGCCAGACGACGGGCAGCAAGGTGGGCGTTACCCACACATCCTTCGCGACCCTCAGCTCCGGCCAGGAGGTGACGGAATACTGCATGCGCAACGCCTCCGGCTTCGAACTGCGCTTTCTCGATCGCGGCGGCATCATCACCGCCATCATGGCGCCCGATCGCGCCGGCAAGCTCGCCAATGTCACCCTCGACCACGCCCCCCGCGCGCTCTACGAGGAGAATCCGGGCTATTTCGGCGCGCTCATCGGCCGCTACGCCAATCGCATCGGCGGCGCGCGCTTCCCCCTCGGCGGGCGGACCATCACGCTCGCGGATAATGACAGGGGCAACTGCCTGCATGGCGGGCTGGTCGGCTTCGACAAGGCGCCCTGGTCTGTCCAGGCGGCGCAGAGCGGCCTCGCCGTCTCGGCCGTGCTCCGCCATACCAGCCCCGACGGTGACGAGGGCTTCCCCGGTGCGCTCAAGATCGAGGTCGTCTATAGCCTGCACGAGCCGGGCGAGTTCCGGATCGACTACCAGGCGACCACCACCGCCGAGACGGTGGTCAACCTCACCAACCACGCCTACTTCAACCTTGCCGGCAACGATCAGGGCTCGGTGCTCGACCATATCGTCGAAATCCAGGCCGAGCGCTTCACACCCGTGGACGAGACCGGCATCCCGACCGGGGAGCTGGCCCCCGTCGCCGGCACCCCGCTCGACTTTCGCACGCCGAAGCCGATCGCGGCGGGGATCCGCATGGCGCATCCGCAGATCCTCCGCCAAGGCGGCTACGACCATAACTGGGTGCTCGACAAGCCGGCGCCCGACGCGCTGACCTTCGCCGCCCGCGCCTACGAGCCGCGCAGCGGCCGCATCATGGAGGTGGAGACGACCGAGCCCGGCCTGCAATTCTACACCGCCAACTATTTCGGCGGAAAATCCGCCGGCAGCGGCGGCGCGGCCTATCGTCAGTCCGATGCCTTCTGCTTCGAGACCCAGCATTTCCCCGATTCGCCCAACAAGCCGCATTTCCCGACGACCGTCCTGCAGCCCGGCCACATCTTTCGCTCCACCACGATCTATCGCTTCAAGACCGACCGCGGCTGAGCATGGCGGAACTTATTGCGAAATTATAAACGCGACTGGTCGTTTCGGCAGAGATTTTTGTTTTGTTAAGCATCCTCGCGGTATCGCTCGCCGAAGAATCGTGAGGGAGGCGGCATGTCCGGGCTGAACGACGCGGCGCAGGCGCTCGGGGCCAACCTCGCCGCCTCCCTCTACGGGGTCAGCGGCCAGGGCATCAAGATCGGCATCATCTCCGACAGCTTCGATGCCAATGGCGGTGCCGCCGCCCAGGTCTCGGCGGGGAATCTGCCCGCCGCCGTCACCGTTCTCTCGGATAGCCCCAGCGGCACCGATGAGGGCCAGGCGATGACCGAACTCGCCTATCAGATCGCGCCCGATGCGAGCTACTATTTCGCCTCTGCCGGCTCATCGCTGCAGGATTTCGCCAATGCGGTGACGGCACTGCAGAATGCCGGTTGCGCGGTCATCATTGACGACATCGCCTTCCCCGCCGCGGAATCCTTTTATCAGACGGGCACGGTGCTCGATCAGGCGATCAAGGCCGCCGTCGCCGCCGGGGTGAGCTATTTCTCCGCCGCCGGCAATGACGGCAACGACTATCTGCAGCAGGGATTTACGCCCACGAGCCTGGCGCTGCCTGGCATCGGGCAGGTGACGGCCAATGATTTCGGGGCTGGCAATCCCTATCTCACCCTCACCATCGCGAGCGGCGCGGAAGCGATCATCGGGCTGCAATGGGCACAGCCCTTCGCCTCCATCGGCAATGGCCCGGGTGCGGGCAACAGCCTCGCCTTCTACCTGCTCGACATGCAGGGCAATATCCTCGCCTCGGCCACCGCCGACGCGATCGGCGCGGACCCGGTGCAGGCGCTCGCCTTCACCAATACCACGAACAGCACGGTCTTCCGCCTCGTCGTCGTCGAGAATGGCAGCGCGATCACACCGACCGGGCAGAACTTCACGCTCTATACCGCCAATGGCGCGGCAAGCTTCGTCAGCCCGGCGGCGGGCAGCGGCACGGGCGATATCTACGGCCACGAACTGCTTTCGGGCATCAATGTCGTGGGCGCCGTCGATTACGGCACCGCGCCCGCTTTCGGCGGCACGCCGCAGATGGCGAGCTACAGTTCGGTCGGGCCCGGCACGATCCTCTACGGCCCGACCGGCGCGGCCCTCCCGACGCCTGCGACGCCCAATGCCCCGAGCTTCGCCAGCGTCTCCGGCAGCCCGACCGCCGTGCCGGGCTTCCTGAGCTTCAACGGCACCTCGGCCGCCGCCCCCAATGCCGGCGCGGTAGGCGCGCTGATGCTGCAGGCCGATGCCGCCCTCACCCCGGCACGGCTCAGCGCGCTGATGGCGCAATCGGCGATCCCGGTGGCGGCACCCCTCGGCAATGCCGGCGCCGGCCTGATCCAGGCGCGGGCGGCGGTGGAACTGGCGGTCGCCGCCGGCGGCACGCTCTGGACGGCGGGTGGCGGCGGGGCTTGGGCGATGGCGGCGGACTGGTCGTCCGGCACCCTGCCGCTGAGCACGACGGCGGTGATGCTCGGCGATGATTTCGGTGTCATCACCGCGGGCTATACCATCACCGTCTCCAGCGGCGGCGCGAGCGCTGGCGCCCTCACCCTCTCCGCGCCCGCGGGCATCGGCGTCGCCCTCACCATCGGCGCGGGCGGCACACTCGCGGTGGGCGGGGCGAGCGGCGGGCCGATCACCGAGGGCGATCTGCTGGTCGCCGCCCAAGGCACGCTCGGCGTCGCTCAAGGGGTGCTCTCCGTGAGCGGTTCGCTCAATTCCAACGATGGCACCGTCATCATCGCCGCGGGCCGCGTGACCGCCGGGGATTTCGTGCAGAATGCCGGCAGCCTGCAGATGGGCGGCGGCGCGGGCGCCAGCAGCCTCACGCTCGGGGGTGCGACCGGCCTCAACGAGACCGGGGGCGCGATCACCCTCGGCCAGGCGGCCCTGGCGCAGGCAAGCCTCGTCCACGTCTCCGCCGCGTCGCTGACGATCGGCCAAGGCGGGACGCTGAGCGCCACAGGCGGCCTCAGCCTCGCCGACGCCACCCTGGCCGATGGCGGAGACCTCAGCGCCCAGGCCGCGACGATCGGCGGCGGCAGCGCGACGATCACCCAGGGCGGCAGCCTCGCGGTGAGCAGCCTCAGCCTCGCCGCCTCCGCCATCACCGGCGCGCCCGCGGCGATCACGATCTTCGGCACGGTGACGGATACCGGCAGCCTCGGCGCCGCCGGGCCGGGCAGCGGCGGCACGATCAGCATCGGCTCGGGCGGGGCGCTGACCCTTGGCGGGGCTGCCTCCGGTGTCAGCCTCGCCCTCGCCGGCACCGGGCTGATCGACTTCACGGCGAGCGACGCCAGCCTGCTCACCACCGCCCTCACCGCGCCGATCTATGGCCTCGCCGACGGCACCAGCACCGTCGAATTCGGCGCGCTGGCCTATTCCCCGCTCGACAGCGCGATCTATGCCAACGGCACCCTCGGCCTCTATGACGGCAGCCAGAGGCTGGCGCAGCTGATGCTGGACCCGACCGCCGCCTATGGCAGTTTCGCGCTGAGCGCCGGGGCGGGAGACAGCCTCGCCGTCGCGAGCCTCGCCTGCTTCCTCGCCGGCACCGAGATCCAGACGGCGCGCGGCCCGCGTGCGGTGGAGAGGCTACGCCCGGGCGACCGGGTGATGACGCTGGACGGGATCGCCGCGCCGATCACCTGGATCGGCCGGCGGCGGCTTTCTGCCCGCCAGCACCCCGACCCCGAGGCCGTCACCCCCGTCCGCATCCGCGCCGGCGCCTTCGCGCCCGGCGTGCCTTCCCGCGATCTCTACCTCTCGCCCGATCATGCGATCTATGCCGAGGACGTGCTCATCCCCGTCAAATACCTCATCGACGGTTACGGCATCGAACAGGTTTGCGCCGAGCGGATGACGTACTACCACCTCAAGCTCGACCGGCACGACATCATCCTCGCGGAGGATCTGCCGGTCGAAAGCTATCTCGATATCGGTGACCGCGATCATTTCGAGGGCGGCACGCGGATGACCCTGCATCCGAGCTGGGGGCAAGGCCGGCTCGATCCGGCGCTGGTTATGGCCGCCGCTGCCTATGCGCCGCTGCGGGTGACGGGGGCGGAGGTCACGCGCGTGCGGGCGGCACTCGCCTCCCGGTGGGGCGCCCTGAGCTTTGACCATGGCCGGAGCGGGACGCGGAGCCACGCTCGGAACCAGAACGACAACCAGCGCCCGGCGGCCGGGGCGGCCAAGCGGCCCGCATCGCCGCCGCGCCGCGCGCGCCGCCGCGCCTGAGGGCCGGCGCCGCGAGAGCCCCGCGGCTCAGGCCTCTGGCAGACTGGCCAGGAACGCCTCCGCCTGGCGGACGATCGCCGCCCGCTTCTCGCCCTCCATGCGCCGGAGGGAGGCATAGATCATGCTCATGCGCTGATTGCCGGCGAGCTTCCGCTCATGCGCGATGAGGAAGTTCCAGTAGAGTGCGTTGAAGGGGCAGGCCCGCTCGCCGATGGTCTCCTTCACCGCATAGCGGCATGAGCGGCAGTAGTCGGACATGCGGTCGATATACTTGCCGCTCGCTGCATAGGGCTTGGAGCCGAGATAGCCGCCATCGGCATGCAGGATCATGCCATGCACATTGGGCAGTTCCACCCACTCATAAGCGTCGAGATAGACGGAGAGATACCATTCCGCGACCGCGGCCGGCGCCGCGCCGATGAGCAGCGCGAAATTGCCGAGCACCATGAGCCGCTGGATGTGATGGGCGTGGGCGCGCCGCCGCGTCTGGTCCACGCATTGACGGAGGCAGTTCATCTCGGTCGCTCCGCCCCAGTAGAGCGCGGGCAGCGGGCGGTCTGCGCCGAAGGTATTGCTCTTCGGATAATCGGGCATCTTCAGCCAGTAGATGCCGCGAACATATTCCCGCCAGCCGAGGATCTGGCGGATGAAGCCTTCGACCGCGTTGAGCGGCGCATGGCCCGCGTGATAGGCGGCCTCGGCGGCGGCGCAGGCGCGGCGTGGATCGAGCAGCCCGGCGTTGAAATAGGGCGAGAGCACGGCGTGGAACAGCCGATCCTCCCCCGCGCGCATCGCGTCCTGGTAATCGCCGAAGCGGGGCAGGCCATGGCGGATGAAATGGCTGAGCGCGGCCTCCGCCTGCTCGGCCGTTACCGCGTAATCGAAACCATCGAGCGTGCCGAAGTTCTTCGGGAATTCGCGCGCGACGAGATCGAGCACGGCTTTGGTGATCGCATCGGGCGGGACCGAGAAGGCCGGCGGCAGGGCGATATCGGGCGGCAGCGGCTTGCGGTTCTCGGCATCGAAGTTCCACGCGCCGCCCTCGGGCTCGCCCTCGCGCATGAGCAGCCCGGTCTCGTGCCGCATCTCGCGGTAGAAGAACTCCATGCGCAGTTGGCGCTTATGCCCGGCCCAGGCGCGGAAGCGCGCGGGCGTGCAGAAGAAGCGCGTATCCTCGCGGATCTCGACCGGAATGCCAGCCGCCGCCTCCCACGTCTGCATCGCTTCGAGCACGCGGTATTCGCCCGGGAATGTGGTGACGATCGCGCCCGCGCCATGGCGCCTGGCGGCGCGCGCCACTTCACCGGCGAAGCTGCCGGTATTGCCGGGATCCTCATAGTCCACGTAATCGACGGTGAAGCCCGCGGCGCGCAGCGCCTCGGCGAAATGGCGCATGGCGGAGAAGAGGAAGGCGATCTTCATCGGATGATGCGGCACGTAGGTCGCTTCCTCGCGGAGCTCCGCCATCAGCACCACATCCCGCGCCGGATCGGCATCGCTGAGCGCGGCGATCGCCGGGCTCAGCTGGTCCCCGAGAATGACGCGCAGCACGGGCTTTCGTTCTTGCCTCATGCCGCCGATATAGGGGTGGGGTGCGAGCGGCGCCAGCGCCGCGCCGCGGCCGGGGCGGCGGCGGCACGAGACGGGAGATCGCCATGACCGAGCTTTTCGCGGCCGAATCCGCGCTCGATGCCTTGTTGCGGGCCTGCACCGTCGGCAAGGGCGGCAAGATCCACCTCGGCGACTGGCCGAGCGACAGCCGGGTGGAGGGTTTGGGCAAGCGGGCCGGGCGCGTCGCGCTCGACGCCAGCGTCAAGGCGATCGCGGCGCTGCAGCAGCGGCTCTTCGCCGAGCAGCGCTGGGCCATCCTCGTTATCCTGCAATCCATGGATGCCGGCGGCAAGGACAGCACCATCCGCCACATCTTTCGCGGGATCGACCCGGAAGGCCTGCGCGTCACCTCCTTCAAGGCGCCGTCGCGGCTGGAACTGGGGCAGGATTTCCTCCGCCGCACCCATCAGGGCCTGCCGATGCGCGGCGAAATCGCCGTCTTCAACCGCAGCTATTACGAGGAGGTGCTGATCACCCGCCTGCACCCCGAGATGCTGGCGGCCGAGCATCTGCCGAAGCCCGAGATGACGGATAAGATCTGGCAGCATCGGCTGGAGGATATCGCGGGGCATGAGCGCTACCTCGGGCGCCAGGGGATGCCGGTGCTGAAGTTCTTCCTGCATCTCTCGCGCGAGGAGCAGCGGCAGCGCTTCCTCCGCCGCATCAACCGGCCGGACAAGCTGTGGAAGTTCGACCCCGCCGACATGGCCGAACGCGCGCTTTGGCCGCATTACGCCCGCGCCTATGCGGAGGTGATCGGCGCCACCGCCGCCCCGCATGCGCCCTGGATCATCGTCCCGGCGGACCATAAGTGGGTCGCCCGCCTGTTGGTCGCGCACGCCCTGCGCCGGGCGCTGGAAAAGCTCGACCCGCGCTATCCAGAGCCGACGGAAGGGCTGCGCGCGGCCGCCGCGGCGGCCAAGACGGAGC
>NZ_BAAFHD010000011.1:132399-176823 GCF_054665095.1 Acidisoma sp. C75
GCGGGGTGGTTGCGCGGATCATCCGCCGTCGGCGCGTTGACGAGGCCGGCGAGCATCGCCGCCTCGGCCCAGGAAAGATCCGCGCTGGGCCGCCCGAAATAGCCCACACTCGCCGATTCGACGCCGTAATAGCCGCTGCCGAAATAGGCCATGGTCGCATACATGCGGAGGATCGTGGCGGGCCGATAGGCGATGTGGAGATCGACCGCGAAGGCGATCTGCTTGAGATCGGCCATCAGCCGGCCGCTCTGCCCCGGCGTGAAGAGCATCTTGGCCAATTGCTGATCGATCGAGCTGCCGCCGCTATCCTGGCCGCCAGGCTCGATCGCGCTCAGCAGGACGCGGATCAGCGCGATGGGATCGACGCCGAAATCATAAGGCGCCCGGAAGCGATGATCCTCGGTCGCGATCAGTGCCGCTTCGAAACGCTGGCCGGGCGCGCGCACCGGGCGTTCGTGGTGGCGGGCGGCGAACTGCCGCACGATCGCCGGCGCTTGCGCGACACTCGGTGCCGCCAGCAGGAGGGCGGCGGCGCCGAATGCCGCCCCGGCCAGCAGGATTGCCCCGAGGATCGCGAGATAGGGCGCGGCGCGGCGGGGGCGATAGGCTGCGGTCTCGGCCTGGCGGCGGGCGGACATCCTCGCTCCTGTCATGCGGGGGAGACGGTGGCGCGGCGCATCATGGGCTGGCGGCGCGCCGCCGGCTGAGCACGAACCAGACGCCGAGCCCGACGATCAGCAGGAGGGCGAGCGCATCGAGCCCGTGCATCGCCTGGCGCAGTGCGGGGCTGCTGCTCCAATGCTGGCCGAGATAGAAGCCCGCCCAGGCGAGCGCCATGCACCAGATCCAGGAGCCGAGGAAGGTATAGGCGTGAAAGCGCAGCCGGTTCATCCGCGCGATGCCGGCCGGCAGGGCGATATAGGTGCGGATGATCGGCAGCAGCCGGCAGACGAAGACCGTGCCGCTGCCATAGCGGCGGAAGAGGGCGAGGCTGCGGTCGATCTCAGTCGGCGAGACGAGGACATAGCGCCCCACGCGCCGTAGAAGCGGCAGCCCGCCGGCGGCTCCCAGCTCGAAAGCGACCGCCGAGCCGAGGTTGCAGCCGAGCGCCCCGGCGGTCCCCGCGAGCCAGAGGTTGAAATGCCCGGTCGAGGCGAGATAGCCGGCGAAAGGCATGATGATCTCGGATGGCAAGGGCAGGCAGGCGGATTCGATCGCCATGAGCAGGACGAGGCCGCCATAGCCGCCGGCCAGTATGATGCCGGTGATGACATCGGCAAGCATCGAGACCGAGTGGTTGAACATGCGGGCGAGGTTCTCCGGGAATCGCGCCCCCGCCGGGGTGGGCGGGAGAGAGGCCGCGAGTGTAGAGGGCCGCGGTGCAGCCTGCCACTCGCCCCAGATTGTGTTTTTTTCATCTTCGCGCCCCGCTGCGGCCCGGGGCCCGGCCGCGGGCCCGGCCGCGCCCTCCGGTCACGCCGCGGGCGGCGGCGTCCGGGTGGCCTCGATGGGGCCGGGAAAAGCCGCCTCCGCCTTCGCTTGCAGCGCCCGCTCATGCTTGCGGAGAAAGCGGCCGCCGAGGAGGATGCCGATGAGTGCGGCGGCGCCGAGCGCGATGCCGAGGGGGCCGAGCAGACGCTGCGCCGCATGGCCGAGCGTATAGGCGCCGAAGCCGTAGAGGCTCGCCCAGACGATGCCGCCCGCCGCGTTGCAGATCAGGAATTGCGGCCAGGGCATGCGGTTGGCGCCGGCGAGGAAGGCCGCGAAGGTGCGGAGCAGGCTGACGAAGCGGCCGAAGAAGACCAGGCCGCAGCCGTAGTGCAGGAAGAGGTATTGGCCGAGTTTGATGCGCGGCGGTGTCATCCGCACATGGCGGCCGAAGCGCAGCAGCAGCGGGAAGCCGAAGCGCCGGCCGAGCCAGGCGCCGATATTATCCCCGAGAATGGCGCCAAGGGCCGCCGCCGCGACGACGAGGCCGATATCGAGGTGATGCGTGGCGCCGGCATAGAGGGCGGCGGCGAGCAGCGTCGCTTCCCCTGGAAAGGGGATGCCGAGGCTTTCGACCCCGATCGCGAAGGCGACGAAGCCGTAACCATAGGTGCCGAGCGCCTGGGCGGTGGCGGGTGGGAGGATCACCACCCACCCCGCCTGCGCTTGTCGAGCGCGACGAAACGCGCCGCCGCCGGGGCGCGCGGCGGCACGGCGATGGGCAGCGGCCAGAGGGATTGGTTCGGGATCATCGGCATCGGCAAGGGCCTATCCTGAGCGGGAGGGTGCGGCCGCCGGATGGGGAGATGGCGCCGCGCCGCCCTTAGATAGGCCAGGAAGATTGGGTGCCGGTGGCCGGCAGATGAAGGATGCCCAATGCGGCGGATAGCGGCGTGTCATCCCGGGGCGCGGGGCGTTCAGCCTGGAGGGCGGGCACCCTCCGCTTCGCGCAGCAGCCAGTCCCGAAAGGCGCGGAGGGGGAAATGCCCGGCGCGGTCCGGCGGCCAGGCGAGGAAGTATTCCCCCTCGCTCGGTCGCGCGGCCAGGCCTTCGATCGCTTCGCTCAGCTCCCCGCGCGCCAGTTCGTCGAGGATCAGGAAGCGCGGCAGCAGGGCGACGCCCATGCCGGCGGCGGCCAGCCGGATGAGGATCGCAAACTGGTCGAGCAGCATGCCCGAGAGCGGCGCATGCGCAACGCCGAGCGCCGCGAACCACCGTTCCCAGGCATCCGGCCGCGAGGTGAGATGCAGCAGGGGCGCGCGCAGCAGATCCTCCGCGGCGCGAAAGCGGAAGCGCGCGGCGAGGCCGGCACTGCATATCGCGACGAGGCTTTCGCCCATCAGCGGATCGAGCGTGGCGCCCGGCCAGACGGCGGCGCCGAAGTGGATGGCGGCATCGAGCTGCTCCTGCTCGAAGACGAAAGGGCGCAGCCGGGTGACGAGGTTGAGGGTGACGCCCGGCTGCTCGGCCTGGAAGCGCGGCAGGCGGGGCGCCAGCCAGCGCGCGGCGAAGGTCGGCAGCACGGCGAGGTTGAGGGTGCCGCCCTTGGGATTGGCGCGCAGCCCGAGCGTCGCATCCGCGATATGGTGCAGCGCGGCCCTGATTTCGCGCGCGTAATGCTCCCCCGCCGGGGTAAGCCGCACGGTTTGCTTCTCCCGCACGAAGAGCGCGCAGCCGAGCAACTCCTCAAGCGCGCGGATCTGCCGGCTGACGGCACTCTGCGTCAGGCTCAGCTCCGCCGCCGCGACCGTGAAGCTCTCATGCCGGGCAGCCGCCTCGAAGGCGCACATCAGCGGAACGGAGGGCAGGAAGCGCCGGATGATGGCCATGCGATCCTCCGCCGCCGGCGCCATGCCTGGCCGGCTCGTCATTCCGATCCGTCATGACGTTAGGCGAGAATATTGCTGGCCTCAAGGCCCTGCCGGGGCGACACTCCGCCCCTCAGATGAAGCCCGCAGCCGTCTTGCCCGAGGAACCCGGCGTGATCAGCGACCGCCCTGCCCGCCCCGCGCGCCGCCCTGGTACTTCCGATGCGGAATGACCCGCGCAGCCATGGGCTGTGGGAGGCATCCGCCCCGCCGCCACCCGCGACCGCCCCGCTGGAGGGGCTGAGCCGCGCCGATGTGGCGGTGATCGGCGCCGGCTATACCGGGCTTTCCGCCGCGCTGCATCTGGCCGAGGCGGGCGCCCGCGTGGTGGTGCTGGAGGCGGAGGAGATCGGCTTCGGCGGATCGGGCCGCAATGTCGGCCTCGTCAATGCCGGAATGTGGGTGATGCCCGAGGATCTGCCCCGCGCGCTCGGGGCGGAGCATGGCGAGCGGCTGCTCGCCACCCTCGGCGAAGCCCCGGCCCTGGTCTTCGCGCTGATCGAGCGCCACGGCATCGCCTGCGAGGCGGAGCGGCAGGGCACGCTGCATTGCGCGGTGGGGGCAGAGGGGCTCGCCGAGATCGCCGAGCGGGCGCGGCAATGGCAGGCCCGCGGCGCCCCGGTGCGGGTGCTGAACGCCGCGGAAACCGCCGCCGCCACCGGCTCTGCGGCCTATGCCGGCGCGCTTTTGGATGCGCGGGCGGGCACCATCCAGCCGCTCGCCTATGCGCGGGGGCTGGCCGCCGCGGCGATGCGCGCGGGTGCCGCGATCCATACCGCCAGCCGCCTGCTCGCCGCCGAGGATGACGGGCAGTGCTGGCGGCTGCGGACGGCGCAAGGGGTGGTGGAAGCCCCCTCCGTCATCCTCGCGACCAATGCCTATACCGCCGATCTGTGGCCCGAGCTGCGCGAGGAGATGGTGCGCCTGCCCTATTTCAATCTCGCCACCCGGCCGTTGAGCGACAATCTCCGCCGCTCGATCCTGCCCGGCCGCCAGGGTGCGTGGGATACCCGCACCATCCTGACCTCCTTCCGGCTCGACCGGCAGGGCAGGCTGATCTTCGGCAGCGTCGGCGCGCTCCGCGGCACCGGCCGGGCGATCCATGCCGCCTGGGGGCGGCGGGCGATGGCGCGGCTTTTCCCCCAGCTGGCCGAAATCGGCTTCGAGCATGAATGGTACGGCCAGCTCGGCATGACGGCCGACCACCTGCCCCGCTGCCACCGCCTCGGCCGCGGCATCCTCTCCTTCAGCGGCTATAACGGGCGCGGCATCGCGCCGGGCACGGTCTTCGGCCGGCTGCTCGCCGATCTCACCCTCGGCCGCATCGGCGAGGCCGATCTGCCCCTGCCGGTCAGCCCCCTTGCGCCCGCGCCGTTCCGCGCGCTCAAGGAAGCCTATTTCGAGACGGGTGCGCAGGTCGCACACCTGCTCGACGCGCGGCGCCCGCTGCGCAATGCTCACCGCCCTTCGTGAAAGACCCCCTGCCATGACCGAGCTTCGTTCAGAGATCGCCGAAGAGGTGCGCGCCATTCTGGGCGGGCTCGGCGTGCCGGAGGCCGCCTTCAGCGGCGGCGCCCGGCCGCTCACCTCGCCGATCGACGGCTCCGTCATCGCGCGGATCCCCGATACCGCGCCCGCCGCGCTGGGCGGGCTGATCGGCCGAGCGGACGCCGCCTTCCGCGCCTGGCGGGATGTGCCGGCCCCGGTGCGGGGCGAATTCGTCCGCCTGCTCGGCCAGGAGCTGCGCGAGCACAAGGCGGCGCTCGGCCGGCTCGTCACCCTCGAAGTCGGCAAGGTGCCGAGCGAGGGGCTCGGCGAAGTGCAGGAGATGATCGATATCTGCGATTTCGCGGTCGGCCTCTCGCGCCAGCTCTACGGCCTCGTGCTGCCCTCCGAACGGCCGGACCATAAGCTGACCGAGCAGTGGCATCCGATGGGCGTGGTGGGGGTGATCTCGGCCTTCAACTTTCCCGTCGCCGTCTGGTCCTGGAACGCGGCCCTCGCGCTCATCTGCGGCAATGCGGTGGTCTGGAAACCCTCCGAGAAGTCGATCCTCACCGCGCTCGCCGTGCAGGCGATCTGCGCGCGCGCGGCGGCGCGCTTCGGCGGCGTGCCGGAGGGGCTGCTCACCCTGCTCATCGGCGGGCGGGAGATCGGCGAGGCGCTGGTCGATGATCCGCGCATTCCCGTAGTCTCCGCCACCGGCTCCACCCGCATGGGGCGGGCGGTGGGCGAGCGGCTCGCCCGCCGCTTCGCCCGGGCGATCCTGGAGCTTGGCGGCAACAATGCCGCGATCGTGACCCCCTCGGCCGATCTCGACCTCACGCTCAGGGCCGTCGCCTTCGGCGCCATGGGCACCGCCGGGCAGCGCTGCACGACGCTCCGCCGCCTCATCGTGCATGAGAGCGTCTATGACCGGCTGGTGCCGCGCCTCGCCGCCGTCTATCGCGCGATCTCGGTCGGCAATCCCTTGACGAGCGAGGCGCTGGTGGGGCCGTTGATCGACGGCCAGGCCTTCGCCGCGATGCAGGAAAGCCTCGGCGCGGCGCGGCAGCTCGGCGGGCAGGTGCATGGCGGCGAGCGCGTGGCGGTGGCGGGCGAGGCAAGCTTCTACGCCCGCCCCGCCCTCGTCGAAATGCCCGAGCAGGCGGGCCCGGTGCTGGAGGAGACCTTCGCCCCTATCCTCTACGTTCTGCGCTATGGCAGCCTCACCGAGGCGATCGCCTTGCAGAACGGAGTGCCCCAGGGCCTCTCCTCCTCGATCTTCTCGACCGATCTGCGGGAGATCGAAACCTTCCTCTCAGCGCGTGGCTCGGATTGCGGCATCGCCAATGTCAATATGGGCACGTCGGGGGCCGAGATCGGCGGCGCCTTCGGCGGCGAGAAGCAGACCGGCGGCGGCCGGGAAAGCGGCTCGGACGCCTGGAAGGGCTATATGCGGCGGCAGACCAGCGCCATCAATTACGGCAACCGCCTGCCCCTGGCGCAGGGCGTCACCTTCGACCTCTCCGAAAGCTGACGCCGCCGCCGCACCATCCGGGAAAGGCCAAGCGATGCAGACCGCGCCCCTCGTTTCCGCCGACGATCTCCGCAGCCTCTTCTCGCGCGCGATGTCCGACATGTATCGCAGCGAGGTGCCGCAATACGGCACCTTGCTCGATATCGTCGCCACGGTGAATGCGCGCCACCTCGCTGCCCATCCGGCGCTCGCCGCGGCGCTGGCGGAGACCGACGATCTCGCCCGCATCAGCCTCGAACGCCATGGCGCGATCCGCCTCGGCACGGCGGAGGAGTTGGCGACCATGCGCCGGCTCTTCGCGGTGATGGGGATGGAGCCGGTGGGCTATTACGATCTCGCGCCCGCGGGCGTGCCCGTCCATTCCACCGCCTTCCGGCCGGTCAGCGCAGAAAGCCTGGCGCGCAACCCCTTCCGCGTCTTCACCTCGCTCCTCCGGCTCGATCTCATCGCCGATGCCGGCTTGCGGGCGCAGGCGGCGGCGATCCTCAAGGCGCGGCGGATCTTCACCCCAGCCCTTCTCGACCTGATCGCCAAGGCAGAGGCGGCGGGCGGCCTCGCGCAAGCGGATGCGGCGCGGTTCGTCAGCGAAGCGCTGGAAACCTTCCGCTGGCACCGGACCGCGATGGTGGATGGCGCCACCTATCGGGCGCTGCATCGCGCGCATCGGCTGATCGCCGATGTCGTCTGCTTCAAGGGGCCGCATATCAACCACCTCACCCCCCGCACGCTCGATATCGACGCGGTGCAGGCGCTGATGCCGGCGCATGGCATCGCGGCCAAAGCCGTCATCGAGGGGCCGCCGCGCCGCGCCTGCCCTATCCTGTTGCGGCAGACGAGCTTCAAGGCGCTGGAAGAGGCGATCGACTTTCCCGAAGCCCAGGGCTTGCATTCCGGCACGCATACCGCCCGCTTCGGGGAGATCGAGCAGCGCGGCATGGCGCTGACGCCCAAGGGCCGCGCCTTGTATGACCGGCTGCTCGCCTCGGTGCGGGAAACGCCGGCCGAGGTCAGCGCGGCGGAGGGCGATGCCGATTATGCCGCGCGGCTCGCCGCCGCTTTCGACGCTTTTCCGGACGATGCGGAGCGGATGCGGGCCGAGGGCCTGGGCTTCTTCCGCTACACTGCCGGGCGCGCGCCGCAGGCGGCGGCCGAGGGCATCGGCCCCGGCGCCTCGCTCGGCGCGCTGATCGCCGCCGGCGCCCTCATCGCGACACCGCTGACCTATGAGGATTTCCTCCCCGTCAGCGCTGCCGGGATCTTTCAATCGAACCTCGGCGATGCCGCGCGGCCAAGCTATGCGGGGCCGGCGAGCCGCGGGCAGTTCATGGCCGCCCTCGGCGCGGAGGCGCATGACGAAACGACGCTCTATGCCGCGGCGGAACGCGCTTCCCTGGAGGATGCCTGCCGCAGCCTCGGCCTCAGCCCGGCAGCACTTGCCGCCTGAGGCGAGCACCCGAGCGCAGCGGGACCCCGCTTTCGCGCGGAGGCGGGTTCGGGATCAGAAGCCGAACATATGGTCGAGCGAGAAACGCCCCGCCGCATCGACCAGGCCGTGATAGCCGAAGAGCCGGCAAGTTCGATCCCGGATCAGCACATAGCCACGCGGCCCGGCCTTGGTGAGCGCCGCCGCGCCGAAGATGCGGTCTGGCCGGATGAGCATGGAGCCCGAGCAGGCGATCCGCACCCCTTCCTCGGCAATCACCCGCCCCGCGCCATCATGCAGCTGCAGCTGGGTCTCGGACCGCGGATGCCAGGGGCCTGAAGCCGGATAGATGAGGTGGGAAAAGCTCTGCCGCCCATCCTCCCCGAGCTTGAGGAAAAGCCGCGTCGTCAGCCCTGGCGGCGGGCCGGAATAGGATTGCGGCTCGCCCTTGTAGATCATCGCGGTGTTGAAGATATGGGCGCCGAAGCTCGTCTCGGCTGCATGGGCGCCATCCCGCCGCTCGTAGCGCATCAGAGCATGCAGCCAGCCATTGGCCTCGCCGCCATCGCGGAAATCATAGACGAGATCGGCATGCCCGCCCTCCTCCATCAGCGCGCCATCGGGAAGCAGGCTGTCGAGATCGACGGCGAGCGCGTGATCCCGCGGCAGCAGGCCGAGGAAATGCTGGCCGAGCGGCCGGCCCTCGGCATCGAAGAGATCAAGCCGGAGCGGCAGGCTCGTCTCCGCTTCCGCCATCGGCGTCGGCAGCACGACGGAGCGGTATTCGCCGCGCGGCAGGATGGGAAAGGGCAGCAGGAAGCCGCGCCCCATCTCGGGCGGCAGGGTCTTGATGCCGGGATCGTTCTCCAGCCCCTCCCGCTCGACATTGACATGCGCGATGCGCGTTCGGCCGGCGCGGATCACCTCGTAGCGCGGGCGCACGACATGGCGGCCGGTGCGCACCTCGATCTGCGCCGGCCAGCGCAGCTCGGGCAGCAGTTCGGCGATATCGAGGGCGCGGGTGGCGAAGGGCGGGATCTCCTCCATCAGCGCGCGCGGCGCCTCCGCGCCCATACGATCGAGCGCGATGGCGCCCGCGGGAATGGGCGAGCCGTGGCTGTTCTGCACCCAGAGGATCACCCGCTCATCGGCGCGCGGCGCCGGCAGGCCGGCATAGCGGGAGGCGGGCCAGGCATTGGCATCATGCGTGCAGGAGAGGCTCTGCTCCGCCCCGTCGCCGATCGTATCCACCGCGTATTTCACCACATCATGCCCGGCAACGCCGACGGCATGGATGAAAAGCTGCCCGGTGAAGGGGCCGAGGCCGAAGCGGGTGCGTACCTCGCGGCTGTCGAACACGATGCCGCCCGCGCCTTCGGGCGCTGCCTCCTGCCATTCGGCGAGGATGCGGCCCTCCGCGTCATAGAGCCGCAGGAAGAACCGCACCGCGCGCGCGCCGTAGCCCGCCCAGTAATTCGCCGTCACCAGCCGGGTCGAGAGCCCGTTCTCGTCCCGGAAGAAGGCGTAGTTGGTGGCGAAGTTGAGCGGATCGAGATAGCGCTTCGGATTGGTCCGCCGCTCCTCCGGGATCTTCACGGCGTCGAGGCTGAGGAGCGTGATCCCGGCCGGCAGCAGGCTGGCGAGCAGCGCCATCAGCCGCTCCGCCTCGAAGGCGGCGACGAGGAGCGCGCGCACCCCGCTCGCCGCAATCTCGGTCATCGGCTGGGCGACGAGGCCGCCGCGGCTCTGGCCGATCTGCCGCACATCCTGGACGAAGAGCGCGGAGACCGGCAGGCCCGGATACATGGTGAGGAGCGGCGCCGCCACGGCATCGGGATCAAGCAGGCCGACCGGGCCGAGGCCGCGCAGCTCCCCGGCGAGCCTCTCCACCGCCTCTGCCGCCAGCGGATGGGCGAGCGCCTTGTAGAGGACGTTGCCGCCCTTCACCGCATCGAAGGTCTGGATATCGAGCATGCGCCGCCGCCTCTATCGCGTCTTAAAAACCGAGCCGCCGCCGCATTTCCTGCGCCGCTTCGGCGGTGTCGTCCAGAGGGCGGACCGGCCAATGCCCGAACCGCCCCTCGAAAGGCCGGATACGCCCGGCCGCGGTCAGCGCCTCGGTGAAGAGCCCGATACGGCGGGAGCGGCCGGGAAGTGCGGCGACCATGACGGGCGCTGCCGTCGCCGCCGCTTCCGAGACCATGGAGACCGAATCGATCGTCACAATGATGAGGTCGGCGAGCGCCAGCATGCCGAAATAGGGGTTCTCACCCGAACCATCCCAGACGAAGGCGCCGCGCGGCGCCAAGGCGGCACGGAGCGCCGCGGTCGCCGCCGGATCGGTCCGCCGCGACGGGGTGAGCATGAGGCCCACCCGGTCTCGCTCCATCATCGCGCCAAGCTCGGCTGCGAGCGCGCCGGCGACCTTGGCATCGAGCGTGAAGCGCCCGTTGGTGCCGCCGACGCAGACGGCGACCAGCGGGCGCGGCAGATCGGCGAAGCGGGGCGCCCAGGCGCTGCGGGCTTCCTCCAGCCGGGCGGCGGTGACGCGGTGGAGCGCGGTGCGGGCGAGGATGACATTGGGGCCGGCGATTTCATCATGCGTATTGGCGATGATGAGATCGAATTTGCGGAAGTCCATGCGCGGGTTCTGGATATGCACGGTGCGGAGCGCGGGGCCGCGCAGCGCGGCGGCGACCGCACCCGCCATGCCGCCGCAGCTCAGCAGGATCTCGGGGGGCGGCCCGGCGAGGGCTGCCCGCCGCACCGCGCGCAGCGGCCAGGGCCAGCGCGGTGCCGAGATGGAGGACCACGGGAAGCGCGCGTGCAGCGTCCGCAGCTCAGGGGCGAGGCCCGCCGCCTCCGCAAGGCCCAGGGCCTGGGATTGCAGCCCGGCATAGGGTTCGGACAGGATCCAGCTTGCGGGTGGGCCAGGGCGAGCGGTCTCAGCCGCCGGATGGGGCGTCATGAACGACATGCGCGCCTTGTGCGGCTGGGCGGCCCGATCGTCAATATTGCGCGTGGCACCCTGCCATGATGGCGGTTGCCTCCGGCCGCGGCGGGTATAGGATCAGCGCTTATGCAAACTGTCACACTGGCCGGGGCCCTATCGCCCCGCCCGCCCCGCCCCGGCCGTGCCGGCGGGCCTGTGCCCAGGCAGATCCCCGGGCGGATCTTGCAGCGGATCTTGCAGCGGATCTGGGTGCCGATCGCACGCCCGGATGATGAGCCGGATCGGCACCGCGCCGGCTGCCGGCCGGCCTCCAGGGCAAGCCAGTGAGCCTTTCCGGGGCCGCGAGCCTCGCGCTGCCGCGGTTCGAAGTGCGGCTGGCGCCGCCTGACCTCTCGCCCTGGATCGAGGGCAATACCGGCGTCCGCGGCTTCACGACGCGCGCCAGCGGCGAGCCCGGCCCGCATCTCATCCTGCTCTCGCTGATCCATGGCAACGAGCTGGCGGGGGCGATCGTCCTCGCCCAACTGCTGGCCGCCGGCTTCACGCCGCGCTGCGGGCGGCTGACCTTCGGCTTTGCCAATCTGGACGCTTTCCATCGCTTCGATCCGCTCGATCCGATCGCTTCCCGCTATATCGACGAGGATCTCAATCGGGTCTGGGATCTCGGCCTGCTGGAGGGCAGCCGCCGCTCCGCCGAGTTGCAGCGCGCGCGCGAGATGCGGCCGATCCTGGAGAGCGCCGATGTGCTGCTCGATCTGCATTCCATGCTCTGGCCGTCCGATCCGCTCATCCTCTGCGGCGCGGCCGAACGGGGCCGGCGGCTCGCGCTCGACATCGGCTGCCCGAGCCTCGTCATCGCCGATGCCGGCCATGGCAATGGCCGCCGGCTGATCGACCATCCGATGTTCGCCGAGGGCGAGGGCGGCGCCGTCGCCAATCTCGTGGAGGCCGGGCAGCACTGGCAGCCAGAGACGGTGGGGGTGGCACGCGCGGCGATCGCCGGCACCCTGCGCGCGCTCGGCATGGCGCTGCGGGACGAACCGCTGCTGCAGCCGCCCGCCCAGCTCCCGCGCAAGGCCGTCTATGCCGAGGTCACCAGCGTGGTGACGGCGAAAACCGCGAGCTTCACCTTCATGCAGCCTTATCGCGGCGGCGAGATCATCCGCCATCGCAACACGCTGCTGGCGATCGACGGGCCGGCCGACATCCGCACGCCCTATGACAATTGCCTGCTCGTCATGCCGAGCCTGCGGCCGAGCCGCGGGCATACCGCGGTGCGGCTGGCCCGCGTGCGGTGAGGCAGCAAGGGTAGCGGAAGGCTCGGGCGGGGGTGAAACGCCGCGCCCCATCCTCCCATCGTCCCACCGTCACCCGCGGGCTTGTCTGGCGCGTCCACCCGGCGAAGACGGCAAAATCGCTGCACGCGCTGGGCCGCCGGAACACGTCCGGCGATGACGAGACTGGGAGGCGATGACGAGGCCAGTGAACGCGCACCCGACGGCGCGCGTTCCGGTAGGCTATGCCCGCGTCGCGTGCGGTCGCGGCTTTCAGACCTCGGCAAGCACCCGCCGGGGCGCCGATGCCCTCGCCCCCGTGCGAATCGGCGGCGTGGCCGGCGCACCGACGGCTTCGTCGCTGATCTGGAACTGGCCGACAAGCCGGGCCAGCTCCGATGCCTCGCTCTTCAAGCCGTGGCTCGCCGCGGTGGTTTCCTCGACCATCGCGGCGTTCTGCTGCGTTGCCTTGTCCATCTGGATTGCGGCGCTGTTCACCTCGCCGAGCCCGCTCGATTGGCGTGTGATCTGATCGGCGATCCCGGTGATCAGGTTGTTCAACTGATCGACCTGATCGGCGATGACTTTGAGCGTGTCTCCCGTCTCCCCCACCAGCTTGACGCCGGTTTCGACCTGCGCGCCGGAGGTCGAGATCAGGCGCTTGATCTCCCGCGCGGCTTCGGCGGAACGCTGCGCCAAGGCCCGCACCTCGGTGGCGACCACGGCAAAGCCGCGGCCCGATTCCCCCGCCCGCGCCGCTTCCACGCCGGCATTCAAGGCGAGCAGGTTCGTCTGGAAGGCAATCTCGTCGATCACACCGATGATGTTGAAGATCTCGCGCGAGGAATCCGCGATCACGCTGACAGCGCCGACCGCCGCCTGCACGACGACGCCGGACTTCTCCACCTCCTGCTTGGCGACACCGGCGACCTGGCGCACCTCCGCCGCGCCGCTGGCGCTTTTACCCACCGCGGTCGTGATTTCCTGCAAGGCCGCGACCATCTCCTCGATCGCGGCGGCCTGCTGCTCCGTCCGTCGTGAGAGATCGTCGGCGGCCGCCGAGATTTCGGCCGCAGCCGAATCGACGCCGGTCGTATTGGCCGAAATCGCCGCCATCGTGTCGTGCAGACGGGCGGTCGCATTGTTGAAATCCGCCCGCAGCTTCTCGTAAGCCGGGCTGAAGGGCTCGCTCAGCCGGAAAAGCAGATCGCCGTTGGAGAGCTTCTCCAGCCCCTCGGCGAGAGACTCGACGATCGCCGCCTGCTCCTGCGCCGCGGCCTTCAGCTGCGCGTCGCTGCGCCTGCGGTCTTCCTCGGTGCGGATACGCGCGGCCTCGATCTCGCCTTCAAGACGCAGCTTTTCCAGCCCTGCATCCTTGAACACCTGCACCGCACGCGCCATGCGGCCGATTTCATCCCGCTGATCGCCATAGCCGACCGGCGTATCCATTGCCCCACTGGCCAGCTGCCGCATGGTCTCGGTCATCGTGCTGATCGGGCTGCCGATGGCCCGGATAAGCATCCAGACAAGGCCGCCGCTGAGCAGGATCATGAGCACGAGCGCCGCGCTGAAGGCCCGCCGGCTGCTGCTCTCCGCCCCGTCCACGGCCGCGGCATGCCCGTTGGCCATCTGCGCCTGGTAGGCGAAATCATCCGCGATATCGCGGTTGAAGGTCTCGCGCAGCGCGGCCATCGGGCCGGTGACGAGGGCGGCTGCCGCCGCGTGATCGCCGCTGCTGACGGCCTGCGCGACTTTCGCGAAATCCGCGTTCATCTGGGCGAAGCTGCCGGAGAAGCCCTGGCCGTCATTCGTCTCGCGGCCGGGGTCCATCGTCGGGCGATAGAGCGCCCAGTTGGCGGCAAAGCGCGCGGCTTCCGCCTTGGCGGCTTGTTGCAACTGCGCCGCCTGCTGGGGATCACTCGTCAAAGCCAGGGCGCCGGCGAGGGCGGCGATCTGCGGGCCGCTCCGCGCCATCGCCTGGATGGGCGCGGTGCCCTTGATATTGGCCTCGAAACCTCTGGCGACGTTGCTGATATAGCCGATGCGGTTGACCGCGAAGAGGCCGAGCCCCCCGGCGAATATCAGGAGGATCGCGAAGGTCACGATAAACTTCGCCAGCAGAGACATATTCTTGAAAAAGCGCATTTGTGTCTTGCCTCGCAACGGGATGGCCGGGCGCTCATCCCTGAAACGATTACAAAAGGCGCAGAGCAATTGCGAATTCGTAAACTGTTGAGTGGACCTCCGCCCTTTCAGGAGGCGCGCGAAAGCGCAGACCCGGCCTATCGCCCGCCCGTGCCACGCGGATCGGCGATCGCGAGCGGGGCCGCGATGCCGATGGTGATCGCCGCCGTGATCATCAGCACCGAGACGGCGAGGCCGACCGTGGTGCCGACCACCGCCGGCGCCGGCACTGGCCCGCCGGAGACGATGGCGATCGCCCCGGCGACCGTGCGGAAGCCGTAGATCCCCGGCACCATGGCGACGACGCCGGGAAAGGCGAAGGTTGCCGCCGGGGCATCGAGCCGATGCGCCAGGATCTGCGCGAGGCCGGCGGCGAGCAGCGCGCCGACGAGCGTGCCGGCGGCGATATCGAGCCCCGCATAGTGCATCACCGCCAACCGCACGGTATGGCTCGCGACACCGCAGAGCGCGCAGGCCCAGGCGAATTTCAGCGGCACATTGAAGAGCAGCACGAAGCCCAGGGCGGCGCAGGCGGCGAAGATCGCATCCTCCCAGATCGGCACCGAGCCCGAGGGGATTTGCAGCGGCAGGGCGACGCCCGAGACCAGTGCGGCGATTTCGAGACCGAGGCCGATCGCCGCGATGACGAAGAGCGCGAAGCCGATCCGCGCGATGCCGAGGCTCGCATGGTTGCGGATCATATCCTGCACGCCGTTGATGAGCGGCACGCCCGGCACGATCACCATGCCGGGCGCGACGAGGCAGAGCGCCGGCGTCGTGCTGCCGAGCAGCCGCGCGCCAAGGCCGCCGAGCAGGCCGCTGACGATGGCGGCCAGAAAGGAGACGACGACCGGGCTGAAGCCGCGCTTGCCGGCATCCTGGCGGACCAGCGTGCCGAGGCTGACCGCCACCCAGCAGACGATAAAGGCCGCCCAATCTCCGCCGAACAGCCGGCTGAGGGAAGCGCCCGTCAGGCCGAGCGCGAAGGCGACCAGAAAGCGATGGTATTCGGGCGGCCGATGCTCCAGCGCTTCGAGCGCGGCGGCGGCTTCGGCGAGGGTAAGGCGCCGCCCCTCCACCGCGCCGAGAATGCCGAAGGCGGCCGCCGCCTGGCTCATCCCGACATTCATCGCCGGGATGCGGCTGCCGATCTTGGTGGTAAAGCGCGTGCCCGAAAGCACCGTCAGGATCAGCCCCTCATAGGAGATGAAGAGCCGGGCATCATAGCCGAGTGCGGCGGCGAAGCGCCGCACGGCAAGCTGCACCCGGCCGGTATCGGCGCCATTCTGCAACAGGATGCGGCCGAATTGCAGCAGGCAATGGGCGACCTCCTCGGCCGCGCTATCCGCGCTGGCCGATGGCGGGGCGGCGGCCGGCTCCATGTTCATGCTCATGCTCATGCTTACGCCGCTCAGGCCGGGGGCTCGCCCTGGATCGGGACGACCCCGAGCCGCGCCATCAGCGCCGTCACCTCCGCCGTCGCCGCTTCCGCCGCCTCGACCTCGGTGCCCTTGCTCACGATCGCGACGCCGTGCTGGCCGTTCCGCGCGAAGGGGTAGCTGCCGATATCGAGCATCGGGTAGCGCTTCTGGATCGCCTCCAGCTCGGCCGCGATCGCGCCTTCCAGCAGGCCGAGCGCATAGACCGCGCGGGAGATGATCGGCGCGCCGCCCTCCAGCGTCGGCGCCAGGCTTTCGAACATCGCCTGCATGATGCGCGGCACCCCGGCCATGACATGGACATTGCCTATGGAAAAGCCCGGCGCGGCTGAGACGGAGTTCAGAATGAGGGCGGCACCGCGCGGCATCGTCGCCATCCGCTGGCGGGCGGCGTTGAACTCCCCCTCCGCATAGCGGGCGTTCATGATGGCATAGGCTTCCTGGTTGATCTCCCACGGCACGCCGAAGGCGGCCGCGATACATTCGGAGGTGATGTCGTCATGCGTCGGGCCTATGCCGCCGGTGGTGAAGACATGATCGAAGGCCGCGCGCACCTCGTTCACCGTGCGGATGATGGTCTCGGCGACATCGGGAATGACGCGCACTTCGCGCAGCGGAATGCCGATCTGCCCCAGCCGGCGGGCGAGGAAGTTGATGTTCACGTCCTGCGTGCGGCCGGACAGGATTTCGTTACCGATGACGAGCAGGCAGGCGGTGGGATTGGGCATGAGATCCTCGGGCGCGTGGCGGGATCAGGCTACAGCAAGTCTCGCAGCATGGGGAGGAGCGGCTTGTCCGCCGGCAGCATCTGGTAGCCGTCAAGCGCGTCGGGCGCCACCCAGCGGATCTGCTGGCCTTCCTTGGGCGCCGGGATGCCCTGCCAGCGGCGGCAGAGGAAGAGCGGCATGAGCAGGTGGAACTTCTCGTAGGCATGGGAGGCGAAGACGAAGGGCGCGAGGCAGCTGCGCGCGATATCGATGCCGAGTTCCTCGCGCAATTCGCGCACGAGGGCGGCTTCCGGGCTCTCCCCGGCTTCGAGCTTGCCGCCGGGAAATTCCCACAGCCCGGCCATCGCCCGGCCTTCCGGGCGGCGGGCGATGAGCACGCGGCCGGCGGCGTCGATCAGCACGCAGGCGGCGACCAGCACCAGCGGCAGACCCTGGCTCGGCGCCTGAGGCCGCTCGGCCGGTTCGGCCGGGGCCGGGATATCGCTGCGCGAGGCGGCGTAGCGCCGCACCGGATGCTCGCCCCCGCCGCGCGAGAGGAAAGGCTCCCGCCCCTCGCCGATCTCGCGGAAGCCGACCGCCCGCAGCACCGCGGCGGAAGCGCTGTTATCGGCCGCGACCGTCGCCTCCACCTGGTCGAGATCGAGATTGGCCAAGGCCCAGCGCAGCACACGCCCCGCCGCCTCGCGCGCGACGCCATGGCCCCAGAAGCGCCGGCCGACCCAATAGCCGAGCGAAGCGCGGCGCCGCCCGGCGATGAGCTTGAGGCCGACGGCGCCGACCATCACTTCCTGCCCGTTCTCATCCCCGGTGATCGCGAAGTGATAGGCGGTGCCGTCCTGCCGCTGGGCGACCGAATCGGCGATCCACTGATCGGCGGTGAGGCGCGGATAGGGGAAGGGCACGGTCTGCAGCATGCGGCAGACCTCCCAATCGTTGAGCAGGCGGTGCAGATGCTCGGCATCGTCCGGCGTCACCGGCCGCAGCGTCAGCCGCTCCGTCGTCAGCCGGATCTCGCCGCCCGGCTGCGCCGCCGCCGGCCCGCGCTCAGCTGCGGTAGCTGCCATTGATGTCGATGTACCCATGGGTGAGATCGCAGGTCCAGACCGTCGCCGCACCATCGCCGAGGCCGATATCGACCGCGATCGTGACCTCCCGCCCCTTCATATGGGCGACCACGGGGGCTTCGTCGTAACCCGCGACGACGGTGCCCTTGCGCGCCATCCAGGTACCGCCGACAGCGATCGCGAGCTTGTCACGATCCGCAGGCTCCCCCGATTTGCCGACCGCCATGACGATGCGGCCCCAATTCGCATCCTCCCCGGCGATCGCGGTTTTGACGAGCGGCGAATTGGCGACCGCGAAGCCGATGGCGCGGGCGGATTTGGCGGAGACCGCACCCGTCACCTCGATCCGCACCAGCTTCTGGGCGCCCTCGCCATCGCGCGCCACCTGCAAAGCGAGATCGAGCAGCACCTCATCGAGGGCGCGGCGGAAATCACGGAGCGCGGCACCCCCCCGCTCGGGCACCGGGGGATTGCCGGCAGCCCCGGTTGCGAAGAGCAGCACCGTATCCGAGGTCGAGGTATCGCTATCGACGGTGACGGCATTGAAGCTCGGCCCCACGCCGCGGGCGAGCAGCTTCTGCAAGGCCGGCGCCGGGATCGCCGCATCGGTCGCGATGAAGCAGAGCATGGTCGCCATATCGGGGGCGATCATGCCGCTGCCTTTGGCGATGCCGTTGATGGTGACGGTGGTGCCGCCGATGGTCGCCGTGCGGGTCGCGCCCTTGGGGAAGGTATCCGTCGTCATGATCGCCCGCGCTGCCGCTTCCCAGCCGTCTTCGACGAGGGTTTCATGCAGGGCAGGCAGCGCATCGGTGATGCGCTCGGCCGGCAGCACCTCGCCGATCACCCCGGTGGAGGCGAGGAAGACCTGGCTTGCCGGGCAGCCGGCCAGCGCCGCCGCCGCCCGCGCGGTCGCCTTCACCGTGGCGACGCCGGCCTTGCCGGTAAAGACATTGGCATTGCCGGCATTGACGACGAGCGCCCGCGCCCGGCCGCCCTCAAGCGCCTGGCGGCACCAGTCGATCGGCGCGCCCGGGCACTGGTTGCGGGTGAAGACGCCCGCGACGGTGGTGCCGCGGGGAAAGACCATCATCATGAGGTCCGTCCGCCCCTGGTAGCGGATGCCGGCCGCGGCTGAGCCGAGACGCACCCCCGCGATGGGCGCCATCGCAGGCAAGGGCACCGCGAGGGGAGAGACGCTCGTGATGGTCGCCATGGCGCGTGCCCCGGCCCTATTTGCTGGCCGGGGTGGCGGCGCCAGCGGCCGAGCCAGAGGCGGGGCCCGCGGCGGCGGGGGCCGCCTCGGTCGGCAATGCCGAGCCGTCAGGCGCGTATTCCTTGATCGTCACCTGGCTCCGCACCTGCGTCAGCAGCTGGTGGATGCCCTTCTGGATGATCTGCTCCTTGATCTTGTCCTGCACGTCGGCGAGCGTGGGGGTGGGTGCGGTGCGATGGCCGAGCACCTGGATCACATGCCAGCCGAACTGGGTATGCACCGGCTTCTGGGTGATCTGGCCGTCCTTCATGGCGAAGGCGGCATCGGCGAAGGCCGGCACCATGTCCCCCTTCTTGAACCAGCCGAGATCGCCGCCGTTCGTATTGCCCGGATCGGTGGAATATTTGTCGGCGAGCTTGGCGAAATCCGCCCCGTGATCCAGCTGCTTGATGATGTCCTCGGCCTGCGCCTCGGTCTTGACGAGGATGTGGCGGGCATGGATCTCCTCGGCGCCCGGCTTGTTGGCATAATCCTTGTCATAGACCGCCTTGATCGCGGCGGGCGTGATTTCGGGCCCGATCACCTTGCGGATCAGCGCGCCCTGCAGCACCTGCTCGGTGCCGATCTCGATCCGGCGCTGCACATCCGGCTCCTGCATCAGACCCTGCTTCTTGGCGACGATCGCCATCGCCGTCTGGTCCACGAGCTGGTTGAGAAGGATGGGATAGAGCTGCTCGGCCGGCATGCTCTGCAGCTGCTGGGGCAGGTTGCGCGTCATTTCCTGCAGATCCTGCAGATGGATCGCCTGGCCGTTGACGGTCGCGATCACGGGATTGGGATTGGTCGCGGCGGCACCGCTGCCCGCCGGCGCGGCGGCGGAGGCGGCGGCCGGTGCCGGCGCAGGTGTCGAGGACTGCGCCCAGGCCCCCTGCATCGTCAGAGTGAGGACGAGCGCGCTGCTCGCCAGGATGCTGAAGGATCGGGAAGAACGGCGCATGAAAACCTCTATTCCGGCTGGGTGCCAAGGGCGGCGGAGAATGGCCGAAGAGCGGGCCCGCGGCAAGCAGCCGCCGGCGGATGCGCGCGAGAGCCGCCCGCGTTGACCGGGCGGGCCTTGAGTCCTATCACTTGCCGCCCCCGCAGCCTAACCGGGGCCCCCGCTGCCGTTTCGGGGCGGGCAAGCCTCTTCCGGCCGGCAGGCGGCCCATAGTGTGACCCAAGGATCTCATGTTCGGATCTCTCGCTCGCGTCATCTTCGGAACCAGCAACGAGCGCGTGCTGCGGGGCTACCGGCGCATCGTGCCCCGCGTCAACGCGCTGGAGCCGCAGATGGCGGCGCTTTCGGATGCCGAGCTGCGCGGCAAGACGGATGAATTCAAGGCGCGGCTGGCCGGCGGCGCCGCGCTCGACGATATCATGCCCGAAGCCTTCGCCGTGGTGCGCGAGGCCTCCAAGCGCGTCCTCGGCATGCGGCATTTCGACGTGCAGCTGGTCGGCGGCGTCGTGCTCCATAGCGGCCGCATCGCCGAGATGAAGACCGGCGAGGGCAAGACGCTCGTCGCCACCCTGCCCGTCTATCTCAATGCGCTTTCGGGGCGGGGCGTGCATGTGGTGACGGTGAACGACTACCTCGCCCGCCGCGATGCCGAGATGATGGGCGCGCTCTACGGCTTCCTCGGCCTCTCGACCGGCGTCATCGTGCATGGGCTGGACGACAGCCAGCGCCGCGCGGCCTATGCCTGCGACATCACCTACGGCACCAACAACGAATTCGGCTTCGACTATCTGCGCGACAATATGAAGTATCGCCTGGAAGACATGGTCCAGCGCGCCTTCAACTACGCGATCGTCGATGAGGTGGACAGCATCCTGATCGACGAGGCGCGCACGCCTCTCATCATCTCCGGCCCGGCGGAGGATTCCTCCGACCTCTACCGCCAGGTGGACGAGGTGGTGCGTGTGCTGGTGCAGGACCCGGAGACCTATGAGAAGGACGAGAAGCAGAAAGCGGTGACGCTGACCGAGCCGGGCTCGGAGCGCGTCGAGGAGATGCTGCGCGCGGCCGGCATCATCGAGGAGGGCAACCTCTACGACGTCTTCAACATCTCGATCGTCCATCACGCCCAGCAGAGCCTGCGGGCGCATACCCTCTTCTCGCGCGACGTGGACTATATCGTGCGGGACGACAAGATCATCATCATCGACGAGTTCACCGGCCGCATGATGGAGGGCCGGCGCTATTCCGAGGGCCTGCACCAGGCGCTGGAAGCGAAGGAACACGTCACCGTTCAGCCCGAGAACCAGACGCTCGCCACCATCACCTTCCAGAACTACTTCCGCCTCTACCCCAAGCTTGCCGGCATGACCGGCACCGCGATGACGGAGGCGGACGAGTTCGAGGAGATCTACAAGCTCCACTCGGTCGAGATCCCGACCAACGTGCCCGTGGCGCGCAAGGACGAGGATGACGAGGTCTATCGCACGGCGGCCGAGAAATACCAGGCGCTGGCCAAGCTCATCGCCGAGACGCGGGCGCGCGGCCAGCCCGTGCTCGTCGGCACCACCAGCATCGAGAAGAGCGAGTTGCTGAGCGAATTGCTCAAGCGCGAGCAGGTGCCGCATGCCGTGCTCAACGCCCGCTTCCACGAGCAGGAGGCGACGATCATCGCCCAGGCCGGCGCGCCCGGCGCCGTGACGATCGCGACCAACATGGCCGGGCGCGGGACGGACATCAAGCTCGGCGGCAATATCGAGATGCGCCGCAAGCTCGAACTCTCGGGCATCACCGATCCGGAGGAGCTTGCCCGCCGCAATGCCGCGCTGGAAGCCGAAATCGCGGTCGCGCATGATGCGGTCGTCAAGGCCGGCGGCCTCTTCGTCGTCGGCACGGAGCGGCATGAGAGCCGCCGGATCGACAATCAGCTGCGCGGCCGCTCCGGCCGCCAGGGCGATCCTGGCCAGTCCCGCTTCTTCCTCAGCCTCGAAGACGATCTCATGCGCATCTTCGGCTCCGAGCGGATGGGTGGCATGCTGCAACGCCTCGGCCTGAAAGAGGGCGAGGCGATCACCCACCCCTGGATCAACCGGGCGCTGGAAAAGGCCCAGAAGAAGGTGGAAGCGCGGAATTTCGATATCCGCAAGAACCTGCTCAAATATGACGACGTGATGAACGACCAGCGGCGCGAGGTCTATGCCCAGCGGCGCGAGTTCATGATGCTCGAAGACGTGTCGGACGTGGTCGCCCAGATGCGCAACGAGGTCATCGCCGATCTCGTCTCCCGCCGGATCCCCGAGAAGGCCTTCGCCGAGCAGTGGGAGACCGCGGAGCTTGCCGATGATATCGAGCAGCTGCTCGGCCTGCGGCTGCCGATCGAGGATTGGGGCCGCGAGGAAGGCATCGACGAGACCCATATCCGCGAGCGGATCGAGGAGGCGGGCAGCCAGCTGATGGCCGCCAAGGCCGCCAATTACGGGCCGGAACTGATGCGCATGGTGGAGAAGGCGCATCTGTTGCAGACGCTCGATCAGGTCTGGAAGGAGCATCTGCTCAACCTCGACCATCTGCGCCAGGGCATCGGGCTGCGCGCCTATGGGCAGCTCGATCCGCTGCGGGAATACAAGACCGAGGCCTTCGCCCTCTTCGGTGCCATGCTGGAGGATTTGAAGGCGCGGGTGACGGAGACGCTGGCGCGCGTCGATTTCGGCCAGGCGGCCGAGCCGCCGCCGCCGGGTCTCATGTTCGAAAATCATCCCGAAGAAGCGCTCAACCAGAGCTTCGGCCAGGGGGCCGGCTTCTCGCCGGGTTTCATCGCCGATGGCGGCGGGCTTGCCTTGGCCGAGGCGCCGGCGGCCGGTGTTTCCAGCCTCGACGAGTTGCCTGCCGCCTGGCGCGACACGCCGCGCAACGCCCCCTGCCCCTGCGGCTCGGGCAAGAAGTTCAAGCAGTGCCATGGGCGGCTGGCTTAGGAGCAGCAGAGCCTGACCGGGCCGCAGGCTGCTCTGATCTCGCGCATGGCAATCGCTCTCGGCATCTCTGGTCCTTGGGGTATCACCCTCCCGGTCGGGCTGGAGATGCGACGCCGTTAACCGGGGCGCAGTGCCTCTCCCAAAAGCCCCGCCGTACCGGTCGGGGCTTTTTTATGCCCATCCGGCTCGGCGAGATCGGAGGATGTCACCGATGATGCTGATCCTGCCGCCGCCCGCGCGCTTCGGGGCGCGTCTGCCATGAACCCCGATCTCCTGCCCTTCCTCGGCTTCGCCTTGGTCGCTTCCGCGACACCCGGGCCGAACAACATCATGGCACTCGCAACCGGCGCGGCCCATGGGCTGCGCGCCACCCTGCCGCTCATCCTCGGCGTCGCCCTCGGCTTCGCCTTCATGGTGGCGGCCGTCGGCATCGGCCTTGCCCAACCGCTCGCGGCCCATCCGCTATGGCATGAGGTGCTGCGCTGGGTGGGCGCCGGCTGGCTGCTGCTGCTTGCCTGGAAGATTGCCCGCGCGCCTGGCCAAGCTGAGCCGGGGGTGACGACCGCCGCCCGCCCCATCGGCTTCTGGGGGGCTTGTGGCCTGCAATGGGTCAATCCCAAGGCCTGGATCATGGCGCTCGCCACGGCTGCGACCTATACGCGGCCCGGCCATCCCCTGGCCCCGCAGGTTCTCATCCTCGCCGGCATCTTCCTGCTCATCGGCCTCGGGACCGTGACGAGCTGGGCGATGCTCGGCGCGCATGCGCGGCGCTATATCGCGGCGCCGGGGCGCTTGCGCATCTTCAACACCGCCATGGGCCTGCTGCTCGCCGCCTCCGTCATCCCGGCCGTGTTCGAGTGAGCGGGCCTGTCACATCCGGCGTCGCTCACTCGTCTTGGGAATGAACCCCCCAGAGAGGAGCCAGGCTCATGCAACCCCGTCTCGACTATTTCCGCGCCGCCCCCGAGGTCATGAAGGCGATGGTGGCGCTGGAACGCGCCGTTGTCACTTCCGGCCTCGAAAAGAGCCTGATCGAACTGGTGAAGACCCGCGCCAGCCAGATCAACGGTTGCGCCTATTGCATCGATATGCACACGCGGGACGCGCTGGCCGCGGGCGAGAGCCCGACGCGGCTTTTGCTGCTCGACGCCTGGCACGAGGCGCCCTTCTATAGCGAGCGGGAAAGGGCGGCGCTGGCCTGGACCGAGGCGCTGACCCGGGTCTTCGAAACCCATGCGCCGGATGAGGATTGGGCGCGCCTCAAGACGCAGTTTTCCGAGGAGGAGATCGTGAAGCTCTCGCTGCTCATCGCCACCATCAATGCCTGGAACCGGCTTGCCATCGGCTTCCGGGCGGTGCCGACCGGCGCATGACGGGCGGGGAGACCGCGGCTGCGGCTTTTTCTCCGCTGCGGCCCGATCTCATCGGTCTCGCCTATCGCATGACAGGCAGCCGGGCCGCGGCCGAGGACATCGCGCAGGAGGCTTTCCTGCGCTGGATGGCAGCCGATCGCGGGGAGATTGCGAGCCCCCGCGCCTGGCTGCTCAAGGCGACAGCCCGCCTCGCGCTCGATCACCTCAAGAGTGCCGCGAGCCGGCGCGAACTCTATGTCGGGCCCTGGCTGCCGGAGCCCGTGCTGGAGAGCGCCGACGCCCCGCAGGAGACGGCGCGGATGCGGGCGGAGAGCCTTTCCTTCGCCGTCCTGCTCACCCTGCAGCGCCTCACCCCGGCGGAACGCGCGATCTTCATCCTGCATGATCTGTTCGACACGCCTTTCGGCGAGATCGCGAGCCTGCTCGGCCGCTCGGAAACCGCCTGCCGGCAGATGGCGGTGCGCGCGCGGGCGCATCTCACCGAGGACCGGCCGCGCGCCGCGGTACCGGAGGATGAGCGCGAGCGGATCACCCGCGCCTTTGTTGCGGCCAGCCAAAACGGAGACGAAGCAGCGCTCCGAAACATGCTCGCCGCCGATGTGGTGCTGCATGCCGATGGCGGCGGCCTCCGCCCGGCTTCGCGCAACCTCATCCATGGCGCCCGCAACGCCGCGCGGATGTTCGCGCGCCTTGCCGCCAAGAAGGGCGCGCCGCTGCCCCTGCTCTACCAGGGCCCGATCAACGGCCTGCCCGGTTTCGTGACGCTGGAGCCGGATGGCCTCCCCCAGGCAACCGCGATCGAGATCGCCGGCGGCGAGATCACCGCCATCTACATCATCCGCAATCCCGAGAAGCTCGGGGCGATCGCCTCCCGCCTCGGCCTCGCCCTCTCCCTGGCGGAAGGCTGAGGGCCGCAGGAGCGGCCGCTCAGGCCGGGTGGCTCGGCGGCTCGGCCGGTGGTGCCGCAGGCGGGCCTTCGCCGCCCGCTTGCCCCGCCGCCGCCGGCTTCTTGTTCTTGCCGCGCAACCACTCGTCGAAGCGTTGCAGCACGATGAAGAAGGACGGCACGAAGAGGACGGCGAGGCAGGTTGAGGCCGCCATGCCCGAAAAGACGGTGATGCCGATCGACTTGCGCGAATTGGCGCCCGCGCCCGTGGCGGTGATCAGCGGCACGACGCCGAGCATGAAGGCGAAGGAGGTCATCAGGATCGGGCGGAAGCGCGTGCGGGATGCGATGCGCGCCGCATCGAGGATGGACTTGCCGTGCAACTCCCGCTGCTCCCGCGCGACCTCGACGATGAGGATGGCGTTCTTGGCGGCAAGCGCGATGAGCAGCAGCAGGCCGATCTGGGTATAGAGATTGTTCGAGGCGCCGAGCGCGCCGAGCACGAGGCCTGGCCCGAGCAGCGCGAGCGGCACGGCGAGCAGCACGGCGACCGGGCTGACCCAGCTTTCGTATTGGGCGGCGAGGACGAGATAGACCAGGATGAGCGCGAAGCCGAAGGCATAGACGATCTGGCCGCCCGCCGCCTTCTCCTGGTAGCTCATCGCCGTCCAGTCATAGCCGGTGCCACGCGGCAAGGTCTTGGCCGCAAGCTCGTCCATCAGGTCGAGCGCCTGGCCCGAGCTGAAGCCCGGCGCGTTGGAGCCGATGATCGTCGCCGAGGGATAGAGATTGTAGAGGCTGATGAGCGAAGGCCCGACCGTCGGTTCGATCTTCACCAGGGTGCCGACCGGGATCATCACCCCGTCCTGGCTCTTCACATAGATCGTGTTGAGCTGATTGATGTCGAGCCGGAATTTCGAATCAGCCTGGGCATAGACCTGGAAGGTGAGGCCGAATTCGTTGAACTGGTTGATGAAGGTGGAGCCGAAATAGGAGGAGATGGTGGAGAAGATATCGCCCACATTCACATGCAGGCTTTCGGCCTTCACCCGGTCCACCACGACATTGTATTGCGGCACCGTCGCGCGGAACGACGTGCTGACATGGGCGAGCCCGGTCTGCCCGTTCGCATCCGCGACCACCGTGCGGGCGATGGATTGCAGCTTGCCGTAATCATTGCTGCCGTCCCGCTGCTCCAGCATCATGGTGAAGCCGCTGGCATTGCCGATGCCCTGGATGGCGGGCGGCACCAGCACATAGGTTGCCGCCTGCTGCACCGGCTTCAGCGCGGCCAGCATATTCGTGTAGATCGACCGCAGATCCTCGCCCTTGCCGCGCTCGCCCCAGGGCTTGAGCATGACGAAGGCAACGCCCGCATTGGCGAGGCCTGCCATATTGTCGATCACCGAAACGCCGCCGATCGAGATCACGTTCTGCACGCCCGGCACCTTCAGCGCCCGGCTGGTGATGTCGCTCAGCACCTGCTTGGTACGGCCGAGGGAGGCGCCATCCGGCAACTGCGTGCCAACGATGACATAGCCCTGATCCTCGATCGGCAGGAAGCCGGTGGGCAGGCGCGCGATGCTCCAGACCGCGCCGACGATCATGACGAAGGCGACCAGGGCTGCAAGCAGCGCATGGTTCGTCATATGGCGGATGATGCCGGCATACCAATTCGCCACGCGATCGTAGCTGCGGTTGAACCCGCGGGCGAGGATGTTGCGCTTCTCGGGCGGCTTCGGCACGCGCAGGAAGAGCGCGCATTGGGTGGGCGTCAGCGTCGCTGCGTTCATCGCCGAGATCAGCGCGGTCGCGGCGATGACGAGGGCGAACTGGGCATACATCTGCCCGGTCAGCCCCGGCGTCAGCGAGGCCGGGATGAAGACCGACATGAGCACCAGCGTAATGCCGATGATGGGGCCGAAGAGTTCCTTCATCGCCTGGATGGCGGCGTTGCGGCCATCGAGCCCATGCTCCAGCTGCTGGGCGGAGCCTTCGACGACGACGATCGCATCATCGACGACGATGCCGATCGCGAGGACGATGGCGAAGAGCGTCGAGAGGTTGATGGTGAAGCCGAGGGCGGCCATCGCCGCGAAGGCGCCGATGACGGTGATGGGGATCGTCGTCGCCGGCACCAGCGTCGCCCGCCAATCCTGCAGAAAGACGAGGATGACGACGAGCACGAGGATGCCGGCCTCGATCAGCGTCTTGTAAACCTCATCGACCGAGGCGGTGACGAAGAGGGTCGTGTCATAGGGGATCGTATAGGTCAGCCCCTGCGGGAAGCTCTTGGCGAGCGTCGCCATGGTCTTGCGGACTTCGCTCGCCACTTGCAGGGCATTGGCGCCCGGCTGCTGGTAGATCGCGATACCGGCGGACGCCTTGTTGTTGAAGTCGAAGGTCTGCGCGTAGTTCTGCGCGCCAAGCTCGATCCGCGCGACATCGCGCACCCGCGTCACTTGCGCTGTCTGGCCTTGGGAGGCGGAACTATTGCCCGATTTGACGATGATATCGCCGAACTGCTCCGGCGTCGTCAGCAGGCCCGCAATATTGATCGTGTATTGGAAGGGCTGGTTTGCGGGCGCGGGGGGCGAGCCCGCCTGCCCGGCCGTCACCGACTGGCTCTGGCTCTTGACCGCATTGATGACATCCTGCGGCGTCAGCCCGCGCGCCTTGAGCGCATTCGGATCGAGCCAGAGGCGCATGGCGTAGGAGCCGGCGCCGAAGACCGCGACATTGCCGACCCCGGGCAGCCGCGCGAGCACGTTGACGAGGTTGATCCCCGCATAGTTGCTCATATAGAGGCTGTCGTAGCGCTTGTCGGGCGAGGCGAGCGCCACGATCTGCAGGATCGAGGTGGATTTCTGCTCCACCACCACGCCCTGCGCCTGCACCGAGGGCGGCAGCTGCGCGAGGGCGGCGGAGACGCGGTTCTGCACCAGCACCTGCGCGAAGTTCAGATCCGTGCCGATCTTGAAGGTGACCGTCAGCGTATAGCTGCCGCTCGCGGTCGAGGTGGACTGCATATAGAGCATGTCCTGCACGCCGTTGACCTGCTGCTCGATCGGCAGGGCCACGGTATCGACCAGGGTCTGGGCGCTCGCGCCGGGGTAGCTGGTCGTCACCGAAACGGTCGGCGGCACCACGTTCGGATATTGCGCGATCGGCAGGCTGACCATGGCGACAAGGCCGATGAGCACCAGCACGATCGAGAGGACGTTCGAGAGAACCGGCCGCTCGATGAAGAATTTCGAGAACATCGCGGCCTACTGAACCTGGGCGAGGTCGGCGGGCAGCGCGATCGGCGAGGCGTTCTGCGGTGAGACCGTCTCCCCCGGTATCGCCCGCTGCAGGCCATCCACGATCACCTTGTCCGTGGCGGCGAGACCCTTGCTGATCACCGTGAGGTCGCCGACCGTGAAGCTCGTCGTGACGCTCTGTTCCTGTACCTTGTTGTCCGCGCCCAGCGTCAGCACGTAATTGCCGCCCTGGTCGGAGCCGATCGCCGTCGTCGGCACCAGGATCGCGTTCTTCTCGATGCCGAGGGGGATCTGCACGCGGACGAATTCGCCCGGCAGCAGGATGAGATCATTGTTCGGATAGACCGCCCGGGCGGAGAGCGTGCCGGTCGTCGCGTCCACCGTCGGCGCGATATAGTCGAGCTGGCCGACATGCGGGAAGCCGGTTTCCGTCTGCAGGCCGACCGCGATCGGCACGTCATGCACATCGGTGAGCTGGCGGTGCTGGGCGCGGAGGGCGGCGCGGATGCGCTGGACGATCGGCTCGCTGAGCGAGAAATCGATATAGATCGGCTTGAGCTGCACGATCGTCGCGAGCTTGGTCTGCTGCCCGGCGGTGCCGACCATCTGCCCCACCGAGACGAGATGCGCCGAGACCTGCCCATCGAAGGGCGCCTTCACCTGGGTGTAGGAATAGTTGATCGCGGCAAGCTGGGTGGCGGCAATCGCATTGTCCAGATCCGCCTGGGCGGCATCGCGCTTGGCCTGGGCATTGTCGAGATCGGCCTGCGAATTCACGTTCTGCGTGCGTAGCTGCGCCTGCCGGGCATAGGCCTGCTGCGCCTGGACGAGATTGGCCTGGGCCGCCGCCTGCTGCGCCTGGGCCTGCTGCAACTGGGCGAAATAGGGCGGGGGCTCGATCGTGAAGAGCGTGCTGCCCTTCGCCACCATGGCGCCATCGGTATAGTTCTGACTGTAGAGGAAGCCCTGGATGCGGGCGACGAGATCGACCGAGTTGAGCGGATTGACGTTGCCCGTGGTCTCGATATGGCGCTGCACATCATGGACGAGCGGGGCGGCGACCGAAACCTGCGGCGGCGGCGGCGGCACATAGGTATTGCTCTTCTTGCATCCGGCGAGGCCGAGGCCAAGCGCGAGGAGCAAGGAGCCGGCTGCGGCCGAACGCGGAGCAATCCTGTATAACGCCATGATCTTTGAACGTTCTCTCTTAGAATTGATCCCGTCGGCCGGGTATTCCTAGAGGGATTTCAAGGGGCGCCGCAAGACCGATTCACCTGCGAAAGGGCAGCCGGCCCCTCCTGTGGCAATTTCATGCGAATGTCGCCGGCGAGGAATGGCCGCCCGCTGCCGCTTTCAGCCGTGATGGGTGAGCTTGAGGACGATCGCCAACAGGCCGAGCAGGGTGACGATGAGGCCATAGAGCAGCAGGAACAGCAGGCGGCGGGATGGCGCCCCCGTTGCCGGGCCCCGGCCGCTGCCGGGGCGCCTGGCACTCACGGCCGTGCCTCGTCTTCCCCGTCCAGCATCTCGAACCGCTCGGGCTCAGCCCCGGGCTCGGCCTCGCGGGTGGCCGCGCGCTCGCCCCGCCGGCCGATCACCGGCAGGCGGTTCTTGAGTTCCAGCAGCCGCACCACCCGGCCGCCGAGGCGGATGAGTTCGATGAGCTGGTCAGTTTCGAGCTTCTGCACGTCGGTGGACCATTTGGTGATCAGCTCGAGCAGGTCGTGCATCTGGCGCATGCGCTCATAGGCATGCTCGTCCTCGGGCGCGGAGGGCTTGTCGAGCAGCAGATCACGCAGGATCGAGAGCGTGGGGTCAAGCTCCCGCCGCCGCCGCTCTTCCGCCAGGATGCGCAGGATCTGCCAGACATCGTCAGGCGTCGAGAAATGCTCGCGCCGGTCCCCCGGCAGGTGCTGGAGGCGGACGAGCCGCCAGGATTGCAGCTCCTTCAAGCCCATCGAGACATTCGAGCGGGAAAAGCCGAGCGCCTCGGCGATCTCGTCCGCCGGCAGGGGCCGCGGCGCGAGGAACAGGAGCGCGCAGATCTGGCCGACGGTGCGATTGATGCCCCAGCGGCTGCCCATCTCCCCGAAATGCAGAACGAAGGCTTGCGTGACAGGCGTCAGGTCCAACTCTCTCGTCTCTCTCTTTCTCGCTCGTCTCTCTCGTCGCGCGCGCGGGCTTCCGCCCCGGCGGCTAGACCACCCCGGCCGGCGCCAGGCGGCACAGGCCCCCCTGCTCGATCTCGATCTGCAGCGTGGCATGCCCGATGCGGTATTTCCGCCGCAGATCGTCGCACGTTTCCCGCAGGAAGGCATCCCCCGGATGCTGGCCCGGCATTACAAGGTGGCCCGTCAGCGCCGTTTCGGTGGTGCTCATCGCCCAGATATGCAGGTCATGCACTTCGAGGACGCCGGGCCGCCCCTCCAGATAGCGCCGCACCGCCCCGGCATCGACCGATTCGGGCACCCCGTCCATCGACATCTTCACCGATTGCCGCAGGAGCCCCCAGGTGCCGGCGACGATGACGACCGCGATGACGAGCGAGACCGCCGGATCGATGCGAAACCAGCCGGTGAAGCTGATGACGACGGCGGAGACGACGACGCCGACCGAGACCAGCGCATCGGCCAGCATGTGCTGGAAGGCGCCTTTGATATTGATGTCGTCCTTGGCGCCCGAGAAGAACAGCCAGGCGGTGAGGCCGTTGATGGCGATGCCGATGAGGGCGACGATGATGACCGTGCCGGCCGCCACCGGAGCCGGCGCGATGAGCCGTTGCACCGCTTCGAGCAGGATGGCGCCGGTCGCCAGCAGCAGCAGCATGGCATTGCCGAGGGCGGCGAGGATGGTGGAGCGGCCGAGCCCATAGGTGAAGCGGTTGCTCGGCGGCCGCTTGGTCAGCGAGGCCGCAAGCCAGGCCATGGCGAGGCCGAGCACATCCGTCAGGTTATGCGCGCCATCGGCGACGAGCGCCACGGAATGGCCGAGGATGCCATAGACCACTTCGGCCACCACGAAGCCGGCATTGAGGATGATGCCGATGAGGAAGGCGCGGCCGAAATCGGCCGGCGCATGCACATGGCCCATCGCCCCGTGATCATGGCCGTGATGGTCGTGCCCGGCATGATCCTCGTGCCCCGTATGATCGTGGTGGTCATGGCCCGCATGGTCGTGGCCGGCATGGTCGTCCCCATGGTCATGCCCGGCATGCGCCTGCGCGCCCGCGCCGTGGCTCTGCCCGCCGCTCATCGCGCTGCCCCCTGCCCGTCTTGGCCGCTGTCTTTCCCTTGCGCTTCCCGGCCGCCTTGCCCAAAAGGTCCATGCCAAGAGAAGGCGGACCAGATGCTGAAGCTGCGCGTTATTCCCTGCCTGGACGTGAAGGATGGGCGGGTCGTCAAAGGTATCAATTTCGTCTCGCTCCGCGATGCCGGTGATCCCGTCGAGCAGGCGGCGCTGTATGACGCGGCCGGCGCCGACGAGTTGACCTTTCTCGACATTACCGCAAGCCATGAAAACCGCGATACCATCCTCGATGTCGTTTCCAAGACGGCGGCACGCATCTTCCTGCCGCTGACGGTGGGCGGCGGCATCCGCTCGACCGCGGATATGCGCCGGCTGCTGCTGGCGGGGGCGGACAAGTGCAGCATCAATTCGGCGGCGATCGCGCGGCCCGAACTGGTGAGCGAGGCGGCGGAGAAATTCGGCAATCAATGCGTCGTCGTCGCCGTCGATGCGCGGGTCGCGGGCCCCGGCCGCTGGGAGGTCCATAGCCATGGCGGGCGAACGCCCACCGGGATCGACGCGGTCGCCTGGTGCCAGCGCATGGCGGTGATGGGCGCGGGGGAAATCCTGCTCACCAGCATGGACCGCGACGGCACCGGCCGCGGCTTCGATCTCGACCTGCTGCGGGCGGTCTGCAGTTCGGTGACGATCCCGGTGGTCGCCTCCGGTGGCGTCGGCACGCTGCAGCATTTCGTCGAAGGCGCGCAGGCCGGGGCGACCGGGCTGCTCGCCGCCAGCGTCTTTCACTTCGGGCAGTTCAAGATCCCCGAGGTCAAGCAGGCGCTGGCTGAGGCGCAGTTGCCGGTGCGGCTGACCCTGCCGCATCAGGCGCCACCCGCGGCGGGAGCGGCAGCATGAGCGCGCAAACCGACCCGATGCCCGATGCCCTGCTGCTCGACCGGCTGTGGCAGACGGTCGAAAGCCGCCGGGGCGGCGATCCCGCTGCCAGCCATTCCGCGCGGCTGCTCGCCAAAGGCCCGGCCAAGGTCGCGCAGAAATTCGGCGAAGAAGCGGTCGAATGCGTGATCGAGGCCGCCTGCGGCGCCGATCGCGCCGGCCTCATCGGGGAAAGCGCGGACGTGCTCTACCATCTCATGGTGGTCTGGGTCTCCCGCGGCATCCGCCCGGCCGAGGTCTGGGCGGAACTCGCGCGCCGGGAAGGCACCAGCGGGATTGCGGAAAAGGCCGCCCGGCCGCCAGAATAGGCGCGGCATCATCGCGGCAAGGAGAAGCACGGCTCATGGCGATCAATCGGTTCTCGGTCCCTCCGCTCGCTTCCGTCACCCGCCATCTTGCTGCCGTCGCCCATGGCCGGGCCGCGCCCGATCTCGTCATCCGCGATGCGCGCATCCTCTCGACCTATTCGGAACGGCTGATCGACGGGCGCGAGCTCTGGGTCTCCCGCGGGCGCATCGCGGCGGTGAAGCCGGCCGGCGCCTGGCGGGGCGATGGGGCAGCGATCTACGATGCGGCGGGCGGCATCCTCGCCCCCGGCCTGGTGGACAGCCACGTCCATATCGAAAGCAGCCTCCTCACCGCCTGCGCCTATGCCGAGGCGGCGCTGCTCAACGGCACCACCACGATCTTCTGCGACAGCCACGAGATCGGCAACGTGCTGGACCGGGAGGGCGTGGAATGGATGCTGGAGGATGCCCGCGCCGCCCCCCTCAACATCTTCCTCACCGTGCCGAGCACGGTGCCCGCGACCTCGGACGCGCTGGAGACGGCGGGCGGCGACCTCAGCCCCGAGAAGATCGGCGCCCTCTTCGATGCCTGGCCGGAGGCGGTGGCGCTTGGCGAGAAGATGGATTTCGTGCCCGTCGTGATGGGCGATGCGCGCAGCCACGCGATCATCGCCGAGGCGCTGCGCCGTGGCCGGCCGGTCAGCGGCCATTGCTACGGGCGGGAATTCGTCGCCGCCTATGCCGCGAGCGGCATCACCGATACGCATGAGGCGATCGACCGCGAGATCGCCAACGACTTCCTGGAAGCCGGGCTCTGGCTCTTCCTCCGCGGCGGGCCGCCCACCACGCCCTGGCACTCCCTGCCGCAGGCGATCAAGGCGGTGACGGAACTCGGCGCTTCGCCCAAGCGCGTCTGCATCTGCACCGATGACCGCGAGGCGGACGACCTCGCCCTCTTCGGGCTCGACTGGGTGGCGCGGGAAGCGGTGAAGGCCGGCGTTTCCCCTGCTGTCGCCTGGTCCATGGGCTCGCTCCACGGCGCCACGCGCTACGGCATGGATGGCGAGTTCGGCGCCCTCGGCCATAGCCGGCGGGCGGATATCGTGCTGCTCGACGACGATTTCATGCCGCAGAGCACCTGGTATGGCGGGGTGCTGGCGGTCGATCGGCGGCGGATCTCCCCGGCCCTCGATGCCCAGTTGGACGGTGAGCGCTACCGCTACCCCCGCCGTGCCTATGAGACGGTGAGCGTCCCTGATGGCCTGCGCCTCACCCCCGATCTCCCGCGCGAGCCGGTGACGGCGAACTGCATCCGCACCGAATTGCCGGGCATCCTGCTCATCCATGAGCAGGTGATGCTCGATCCGGCGGATGGCGATTGGGATGCGCAGCTTGACCGCCACGGCCTCTGCTTCGCCGCGGTGATCGAGCGGCACGGCAGATCGGCGGGCAATGTCGGCTATGGCCTGCTGCGCAATTTCGGCCTCACCAGCGGCGCCGTCGCCTCCTCCATCGGCCATGACGCGCATAACATCATCGTCGCCGGGCGGACGGAGGCGGATATGCAGGTGGCGCTCGCGGCGCTGCGCGAGAGCCAGGGCGGCCTCGTGGTGGTGAAGGAGGGCGCGGTGGTCGCCAAGCTCGATCTGCCGATCGCGGGGCTGCTGTCGGACAAGCGGCTCGGCACGGTGGCGGCGGAGGCGGCCGCGCTGAAGGCGGCCTGGAATGCGCTCGGCTGCACGCTGCCCTTCATGGGCTTCAACCTCATCCCCCTCGCTGTCATTCCCGAGATCCGGCTGACCGATAAGGGGCTCGTCACCGTGCCGGGGATGGAACTTCTGCCGCTTTTCGAGCCGGAGGCGCCGGGGGCGAACCGCTGAGCGGCGCCGAGATCCTCAGCCCGCCGTATAGGTGATCGTCTTGCCGGCATCCGCCGCGCGCCAGAGATACCAGGCGGCGGTGGAGCGATAGGGCGCCCAGATCTCGCCCAGGCGCGCCAAGTCTTTCGGCTTCGGCTGCGCCTCCAGCCCGTGCAGCAGACGGTAGCCTTCGCGCACGGCGAAATCGTCGATCGGCAGGATATCGGGCCGGCCGAGGCTAAAGATGAGCAGCATCTCCACCGTCCAGCGGCCGATGCCGCGCACGGCGGTCAGCCGCTCGATCAGCGCCGCGTCGCTCATCCGCACGGCGCGGGCGCGGCTCGGCACCGTGCCGTCGATCGCCTTGCGGCAGAGGTCGTGAATGGCCGCGATCTTGCCTTCGGACCAGCCGCAGGCCTTCAGCGCCACGACATCCGTGCGCAAGACCTGCTCGGGCTCCGGGAAATCCTGGCCCGGATAAAGCGCCAGGAAGCGCCCGAGGATCGCCGCCGCCGCGCGGGAATGCAGCTGCTGGTGGGCGATGGCGCGGAGCAGCGACTCGAAGGGCTCGCGCCCCCGCTCGACGGTGAGGCGGCAGCGCCCGACTTGCCGGATGACACCGGCAAGCCGGGGATCGGCGGCCGCGAGATGGCGCGTGCGGGTGCAGAACATGATGCCCTTTCAGAGGAGCGAGCCTTGGCGCGCGGCGCTGGGCTGGCGGCGGCCGGGCCGGGCCGGCGGCGCGCTTTCACCCTCCGCCACCACGGAGACCGCGCCATCGGCGAAGCGCAAGCCGAGAGAAGCGCCCGGCGCCACGCCTGCCGCGCGGGTGACGGGCGCGCCACCCTCGTCTGACACCAAAGCGAAGCCGCGCTCCAGCACCGCCTCGTAGGAGCCGGCGGCGAGCCGCGCGGCAAGGCCTTCCAGCCGCGCCCGCACCTCCCGCTGGCCGGCCTGCACCGGAGCGGGGGAAAGCCGCGCGCTGATCCGTGCCTCCGCCTGGCGCAGGACCGAGAGGCGATGGCGCGCCGCGGCGGGCAGGCCCTGGGCGGCAAGGGCGAGCGCATTGCGCCGCCGGGCGAGGAGTTGCGGCAGGCCGAGGGCGAGGCGCCGCCCCTCCTCGCTCACCCGGTTGCCGAGGCCCTGCAGCCAGGCATGCGGCGCGGGCAGGCGTGCGGCCGCGTGGCGCCAATCGGCGCGGCGCATGGCGAGCAGCGTCTGCGGCGCGTTCCGCAGCCGCTCGGCCCGATCGTCGAGCCTGAGGCGCGCCTGGCCGAGCAGCGCGCCGATATCGGGCAGGCCGCGCGCCGCCCCGATCAGGCGCAGCCGGCTCTCGGCTTCCAGCCGCGCCATGGCGGCCGAGAGGCGGCCCGCCTTCTGCGCGAGATCGCCGAGCAGCTCCAGCCGTGCCGGCACCGCCATTTCGGCCGCCGCCGTCGGCGTCGGTGCCCGGCGGTCGGAGACGAAATCGATCAAGGTGGTGTCGGTCTCGTGCCCGACGGCGGAGATCAGCGGAATGCGGCAGGCCGCCGCCGCGCGCACCACGATCTCCTCGTTGAAGGCCATGAGATCCTCAAGGCTGCCGCCGCCGCGCGCGACGATCAGCACATCCGGGCGGCGGAGCGGCCCTTCCGCCGGCAGCGCCGACATGCCGGCGATCGCCGCGGCGATGCGCGCCGCCGCCCCCTCCCCTTGCACCGGCACCGGCCAGAGCAGCAGATCGCGCGGGAAGCGGCGGGCGACGGTGGTGCGGATATCGTGCAGCACCGCGCCCTGTTCGGAGGTGATGACGCCGATGAGGCGCGGCAGCACCGGCAGCGGCCGCTTCAGCGCCGCTTCGAACAGCCCTTCCTCGGTCAGCTTCTTGCGCAGCATCTCGATCCGCGCGAGCAGCGCGCCGGCGCCGGCATATTCCATCCGCTCGACGATGAGCTGATAGGAGGAACGCTCGCCATAGGCAGTGACGCGCCCGGTGGCGATGACCTCGACGCCGTTTTCCGGCACCAAACCGAGGCGCGAGACCGCCGATTTCCAGATGATGCCGGAGATCTTGCCGCCCTCGTCCTTCAGCGAGAAATAGATGTGGCCGGAGGAATAGCGCTTGAGTTCGGTGATTTCGCCGCGCACCCGCACGCGGCCGAAGGCACCCTCCAGCGTGCGCTTCACGGCGGCGGAAATCTCGCCCACGGAGTATTCGGGAATATTGCTCGGAAGCTCGGTCTCGGTCATGGCCATCGGCGGATAGTATGCTAGAGCCGCGCCCGGTTGAAGGTCATCGGGCTGCCGAGGCGGCTCAAGGAGAGGCGATGCGCGTTCTGGTGGTGGGCGGCGGCGGGCGGGAACATGCGCTGGTGCGCGCGATCGCGCGGAGCCAGGGGGTCAGCGCGCTGTTCTGCGCGCCCGGCAACCCCGGCATTGCCGAGCATGCCGTGCTGGTGCCGATTCCGGCGACCGAGATCGAGGCGCTGACCACCTTCGCCGCCGCCAACCATATCGACCTCGTGGTGCCGGGGCCGGAGGCGCCGCTCGTCGCCGGTATCGCCGATGCCATGGCCGAGCGCGGCATCCGCTGCTGCGGGCCGAGCCGCGCCGCCGCCCAGCTTGAGGGCAGCAAGCAGTTCACCAAGGAGATCGCGGATGCCGCCGGCGTGCCGACGGCGCGGTGGGAAGCCTTTACCGAGACCGAGGCGGCGCTCGATTTCATCCGCCGGCGCGGCGCGCCGATCGTCGTCAAGGCCGATGGGCTGGCCGCCGGCAAGGGCGTCGTCGTCGCCGAGACGGTCGAGGCGGCCGAGGAAGCGGTGATCGCCTGCCTGCGGGAGGGCGCCTTCGGCGTCGCGGGCGCGCGGGTGGTGATCGAGGAATGCCTGGAGGGGCCGGAGGTTTCGGTCTTCGCGCTCTGCGATGGCGAAAGCGCCCTCTTCCTCGGCGCGGCGCGGGACCATAAGCGCGTGGGCGACCAGGATACCGGCCCCAATACCGGCGGCATGGGGGCGATCGCGCCGCCGCCCGGCTTCACCCACGAGACGCGCGCCCAGGTGATGGAGACCATCATCCGCCCGACGCTTGCCGAGATGGCGCGGCGCGGCAGCCCCTTTCGCGGCATCCTCTTCGCCGGGCTGATGCTGACCGCGGATGGGCCCAAACTCATCGAATACAATGTCCGCTTCGGCGATCCGGAGGCCGAGACGCTGCTGCCGCTGCTGGAGAGCGATCTGCTCCCCGCCCTCGTCGCCGCCTGCGATGGCGGGCTGGACGACAGCCTGCTGCGCTGGCGGGCGGAAGCCTCCGTCTCCGTCGTCCTCGCCGCACAAGGCTATCCCGGCGCCTATCCGCGCGGCAGCGAGATCCGCGGGCTCGATAAGGCGGCGGCGATGGCGCAGGTCTCCCTCTTCCATGCCGGCACCCGGGCCGAGGGTTCGCGCATCCTCGCCGATGGCGGGCGGGTGCTGGTTGTTAACGCGACCGGGCCGACACTCAGCGCCGCCCGCGCCCATGCCTATGCGGCGGTCGGCGTGATCGACTGGCCGGAGGGGTTCTGCCGGCGCGATATCGGCCTGCGGCACGGCTGAGGGAAGCCCCCGCGCGCGCCGCGCGCTCTGCAACGAAGGCGGGGCCGCTTGCCGTGAAGCCCGGCCCGCATGCTTGGATGGGAGACGCCTCAGCTTGTCCTCGATCGCGATCAAGACCTGGGCCCGCGCGCTTGGCGCCCTGCTCGCTCTCCTGGCCCTGGCCGCCGCCATGCCCGGCGCGCGGGCCGCCGACCACCCGGCGCCCAAGGTTCTCCATATCTTCAACTGGTCCGATTACACCGCCCCCGATCTCATCGCCGCCTTCACGCGCGAGACGGGGATCAAGGTCACGCTCGACACCTATGATTCGAACGAGACGCTGCTCGCCAAGCTGCGCGCCGGCAATCCGGGCTACGACATCGTTGTGCTGTCCAACGACTTCGTGAAGATCTTCATCGCCGATCACCTGCTCGAACGGATCGACGCCGCGCATCTGCCGAACTTCCGCAACCTCGACCCGCAATGGCGCCACCGCGCATGGGATCCGCAGGCCGCCTATACCGTGCCCTGGCAATGGGGCACCACCTCCTTCACCTATGACACGCAGGTCTATGCCGGGCCGGTGGATAGCCTCGGCACGCTCTTCAAGCCGCCCGAGGTGTTCCGCGGCAAGGTCGGCATGTTCGGCTCGCCGAGCGAGGTCATCAACCTCGCGCTGCTCTATCTCGGCCATCCGCTCTGCGACGCCAACAAGGCCGATCTGAGCCAGGTCGAGGCGCTGCTGCTCGCCCAGAGGCCTTTCGTGATGAGCTATGATTCCGATCTCATCATCAAGCGTCTGGTGGCCGGCGATCTTGCGATGAGCGAGCAATGGTCGGGCGATGCCGAGCGCGCGCGGGTGCAGAGGCCGAGCCTGCGCTACGTCTATGCCAAGGAGGGCGGCATCGGCTGGATGGACAATCTCGCGATCCCCGCCGGCGCGCCGGACCGCGCCAATGCCCTCGCCTTCATCAACTTCATGATGAACCCGGTGAATGCGGCGGCGGAAAGCAATTACACCGGCTACCAGAATGCCGTGCAGGGTGCGGCGCCCTATCTGATGCCCGCCCTCGCCGGCATGCCGGAATTCAACCCGCCGCCGGGCTACAGGATCGTCTTTTCCCCCGGCTGCGGTGAGGCGGTAACGCGCGACTTCGACCGGATCTGGACCGCGATCCGCAAATGACGGAGACTTCCCGCCAAGCGTAGCGACGGCCGGCCGGGGGGGAAGGCTTCCATGGATGTGGTCTATGCGGCCGAGCATGCCCTGCATGCGAGCCCGGGGGAGCTGAACTCGGGGGAATTCGTGCCGGCTTTCGAGAAGCCGGAGCGCGCGCATATCATCCTCAGCCGAATTGAGGAGGTGGCACTCGGCCCCGTCCATCCGCCGCGGGCTTTTGCCGCCGAGGCGATCACCCGCATTCACGATCCCCGCATGGTCGCGCTGTTGCAAACCGGCGCGGCCGAATGGAAGGCGCTCGGCCGCGCCGGGGCGGCCTTTCCCTTCACCTTCTTCACGCGCGGCTTCCGCACAGACCGCGTGCCGCAGAACATCGAAGGGCGGCTCGCCTGGTTCTGCTTCGATGCCGGAACCCCGCTGACGGAGACGAGCTGGCGGGCGATCGAAGCCTCCGCCCATGTCGCGCTCACCGGCGCGGCCCTGCTCGGCGAGGGCGGCCGCGCGGCCTTCGCGCTCTGCCGCCCGCCCGGCCACCATGCGGGATCGGACCATTACGGCGGCTATTGCTATCTCAACAATGCCGCCATCGCCGCGCAATCGCTGCGCGATAAGGGTGCCGGGCGGATCGCGATCCTTGATGTCGATTACCATCACGGCAACGGCACGCAGCAGATCTTCTATCAGCGGCCGGATGTACTCGTCGTCAATATCCACGCGACGCCGGATCAGGAATACCCCTATCTCCTCGGCTTCGCTGATGAGACGGGCGCGGGCGCGGGGGAAGGCTGCAACCTCAACCTGCCGCTGCCCTGGGGCACCGGCTGGGCGGCCTGGGCGGAAGCCTTGGCGCGGGCGATCCGGCGGATCGCCGCTTTCGCGCCCGATGCGCTCATCGTCTCGCTCGGCGTCGATACCTTCAAGGGCGACCCGATCTCCCAATTCCTGCTCGACCAGGAGCATTTCATCCGATGGGCGCGGCGATCGCCCAGGCGGGCCTGCCGACGCTCTTCGTGATGGAGGGCGGCTATGCGGTGGCGGAAATCGGCATCAACGTCGTCAATGTCCTGGCGGGTTTCGAAGGCGGCTGATGAACAAGTTTCACAACTTTCTGTACGAACAGGCATGAACCTTGCCCCATGGGAAGGTTTATGCGAGTGATGCCCGCGCCCGTGGCACGGGCACGCCACGCACATGAAAAAGGGTTCAATATGAAGCGGGTTCTTCTGGCGGCTGCCGGCCTGATGCTGTTCAGCCAGGTGCCGGCCTTCGCCCATGCCTATCCGAAGACTGAATCGCCGGCGAAAGGGGCGGTCCTGCACCAGGCGCCCACCACCGCCTGGATCGAGTTCGATGATGAGCTTGAACCCGCTTTCACCGGCATGAAGGTGGTCGATGCGCACGGCCGCGTGGTGAGCGAGGGGAAGGCCAAGGTCTCGCCCGGCGATCATCACCATCTGAGCGTGGCCCTCGGGCCGATGAAACCCGGCCAGTATAGGGTTGTGTGGCACGCGACCGACACCGACACCCACAAGACCCATGGCAGCTACAGCTTTCGGCTGGCACAATAACGGAGAGCGCGGGCGTGCCGATGCCGCCCTTCGATCTTTCCGATAGCGGCGGCATCGGCCTCGTGCTCATGCGGGGGATCAGCGACGGCGCGCTTGCCCTGGTGTTCGGCACCAGCATGCTGCGCCTTGCCGTTCTGCCGCGGGGCCTCGCGCGGATGGAACCTGCCGCGGCCGAGGCGCTGGCCCTCGCCTTGCTGCGGCTTCAGCGCGGCTTCGCGGCCTTCGCGGCGCTCTGGCTTGCCCTCTGGCTTATCTTCCTGGGCCGCGATCTCGCCAGCGCCCACAGCCTTGGCGAGACGATCGCCGCCACCGGCATCATGCTCGGCCAGACGCAGTTCGGCCATGGGGTGATCGCGCAACTGGCCGCCCTCGCCCTCGTCTTCGCCATGAGCGTTTTCGCCATGAGCTTGGCGAGGCGCCGCGCGCTCGAAGGGCCCATCCTCGTCGCCTCGGCGCTCGCGCTCGGCCTGCAGACAACCCATAGCCATGCCTTCAGCATGGGCACGGCCGGCCTCATCGCCACCAACCTCATCCATATCCTGGCGGCCGGCGCCTGGCTGGGCAGCCTGCCCGCGCTCTATCTCGCTGCCCGACGCGCGCCGACCCCGGCGCTTGCCGCCCTGTGCCGCGCCTTCTCGCCGCTCGGCCAGACCGCCGTGCTGCTGCTCGCCATCACAGCCCTGGTGCAGGGCCTCGCCCTGATCGGCAGCTGGCACAGCCTGTTCGCCACGGCCTATGGCTGGGTGGCGTTGTTCAAGATGGCGCTCTTCGCCGCCCTGCTCCTGCTCGCGGGCCGCCACCGCTTCCGCTCGGCCCCGGCGCTCGCCCGCGCCGAGGCAGGCACAGCCGCGCGGCGGAGTTTTCTTCGCAGCCTGGGCGTGGAAATCCTGCTCGGCGGGCTCGTCATCCTCGCGGCCGGCCTGCTCGCCAGCCTGGCGCCAGCCATGAGCATGTAGAAGGGAGCGAGGCCTTCCCTGCGAGGAGGCCGTCTCTCCATGACGCCGGCAGGACCATGGTGGAGGGCGGTTGGAAACAACAGCTGAGATGTCCGCTTAGCGCCCATGCAGGTCGCTTACGCGAGTTTAGCGGCTACTGGATGCCGGACATGAGGCCGGACGATCCAGATGCCTGCATGGGTGGGTTGCGGAACGGCGGCTGCTTTGATCGAACGGCTGAAAACGCTGACCCTCGAAGGGGCGGCAATAATGGTGCCACCATTGAACAGTTAGCTTTTGTGAGGCGCCGCCAGGAGCGAACATCTGATTACAAACACGGGCTATGGGAGCTGTTTTCACCAGTCATTGTCCTACTCATCGTCATCGTCATCGTCATCGTCATCATCAGGCGATTCACCTGCTACTAACAAAAGGCGTCCGTCCGACTCACGCCGATAAAGCTGACCTGTACCCCAGCCAATGCCTACACCATGATAGAGTGTGCAGTCGGCACACATGTTCGCCCAGGCGGCCTGACCATCGACCCGACCGTCCGAGATGAACGTCTCCTCAGCCAGAGGAATGAGACAAAGATCGCATTTTTCTGAAAAATCCCCGTAGTATCTACCCCTTCTGACGCACTCCTCGTCAACTACGTCCCCCAGGCGCAGGTTTGCTGAACTGCCGTCGCACATAGGGCCTATTCTCGGACTCAGTTTGAAAAAGATGGTACGCAAAAGATCCTTGTTTAAACCGAGATACTCATTGAACAGGGCAAAAGGCATAGTTGCCTTAGCAGCTCTCCACCGACCATTAGTCACGCGAAAAAATCGTCGTTCCTCCCCAGCAATGTCACAACGGAAGCTGCTGTAAACTAGGCCGAGGTCATCAAGTATTTCGATGTCCCGCGTTTCATAGCCACCCCGCGTCATAGACATGACTAGACTCCCGATGTCACCACCGTAATAGCGCTTCAGGATGTCGCGAAAGATCGTTGGTGAGCGCGGCTCAGAGCCTCCTGATACCAGTTCGCCGACGTAGATGCGGACGGGGTTCCCATCAACGTAAACAGACAACCCATAGGAGGGCACGTACAGGACGCCATCATCCTTAGTTGTAGCAAACAGTAACGTCAGGATGCCCGTCGACGGCGCAAACACGGAGACGTCTGCCATTCCCTCGGGAAAATCATCTTTTGCCTCTTCCAGCTGTGTGCGGATCATGCTCACCCAAACCGGATTATTTGGAAGGCACTCTTTGACGTCTTTCATGATCTGCGACACGTCGGCCCGATCCGCCAAGGATATCGACCGCTTCAGCCTCTGACCGGACGTGCCTGCCTCGCCAGCAATTTCACCAAGAATGATGTCGTCGGAGAGCGCCAAATTGCGTGCAAATGATCCCCGGCGGTGTAAGCACTCAACTGTCCACCCTTCAGTCTCGATGATCTTGTTCTTGAACTTTGCCGGATAGCCGATTTCAACATAGTCCCGGTCGACCCGCGGTGTTGCATAGAGCGCATATTCCTGAAGGGAGCAAAGCAGCTCGTCGCCCTCCATTCTCTCAAAGAAATCTTTCGCTGCTTCGTATGCCTCAGGGTCAGCCGCGATGATGCGCAGATACTCTCCAGCCGACTGGAGCTGAGGGACGAAATAGATCATGTGATCAAACCGCGTCATCCTACCGGCCACATCGGCTAGATCTTCCTGCGTAGGTTCGCGCCGATTATCGCGAATCAAATTAAGATTGTGAGCGGTTGCATAGACCTCACGCTCATACAAATCCGGTGCAGACCTCAGTTGCACCATCACATAGTCGGTGATACCTTTCGCCTTGCAACTGGCATCATAGCTGGCGATACCTTCGGCCATTCGGCTTTCGCTAAGGTAAAGGCTGATCTCATGCCACGGCGATAAAACCCGCCCAGCATTCACCGGGAGCGGTTCAACCATCTCCGCACTTAGCGTCCCGCTGGACTCATCGACCAGCAGCTTCACACCAGTAACCGAAATGGAGGTGTCGTAGGAAAAGCGCGAAAACGGAACCAGAAGCTCTTTCCACTCGGTGGAAACGATTATGGCACGGACTTCGTCATCGCGGGCTCCGAGATGACCTTTTATTGCTTCCACGTATTTATAGATTTCGTGAATCGCTTCCCGCGAAGAGGCACCGCTCCTCTTCAGCTCAATCAGAACCCACCGTCCTCGTCCGTCCTTTGCCAGGATATCGACGAAGCTCCGTGTCCCAATGTTGCTGGGTAGGTACTGTTCGACCTTCGCAATCTCTAGATCAGTGCCAAGAACCGAAATATGGATCGCCAGTAAATCTCGAAGCGCTGCTTCTAGCATGAGGCCTCTACGGTGAGTGCCAGTTTAGTATTTTCGATTGACTATGTGCCAGTGCGTGACTGGTAGATAGTCACCGATCCCTCTTGAAGACAAGGGTGAACTTCGCCTTTCGGCAAAGGGTCGCCCGTGGGTCGCTGTAGGCCTTCGTTTGGTGCATGAGTCCCGATCCCGGCTATCAGCCTATATTGTGGTCTTAGGCTTGGGATCTCAAGTCGCGAATAGCCGGAATCAGTTCCGTTCCTGCTTTAGCGATATGAAGACGAATGGCGGCTTTCCGGAGTAACTATGGGGACTATCCGGAATTTCGTGTGTGATTGGCATAATGGGTAGAAAGGGAGCCGCATATGGCACGACGGAAAGCACCGGCGAT
>NZ_BAAFHD010000012.1:0-114261 GCF_054665095.1 Acidisoma sp. C75
CCTGCTGCCCTGGAATTGGCGATCCGAAACTCAGGCAATCGCCGCCGCCTGACCTTCGGCAACGGCTCTCGCCGGACGGATACGCATCTCATGCGGCGTGATCTGAAGGAGCTCGATCATCCTGGACGCGCTGTAGGTATAGATCGGGGAGACCGTGCGGCCGTTAAACGTCACCGTGTGACGTGCAGCGGCGCGCCTGGCATTGGTGAGCAGACTGGATGAATGGCGTAGCAACTCACCCCGGTCCAGGTAATCAGGCGGCAGGATCAACCGGGCCCAAGTCTGAATCTCCTGCCAGAGAAGATGGGCAGGAAAGACCTGGGCGAGCTGGCAGGCGCCGAGATGGCCATAGAGATCGACGCCGACCGCACCCGCAGCATCGCCGCGCGGGACCATGCCTCCATGGCGCAGAGTGATGAGCAGGCGGATGTCCTCCAGCACGCCCCAGCACCAGTCCGGCACGCAGAAGGCACGCCGATTGCCAAGGCGCCGAGCCTCTGCCGCGCGCTGGGCACGCTCATGCGAAAGAAGATGGAGCCGCGCCTTGCGTTCCCGGCTCGCCACCCTGAATTGGCGGATCTCGCTCAGGGAATAGGGCAGAACTTCATTGGCAAACGCGTCAAAATCGTAGGTGAGGATCTCGCCGTTGCGTTCCTGTTGCCATAGCAGGCGTGCGGGCTCTCCGCTTTTGGTGTTGACGGTGCCGACTACGCGCAGCACGCGAGAGACATCCACCGCCTGGGGATCCGCTCCCCATTCCGCCAAGCGGCGGACAAGGGCACGGTTCACCGCAAGGGCGCGGCCAGCGGCAGGCCGCGGAATGGGATGCGACCAGAGCCATTTGAGGTAAAGGCCGCGGCCGGAGAAGACGATGATGGATGGCGGCGGGATCCCCTCATCGCGGCAGAACTGCCGGATTGCTATGGCCTGCGCGCCGACGTTGAGGGCACCAGCGCCAACTTTGTAGATATCGAGATCCACATAGGCATGGGTGAGCCAGGCGAGATGGAGGGCGCGCCGGCAGGGCGCATCGAACAGGCCCTGGGACATATAGGTATCGACGTTTGTTCGCGCGTGCCGGAGCACGAAGTCCATTTGATGGAGACGATATGGCCGCTGTCGCATAGCCCCGTCGGGCTCCCGGGTGTTCAAGGTCCACCAAGAGGAGCCCGACCTCGGAAGGACGCGCGGTTCGAAGGGGTCGACGAAGGGCAGGTTGTCCTGCCCCCGGAGGAGAGCGCGCATAGCGGACGCTCTTAGCGGGCGTCGTGCTCAGCCTTTCGGGCGCGCTCCCAGGCCTCCAAGTCTTCGATGGACCAGGCAACGGCACGCATGCCGAGCCGCACGGGCTTCGGAAAGCGGCCTTTGGCGATCCAGTCATACAGGGTGCTGACCGGCAGGCCGTAGCGTTCGCAAACAGCAGGGCGGCGGAGGAATTTGGTCATTATCAGGCCTTCTCGAATCGGGTTGGAAGGCCTTGGAAGATTCCGTCACGACCGGGACGTGGCGCTGGAGCTTTGTAAATGTCCTTTTCGAAAGCGCGACTTAGCTGCCTGACTAGAGCGCAAGCCGGGCGTCAATGGGATAAAAAGGCAGATCCCATCTCTTTAGGCAAAGTCTAGGGAATTTCCGTGGAAGCAATCTGCCATCTCCTTGTTGAAAACGGCCAGATATCCTGGCCTTTACGCTGATCTCGACCTTGCGCAAGGTCGTTCTGAAGATAGAGTGAGCGGCGTGCGATGGGCTTCGCCACGGTGCGCCGAGAAGCGGTTCACGCCGGACAGGCTTCGTCGCAGACGCGTCGCTTGGCTGCCGGCGATCGATTTGGCTCAGAAATTTCCCTGCCCGATTCCTGTGCGTGGCTCCTGTGGCTCAATTCAAGTCTCTGGATCGAAGGTGGTGGTGAATGCCGGCTGTCGGGCGGTGGGTATTGGCGATCGGCGCCGGATCTTCCTGGGCGTCCCGGCGGCGGATGAAGCTCTGGCTGATCTGGTTCGTCTTCAGCCTCATGGGTGCGGCTCTTTGCCAGATCCTGGTGGATCTTCATTTACCTTGGCTTGGATACTTCACGCCCGATTTCGCGCGTGCGCAGCTTCTGAACAAGTTCGGCATGCTCATTCCCTTCGAAGGGATACCCCACGTCCGGGCCCTTCTCGCGGCGCTCGATGCCCATCCGCAGGCCGTGTTTGGCTTCTTTATCCTCGGCGGTCTCGGCACGCTCGCCTTCCGAGGACGCTGCCATGATCGGTTTCTGGCTTCTTTCAACGACGATGTGCTGACGCGGATCAGCGATCAGTCCCGACCGGACAAGGACAGCGCCGCGGTTTTGCAATTCGTCGAGCTCCGCTGGACGATTCCGCCGGCTGGACCGCGCCACGAGACCTGGCAGGCGCTCCAAGCCTGGTGCGAAGATCATGCCGAGGCTGTCGGCCGGCGCGGGGGATCGCGTGCGCCCCTTTCGATGGGGGTGCTCACCGGGCGCTCGGGCTCCGGCAAAAGCCGGATGGCCTATGAACTGGCGCGGCACCTGGCGGGGTGGGATCGCACGAAGGAAGTGTCACCTCTCGCCGCAGGCCTTCGATCTGTCGGCGTCTATCTACGGCATGCGCTCCCCGGCCTCAGGCGCCGGAGGGACGACCCGTGGGGTGTCGCTTTGCTGATCCCGCCTGCGGGCACCACGCCCAAGCACTTCAGCAAGATCCTTGCTGGATGGTGGCCACGCCGTCCGACGATGCTGTTGCTGGATGATCCCTTGCCGCAGAGGACAAACGCCTTGTGGGAAGCGTTGCACGAGGCGCACGCGCAGCGCGCCTTCCGCCATGCTGTCTGCCTGCTGGTCACCAATCAAACGGTTCCTGCCGATAGTGGGCTGCAATACGATCCCTTGAGCGGATGCTGGAGCCAGGAAGAGGTGCCGGCCGTTCCGCAGCCGTTTTGCCTCGCGGCAGAAAGCTGGTTTATGCCGCAAGAGACGGTCGAGATCGCCTTTGCCACAGGGCGCATCCTGGGCAAATCGATCGCGGTTGAGCGCGATGTGCGGGAGCATCTCTACCGGATCACCGAAGGTAACCCGCTTTTGGTGGAGCTTGCAGTTGAATGGATTGCCGAGCGGGATGGCGCTTCTTGCCGGCTGGAGGGCCTGACGGCGGAAGCCCTCACCCTTGCCCGCGCGAAGCGTATTCTCGATGCGCTCAAGCACCGCGAAGTCATTGATTCCAGCAAATTGGCTGCCCTGGCCCTTTCCACCCTTATCGGCGGCGGGGCGGAGGAGCAGATCTATAGGGAACTCAAAGGCAGCTTCGAAGTCCTCAAGACCCTGCCCAGCTATCCGGAGTTGAAGGCCTGCTTCCCGACCGATCCTCTGTTGCCGGGCTATGCGATGGTCATTCCACCGATCCGCCCGGATCTTGTGGGAGATGCTTTCATCGATTGCGTCCTGCCGACTATCGGTCCGGATCGCGCCAAAAGCCTCGCCGAGGCCGGGTTCAGGATGAAGCCGGCCTATATGCTGCGCAATCTGCGCCGTGCGCGGCCAGAGTCTTCAGCGATGACGCGGGCGCTGCGCGAGATCGATCCGGCCGCCATTCCGGGGGCGGACCCCGTGGAGCTTGCCTTGGGCTTCGCGGATGTCGCGGCCATCTGCCAGCCGGCGGATCGTCCGCTCTCCACCGCCGAAAGCCGGGCAGCGTCTTGCGCATCCGCTCTTGCGCTGATCTCCAAGCTGAGCCCTGCCGATCGGCACCGCTTCTGCGAAGGCTTCGCCCGTTTGTGTGACATTCCGGCCGGCCAGCGGCAGGACCGTCAGTTGCGGGTCGAGATCGTCATGCAGATCATGCTGGAAGCGGCGCGGGAGGCGGAGGTGGTACCGCCCGCACACTGGATCGCGCTCTTCACGGTTCTCGACGGTCGCGCCATCGGAAGCTTGCGCGGAACGGAAGACCTTGTGCGCTCGGCTGAGGCTGTGGCGGATGAAGCCCAGGCGGATGCCTTGGCGGAAGCCGCATGGCTCATGGGGGCAGACTGGCGGGCGGATCTGGCACCGCTCTTCCGGGCTTTGTCGGACAACGCTGCGCGTACCGGGCAAGCGGTCCGCGCTTCACGGTTCGCCGCCATGGCGGAGAGTGCAAGGCCGGAACAGGCGAGAGAGGCCGCGGCAGCGGCGGCGTCCGTCGCCTCTCGCTTTCCGGATGATCCTGGGGTTCAGTTGGAAGCCGCCAGGGCGCGCAAATACGAAGCTCATGCCCGGGGCCAAGTCTCGGCTGGCGCCAGTGCCTTGCAAGCCCGGGCAGCCGCGGAATCTGTGGCCGCTGTCGCCGTACGCTTCGAGGATGAGCCGCTGTTTCAAGCGGAAGCCTGTGAGGCATACAGATATGAGGCTTTGGCTTGGGCACAGGTTCCGGGCGGCGCGAGCGCCCGAGAGGCGCGAGCGGCGGCGGATGCTGCTGCTTCCATCGCCAGTCGCTTTCCCGACGATGCCCCGGTCAATCGCGAAGCCGCTGAAGCACGTAAATGCGAGACCTATGCCTGGTGCCAAGTGCCAAACGGTGCAGGGGTTTCGGAAGCGCGCGCAGCGGCCGATACTGCTGCTGCCATCGCCAGTCGCTTTCCCGGCGACGTCCGGATCAATCGCGAAGCCGCACAAGCCCGCCGTTTCGAGGGCTATGCCTGGAGCGAAGTGCGAAACGGTGCTGGGGTTTCGGAGGCGCGCACCGCGGCCGATACTGTTGCTGCCATAGCCAGCCGGTTTCCCGACGATGTGCCGATCAATCGCGTAGCCACTGACGCGCGCAGATTCGAGGCCTATGCCTGGGGCCAAGTGCCAAACGGTGCAGGGGTTTCGGAAGCGCGAGCGGCGGCCGATACTGCTGCTGCCATCGCCAGTCGGTTTCCCGACGATGCCCCGATCAATCGCGAAGCCGCTAAAGCCCGCAGATTCGAGGGCTATGCCTGGGGCCAAGTGCGAAACGGTGCTGGGGTTTCGGAGGCGCGCACCGCGGCCGATACTGTTGCTGCCATCGCCAGTCGCTTTCCCGACGATGCCCCGACCAATCGCGAGGCCGCTGAGGCGCGCAAATACGAGGCCTATGCCCGGTCCCGAGAGCCAAACGGTACCGGGGCTTCAGAAGCACGCGCAGCGGCTGATGCGACTGCCGCCATCGCCAGTCGCTTTCCCGACGATGCGCCGAACAATAAGGAAGCCGCTGAGGCGCGCAGACACGAGGCCTATGCTTGGTCCCAACGTTCAGGGGGGAGCAGGGCTTCGGGGGCGCGCACCGCGGCCGATACTGTTGCTGCTATCGCCAGTCGCTTTCCTGACAATGCTCCGATCAATCGCGAGGCCGCTGTCGCCCGCAGACACGAGGCCTATGCCTGGTGCCAGGTGCCAAACGGTGCCGGGGCTTCGGAAGCGCGCGCAGCGATCAATGCCGTTCTCGCCATCGCCGCCCAGTTTCCGCATGATGCTGTAATTCAGGATCAGGCAAGAGAAGCGCGTCAACTGCTCGCGGAGATCGAGACATGACAGAGCCTGTGCCCGCGCTTCGCCCGGCATCCACACTGCGGCTTGATGTGGCATCCGCCAGGTTTCTGACCTGGCTGCCGCTGCCCATCTCAGCCGCAAGCCCGATCTTGGATGCGATCGGGCTGGCCCGCGGTGCGCCCCTGCCGGGCCAGGTGCTGCACGCGGCTTCCGCCGCTTTGCCCTTCTCTCCAGGCTGCGATCTCACGGCGATCCGCTTCGCCGGAGAAACGTATGACATCTTTGCCCTCACCCGCGCGGGCACTTTGCTCGACCACGGCGAGCTCGACGGCACCAACGAGCCGATCTACCATCAGAACGAACGCCAGGCGCCGCTGCTGACGCCGGAGACCGCGCCGCTCTACGCTCGCTTCTTCTTTCATTTCGTGCGCGGCCGATTGGGGCATTTCGTTATTGTGGAGCGCGTGGAGGACCTGCCCTGGGCACCGGATGCGCCTCAAGCCATGCGGGATGAGGCGGCGGATCTGCTCATCCCGCTCACCTATCTCGGCATCGACGCCGGCGGCTGCATCCGCCTTACCTCGACCGTCCTCTTCAAAAACGCGCTCTTTCGCACCGGCATCGCGATCGCAACCCGCCCGCTGCGGCGCGAGATCGATGAAGAAGCCGTCGACATGACGATCGGGCAGTTGGCGCTCGAAAACGAAACCCTTCTGCTTGAAGGCTTGGACGTGATGCAGGATCAAACCGCTGATGAATGACGCCACACCGGATTTTGCCGAGGAACATGCTGGCCGGCTCGAAAAGCCCGTTGGCTGGCAGGAAATTCCGGCGGATGCGCCGGTCATGGAAGAATTCATTCGGCGCATCTTTGGCCCCTATGCCGCGGGCATAGGCGCGGCCGACATTACGGTCAGGCTTTGGGTCAAGCGCAGCCCCTGCCATGTCGGCCTGCTCATCCTGCGCATCGCCATAGATGATGGCTGGCCGGTTTTCGCCCTGATGCGGGATGAAGCCGTGCAGCGGATCGACGGCAGCGAAGGCGATCTCTATGCGGTCAATCTCCATCGGCGCCCCGCGCTCGGCACGGTTGACGAAGCACGCGCCTATCTCCGCCTCTATCTCGATATCAGCCGGGGCGACAAAGGCTGGTTTCTTGTGGAGGAGCCCGTCGATCTCATCTGGCAAGAGGAGACGATAGCCGCGGAGGCGCGCGCGGCCGTGGAAGCCCATTTGCAACCGATTAGCATCGGCGAGCCGGATGCACATGGCCGCAGAGCCTGCACGGCGATGGTGCAAGCGAAGGGACGGATCCTTCTGCGCAAGCTCATCCTCTGGCCGGATGGTCTCGTCATCACCCGGGGGGAGGAGCCGGTGTGCGCCGAGCCGCTGCTGGCGTTGCCCCCTCCCCTCAGGCCCTTCATGAGCCTTTTCTCCGAGGTACTCGCGGGCATCGTGCCGGAGGAGATGGCGCAGGAGGATCGGCATGAGGCCAACGCCGAAGCGCCCGCAGAGAGCGCCGCGCATCCGGCCGCACCGCCGCGCAAACTTGCCGATGTCTTCAAGCTCGTCGCCGGGATCTTGTTGAAGGAGGCCGTCCGCACCGGCTTCCGGCCACGGGGGCGGAAGGTCGCCAAGCCGGGGGAAGCCTTCGCCGAGTATCTGCGCGTCTATCGGCCGACCATCGCGATCGAAACGCCCTATGGAGAGTTGCGCCAGGATTTTGCGGAAATCATTGCAGAGATCTGCGGCCTGCCGCTCAACCGCGCTCTGCAATCGGCCGCCGCGCCTCCGCAGCGCGTCATGCTGTCGGATCCCTCGGTCATGCTGCTGACCGAGGCGAGCTTCGGCCAGATGTCCGAAGGTGCGGCACCCGATACCGCGCTCGCGCTGGAGCCGATCGTCCACGGGCCGCATATCGGCCTCTTCGTCGTCGGCCGCATCGCAGCACTCGATCAGAGCGCGCGGGATGTGATCGATCTGCGCCTCACGGTCGGCCGTCTTTCGGAGGATCAGTTCTGGGAATGCGCCCGCGCGCTGTTCGGCAGCAAGGCGCGGCGGCGAGACGGCATGCAGGACTGGATGCGCTATGTGCTGCCGCGCGATATCGCGCGCGCCGCCACCGCAACCAGCGAGATCGGGCCCTTCCTCGCGGAACTGCAGGATACGGTCTCGCGCCGCCTCGCCCATTACACCGAGGCCGGCGGCCCTACGCTTGCCGATCTGCACGGCATGGGCGAGGCACGGTTCCGTATGGAGGAGCTGGCAACAGACATCGCGGCCGCCCTTCGCGGTGACATCGACTGGGACAAGGTGGATCGCGGCTACCTGCTGGTGGGGCCGCCCGGCACGGGCAAAACCACGCTGGTGCGCGCGCTGGCCCGCGAATGCGGCATTCGCTTCGTCCTCGCCTCGGCCAGTGTCTGGCAGGAAGGCACCTCGCTCGGGCCCCATATCCAGAACATCCGCGCGAGCTTCCGCGAAGCACGGCTTTATGCGCCGGCCATTCTCTTCATCGACGAGCTCGACAGTATCGGCCGGCGCGGCCATGTGGAGGAACGCAACAGCCAGTATCAGACGGTGGTGATCAACACGCTCCTGGAAGAGATGCAGGGTTTCCAGGGCCGCGAGGGCGTCATCGTCATCGGCGCCACCAATAATCCGGAGGAGATCGATCCGGCGCTGCGGAGACCGGGCCGGCTCGATCGCATCGTCGAGCTGGGCTATCCGAATGTCGCGGCGCTGAGCGAGATCTACGCCTATTACCTTGCGAAGGCGGCGGCTGAGGGCTTCTCGGCGGATGGCGTGGATGTGGCGCAGCTCGCCCGGATGACCTTCGGGCGCACCGGCTCGCATGTCGAACTCTATGTCCGGGGTGCTATCCGCCGCGCCCGGCGCGCGGGGCGGCAGAGACTGACGGATGCCGATCTGCAAGCCGAAATCACCAATCGCCCGCCCGATGGCTTGCAGGTGATGCTGGCGCCCGATGCCATGCGGCGCGTTGCGGTGCATGAGGCCGGGCACGCCCTTACCATGATCAGCGGGCCGCGCGGGGCCGCGGGGCTGACCTGGATTTCCATCACGCCGCGGGCCAACGGCTCGCTCGGCTTCGTCGCGCAGATGCCGGATGAGAGTGTCTTTTCAACCCATGAGGAGTTGGAGGAGAGCATCCGCGTGATCCTTGGCGGCCGTGCCGCGGAGGAGCTGGTATTCGGCCGCGCCGCCATCACCACCGGTGCGGGCGGCAGCGAGGGCAGCGATCTGGCGATCGCCAGCCGCCTCGCGCTGCGCATGCTCACGCAATTCGGCTTCTCGGAGGCAAGCGGCCTGCTGTGGCTCGATTGGCAGAGCGATGGCAAGCCGCGCGCCATGACGGCGGAAGCCATCCGAAACCTGCCGCTGGGCGACGAGATTCTGCACGAAGCCCGCCGCACGCTCGACCGGCTGTATGGCGAGACGCTGGAGCGCCTGCGTGCGCACCAGACAGCGCTGATGCGCGTCGTCGATCTCCTCATCGCCCGGCAGGACGTGCCGCCGGAGGAGGTAGCCGCCGCAATGGCGGAAGGCGGCGACTGACCCGCCTGAGGAACGGCCCCAAAGCAGGAGCCCGCAGGCCGGTCAAAACTCCTGATCGAGAAGCTCGCCAAGGTTCCGCGCCTGCATGACATCGGCAAGCGTGCCAAGGATATCGGCCACCTGGGTATAGAACCGCTGCATCAGCATCAGCTGGCGATGCCCCGTCTCACCGATGATGGCGCCGCCGCTTCTGCGGGCAATCGCATCAAGCTCGTCATACTCCTGCTTCCAATGCTCGGCCCACCGGCCCCAATCCACCGGCTTCCAGACCTTGACATCATCGATGACCCAAAGCCTCACACGTTGCAGAAACCGGTCTCCCTCTTGTTGGCTGGTGCGCCAGATCTCGCTCAGCTCGAACATGCAATTCGCCGACCGCAAGTATTTCTCGCTCATGAAAACGAAAATCAGATCGCCAGCGCCGAGTTTCCGCATGAATGCCGAAATACGGTCTCCCTGACGCATGACATTCTTGTCGCGCAGTATCTGGCGGCCTTTCGCCTCGGCTGCGCGGCAAAACTCGTCCACGACCGCTTCACGATTTTGCCCCTCTGGGGTTTTGTCGCCCCAGCCGTAAGACACATACCATTCAGGCATTGAGGACTTCTCCTGACCAATGGAAAGCGTGCTGTCTTTCTCCGATACAATCGGAGATGACGATCGATCGATATGCGTCGGCCGCATCGCGAGGCGGTTCTGGACGCGCTCGATCAGCGTCATCAGCTTCTGCAGGGCCTCAGCCGCCCGGCCGCCCTGGGTGCGGACCCGAATGGAGCCCGACCATGCGCCATCGGCTAGATGTTCCTCCACCATGAAGCGACTCTGAGTGTCTGCCTCGAACCCGCGCAAGCCGCCGCGCCAATAGAGCGCTCTTTCGCCTGCCAGCTCTCCGATCTCCGCCAGGATCGATCGGATCAGGCCGCCATGCAGCAAGGCGTAATGGAACTCGGCCTTTTCGCCGGCCGCATCCTCGGCCCAACCGATTGCCGCGTCGATCAAAACATCCTGCTTATCAGGCAATAAATCCGGCGCGACATAGATCGCATCGCCATCATCCAAGCGCCGCTGCTGAAAGCAGATCCCGCAGGAGCGCATGGCGCTGATAAAGAGTTCCTGTTCTTCCTCTTTGTAGTTCTGCCACACCAGGCATCCCAGCAAATACCGAGTGAACCGCCCATCCTGCGCGCGCAGTTGGCGATAGACATTCTTGCGATCGAAGACGGCATAGATCGCTTCCAGCAGCCAGCCCTGATCCAGCACGATGCGATCTTCGAAGAAGCCGGGCCGGTAGAACACCGCCCCGCTGGCATCTAGATAGGCGAGAAACTGTGACGGAGAGGAAATGCCGCCGGCCTGCGTGCAGATGGCTTCGAATGTCTCCTGCTCCAGGAAGCGGCGGCGCTGTTCGGGCGGCAAAGCCATATCGGCTTGCCGCATCGTCTCCAATGCGCGGATGACCCGCATGCGCCCCGCGCCGATTTCCGGAAGGCCAAGACGCTCCGGGTTGCGCAGCCAGGCAATCGCGTCCTGAAGCGCATCTTCCAGCGCGCCGCGGCCGCGCCCGGTCTTCGGGCTGACATGAAGCGTCTTCCAATACGGCAAAGCGTCCAGCGCCTCAGGCGGAACCGACAGATGTCTCTGCTCGTCCTCATAGTGGTCGCACTTTGATTGCACGATCAAGCAAGGGCTGAGCGGATTGCCCTGGTTTCGCGCAACATCAACCCAATAGGCCAGCGGATGATTGCGGAAGGTGATGCCCTCATGTTCATAGGTATCGCGATTTTCGCGATCTTTCGCCCAAACGGGCATCACGATGGCCGGGCCATGCAGGAAGAGGGCATGCGTGCCGTGATAGATATCCTGCCCCCCGAAATCCCATATCTGCAGACGGAGCCTGGCCGCAACGCTGCCCGGTTCGGTAGCTTGGACGATCCGAATACCGTGGGTCGAGTTCGAGTGTGGATCGAACTCCGCGCCGTTCAGCCAACCCGCGATCTGTGTTTTGCCGGCACCGCCATTGCCGAGGAGCATTAGCTTGATGTCTGTTATAGACTCCTTGCCCGCGGCAAAATCCGCGTAGTGGGCACGCACCGCCTCCAGGCAGTTTGCTCCTCGCGACTTGGACAGGATGTTGCTATCCGATCCCATTATATGGCTGCCAAACAGGTACAACTTTTCAAGAGACGGCTTACTCCATATCGCCTCAGGCAATTCCAGCAACCGGCAATACGAGCAGTCGAGCCTTTGCAGCGCTTTCAAACCGGAGAGCGGGCTAAGGTCGCTCACGGCGGTGTGCGAGCATTTGAGCGACGTCAGTGCCGTCAAGCTAGAGAGCGGGCTGAGATCGCTCACAGCGGTGGATGAGCAACTGAGCGACCTCAGCACCGTCAAGCCGGAGAGCGGTCCGAGATCGCTCACGGAGGTGAACGAGCAATCGAGGTTGGTCAGCACCATCAAGCCGGAGAGCGAGCCGAGATCGCTTACGGAGGTGAACGAGCAATCGAGGTTGGTCAGCGCCGTCAAGCCGGACAGCGGGCTGAGATCGTCGACGGAGGTGGACGAGCAACTGAGCGACGTCAGCGCCGTCAAGCCGGACAGCGGGCTGAGATTGTCGACAGAGGTGTCCGCGCAGTTAAGCGACGTCAGCGCCGTCAAGCCGGAGAGCGGGCTGAGATCGCTCACGGAGGTGAACGAGCAGTCGAGATAGGTCAACGCCGTCAAGCCAGCGAGCGGGCTGAGATTACTGACAGCGGTGGACAAGCAGTCGAGATAGGTCAGCGCCGTCAAGCCGGAGAGCGGGCTGAGATTGTCGACAGAGGTGTCCGCGCAGTTAAGCGACCTCAGCGCCGTCAAGCCGGAGAGCAAACCGAGATCGCTCACGGATGTGTTCCAGCAGTCGAGCGACGTCAGCGCGGTCAAGCCGGAGAGTGGGCTGAGGTCGCTCACGGCGGTGCGCGAGCAGTCGAGCGACGTCAGCGCCGTCAAGCCGGAGAGCGGGCTCAGATCGGTTACGGCGGTCCCCGCACAGTCGAGTGCGTGCAAGTGCTGCAAAGCCCGCGCAAAATCGAGAGACTTGAGATCGGTCCAAGGAATGAACAGCCCTTCCAAATCCGACAGTTCGCTGAGCCGGTGCCGGCAGAAATTGATCCTGTTCAGGCGAACCCCATCTAGATGAGTATCAGCTGTGCCAAAGCCAAGCACCCGCAGATGGCGCAGCCCGAAGACCTCATCGGGCAGGGATTCGAGCTTCAGATCCCGCAGGTCGAGCGTGCCGGTTCGCCGCTCTGCCTCTTCCGCGATCCGCGCCCGTGCCTCCGCCAAATCATCGTCGAACGCTGCCATCGCTGTCTGCCGCTCCTCGGCTGGGCGCAGTTCCCTGCGGATGCGCTATGGTCAGTCGGCTTTACGGCATGTCAAGCGCGGCGACCGGTTGAGCCCTTTTAAGCGCAGGTTCATTTCGCTCCGATGACGTCCGGTAGGGCCATGCGCGGCGGGGGGAAGAAGGCGGAGTTCGGCCGGTCAGCCGGCGCGGCTGCGCACAGCCGCTCGCGGAGCGCGACGAGATCGGCCGTTCCGCCGGCCCCACGACCAGCCTCACCATCCCACACGGCGAGCAGCGTATCAGACCGCTCGACGATATAGCGGCCCGCCCGCTCATACTGCGCGGCGCGCAGGCCTCGTGCTGCATCGGCGGGGGTCGTGTTGCCATGCCGGCTCATCGCGCTGCACCGCACGGCGCCGAGCGGCATTTCAACATAGAATTCGGCCTTGGCGACGAGACGGCGGAAGGTCTCGTCCCAGCTAGGCGCGGTGGATGGCCGCGCGGCGCGGCCTTCGGCTGCCGCGCTGAAATCCTCGCGGTAAATCTCGTAAGGCAAGGGCAGAATCGCGATCCAGGGCAGGTGAAGCTCTTCCGCCACTTCGGCGGCCCAGCTATCGGCGCCGGTCGCCAGCGCCGTCAACAGAACGGCGCCCGGATACGCGCTCTGAAGGCCGCTCAGCTTTTCTTTCAACCGCGCGCGCACGCGTGCCTCGTCCATCCGGGGGGCGGTTGCCGCATCCTCTTCGGCATCGCGCGCATCGGGCAGGCGGTGGCCGATGATGCCAATGAGATGCGCCTTCACGAAGCGCTTGCCGACGGCATGAAGGGCTGCCGGCAGCACCTCAATCAGCCTCTCGTCGATCTGTTGTTCCGCCCGCCCGAGCGCGGACCAATCCCGCAGATCGGGATGGATGCGCAGCGCATCACATCGAATGTCACCCTGCCGCCAGCCTTCCGAAATCCGCTCCGCCTGATAGCGTTGATGTTCCACCTGGGCGAGAAGCTGCTTCTCCGCCTCGCTGAAAGGGACATCGGGCAGGTCCGCGCCCGCGGGCAGCGGCGAGATCCGGTAGCCGGCTGCCCGCGCCTTCACCGCGATATGGTCATAGCTCAACATGTTCGAGGAGCGGAAAGCCGGTTCGAGATCAGACCAGGGGACTGCCGCCGGGCGGTTCTGGCGGTGTGGCCGCATCATGGCCTCATAAGCCTCCTGGATCGCGCGGCCCCCCGCATCCCGGTCCTGCGCGATGATCCAATCATGATGCAGCAATTCCTCCGTCTTGCCGAAACCGAAGATCGCGTCTGGCACCTCCAGCCGGCGCATCTCCCCGGCCGGGCCATCATGCGGCGAACGCACGAGGCTGCCGAGCCCGCCCCAATGGTCGATCGGCACGAAGATCGGCGCGTTGCGGTGCGTCTCCATCCAGGCCTGATCGGCGCCGGCCGGCGGCTCCAGCAGCCAGCGGCGCAAGGAAAGCGCCTGCGCCACCATCCATTCGGGTTCGTTCAGCGTGATGATATGAGCAGTCACCCGATCCGGCACCACCTGTCGGACGGTCTCGCTATCCAGCCCGCCGGGATGCAGCCGGGCTGTGCGCAGCTCGATCGCGATGATCTTTTCGATTTCGGGCTCGTCCGCCAGAAAGGCGGCCTTGGCGGCATCGGGTGCCTGATCGATGATGGTCAGCCGCAGCTTCGGCTGCGGGCCCGCGATCGATGCGCGGGTGACATAATAGCGTGCCGCCTCCTTGGCGATGGCGCGGCCGAGATTGCCGAAACCGTAGATGGCGAGATGGATCTGCGCCTGGCCGAGCGCATCGGCCCACAGGTCCAGCCGGTGCTTGTGCAGCATCTGCCGCGCCGCCAGGGAATGGAGATCGAAAAAGCGCAGCCGCAGCGCCTGATGCTGGAATCGCAGGGAACCATCCAGCCGCTGGCGCAAGCCGCGCTGCGTCATCATCATCCAGAAGTCCTGTCGTTTCACCTCCCTCTCGCGCAGCCATTGATCGAGCGCCTGGGCGAAGCCGACCTGATCATCCGCCTGGGCCAGGAAGGAGACGTGATGCCGGGCGCGCAGCAGCAGAGAAGCCTTCACGCCGTGCGGCGTCGGATACCAGCGATGTGGCCAGAGATAGCCGTCCTGTGCCGGCAGGAGGGTGAAGACCGCGATGCGCTCGTGGTCGCAGAGATCGAGAAGGGCGAGGCTGGGCGCGGGGTCGAAGATCACCGGCAGTTCGCGCCCCCGGGCGCGGCGGAGCGAGCGGGCGAAGGCGAGGCTTTGCGGTGTCAGGCCGAAGATCGCGGTCGGCGTCTTGCGGCCGAGGCCGACGAGCACGATGGCGCGCAGACGCAGGCAATCGGAGGCGGCGCGGCCGGTGATGAGTTCGGTGAGGCCGAGAACGGAGACGAGTGGCGCGATGACGGCGAGGAGCTTGAAGAGAAGCGGCGGCGGGGGGGTGGCGGTGGAATCAAAGGCCCAGGAGCCGTTGGCGGTGAAGAGGCCGATGGCGCGATAGCTATCCTGGATGAAGCCGCGCGTGCCCTGATCGGTGATGCGGAGCGAGACGAGGGCGAGGAGAAAGACCACGCAAAAGCTGATCAAAAAAAGAAGGGCACCGCGCCGCTTGATCGTTCCGTCCATCCCGCTGTCCCTTCATGTGGCGTCGCGCGTGGGCTCAAGCGCCGTCGCGCCGCGCGATGGCGGCGGCGAGGCGTCGCTCCACCTCGGCTGGTATCGAGGCGTCCTTCGGAGCCAGCCGGCCCGTATCCCGCAGCGCCTCAGCAATGGCGAGGGCTTCCGCCAGCAATTTTGGCGCTTCGTCTGGGCTCACCTCGGCGATCCTGACCTTGGAACTGATGAGATCGCGCTGCCACTCGGTATTGCCTGGGTCGACCTTGGCCAGGCGCTGCGCGATCTCCATGTCGGCAGAGTAGGCGGAGAGCGCACCGGGCAGGTCCCCCTGAGCTTTCTTCACGTCGCCGATCTTGTTGTGGCTGACGGAGAGATCCCGCTGCCAAACGGTATTGCCTGGATCGATCGCGGCCAGGCGCTGGCGGATAGCCATGGCGGCAGAGTAGGCGGAGAGCGCGCCGGGCAAGTCGTCCTGAGCTTTCTTCACATCGCCGATGTTTTCGTGGCTGACGGAGAGATCCCGCTGCCATTCGGTGTTGCCTGGATCGATCTTGGCCAGGCGCTGCGTGATCTCCATGGCGGCGGAATAGTCGGAGAGCGCGCCGGGCAGGTCGCCTTGGGCTTGCTTTACAGCGCCGATTCTGTCGTGGCTGGCGACGAGACCCTTCTGCCACTGGGTATCGCCTGGGTCGATTGCGGCCAGGCGCTGCGCGATCTCCATGGCGGCAGAGTAGGCGGAGAGCGCGCCGGGCAGGTCGCCCTGCGCTTGCTTCACCTCGCCGATCTTGATGTGGCTGACGGAGAGATCCCACTGCCACTCGGCATTGCCTTCGTCGATCGCGACCAGCCGTTGGCGGATAGCCATGGCGGCAGAGTAGGCGAAGAGCGCGCCGGGCAAGTCACCCTGGGCTTGCTTCACACCGCCGATTCTCTCATGGCTGACGGCGAGATTCGGCTGCCATTCGGTATTTTCGGCGTCTGTCTCGACAAGGTGGTGAGCGATTGCCCGCGCCTCGGCATAGGCCGCCAAGGCGCCACGGGTATCCCCAAGCCTCTGCAAAATATCGCCCCGGAAGATGCGAGGCGCCACGCGCCACGAGGCGCCGGCAGGCCCGGCCGCATCGGCGAGACAAGCTGTGACATCCCACCAGGCCAGCGCCGAAGCCCAGCGATAAAGGGCTTCCTCAGCCTTCGCCATATCCCAGGCCCGTGACAGAACGGCTATCGGGTCCTCCACCCCCGCCAGGTCCCGCGCCAGCGCATCCGGCTGCCGGGTTGCCAGCAGTGGCGGCAATTCCGCCATGGTGAAACTATCGGGCTGGGGCGCATCGGGCTCTTCGGCCTCCGACACAAAACGCGCCCAGAGATAGCCCCGCAACACTTCGGCGCCGCCCTTCGGCCCGCCGATCACCACCATGAACCGGCTGCCCGGTCCATCCTCCGCCGAAGGATCGATCAACCAATCCCGCAGGGTTTGATGAAAGGGCGTGATCCCCTCCGGCTGCCAGCGGAACAGGCTGCCCAGCCTCTCCCGCATGGCCACCGTTTCCAAAGGGCTCCAACCCAAGGCCCCGGCCAGCACCTCCTCGGGCATCGGCAGACGGGCCGCGAGCAGCACGCCGAGCGCCGCGCGCACCGGCTCGTAATCCACCCCGCGCGGAAACTGCCGGTCGAACCATTGATGATACAAAGCGAAGAGCCCGCGCGGCAGATGCGCCTCGGTCGCAGGGTCAATCCGCCCGGCCGCCACGGCCTGGCGGAGCGCCGCCAGATAGGCAAAATTCCCTTCCGATGCCGCGACGATCCGCGCGATCAGCTCCGGCCTGTCCGCGCCGAGCCAGGCCTGAACATAGACGCCTAAATCGGCCGCATTCTCCGCCGCTGCCGTGCCGATGTTGAATTGCGCGCGATGAGCGAAGAGCGGATGCAGCGGTGCCTCGGGCCGTCCGGTCACCAACAGCGCCATCCAGTCCGGCAGGTGCCTCGCCTCCTCCGCGAGCAGCCGCGCCAGGTCGCTATCAAGCAGCGTGCCGCCGCGCGGCACCGTCTCGTCCAGCCCGTCCACCACCACCAGCAGAGGGTCCGCGCTGCGGCCGCCATCGATATGCGCGTGGTGCAGCGGCTGGATGATCAGCGCATCGAACTGATCCGCCGGGCTGCGCAGGGAGAAGGCCGCGCCGTTCGGGTCCTGACCCTCCAGCCAGCGCAGCAGTTCCGCCCGGTATTCGGGCACGCGCATGGCGATCTGGAAGGCGAGCGTGCGGATCACGGCGGGCGGATCGTTGCGGCGGCTGCGGCCGAAGCGACAGAGATTGATGGCGATGACATGCCCGGCATGACGCTGCGCGAGCCAGGCGGCAAATGCGCTCTTGCCCTGCCCCGGCTCGCCAACCAGCCAGGCCGGCTGCGTGCGCTCCCGGCTGCGCCGCCAGGCATCCACCCGCTCCAGCAACCATTCGCGGCCGACGAAGTGGCGCAGGAGCGGCGGGATATCGGCGCCCTGCGGCGCCGGGTCGAGCACCTGTTCCAGATGGCGGATCTCTGCGGCGTAGCGCTGGTTCTCCGGCTTGTTCAGGATGTCGAGGATCTCGCTGAGGCGCGCCTGATACCAAACCTCGAAGGCCGCGGGGTCCGCCGCCTCGCGCGCGGCCCAATCCGCCATGTCTACCCTCTGGATATCCCCGATGGTCGGCGGCGCGGTGATCCGCTCCACTGGTTCGACAAGCACGGTAGAGACCCCACCTCCGCGCATGGAGAGCGCGATCGCCACCTCGTCGAGGCAGACGCCGGTCTCCCGCGTCGAATGCTGGGAGAGGAAGGCAAGCACCCAATCGGCCTTGCGCACCGCCGTCACGATGCGTTCTCGCCAGGCATCCCCCGCATTGATGCCGATATCCTTGCCCTTCAGCCCGGTATCGCGCCAGGCGGTATGCCCATGCGCCTGCAAATCCGCCTGGATGCGGTCCACCAGCGGCGTGTTCTGATCGTGTCCGTAACTGATGAAGACATGCATCGGCGCACCTGCTTTACGAAAACCGACCCACTCTAGCTGCGGCATGAGATTAGTCTGTAGCTTTCATGCGAACCGGAATCCACCACGGAGAGGACGGGCATTAGATTTGTTGGATCGATCAATGCGTATCCGACCAGATATCTGTCCCGAGGTGGAAGATCAGGGGGCTGATGCACCAGATCCAGTTCTACAACATTGCGGCCGTTATAGATCGTAGAGCCGCCGGTGACATAGGTCGCCCACACTTGGCCATCCGTCTTCTTGACAACAGCGGTATCGGCGCCATCAGCAAATTCCGTTGAAATGTATTCCGGGAGAAGAATGTTCAAGTCTTGGATAACGGAGACTGTTGAAAAGAGGGGTTTGACCTTTTGCGCCTTCGCCGTTAGGGCTGCCGTGAAGGCGGGGTCATTTTCTGGATCAACACGCTTGGTGAGGTCAATCAGCGTGTCTGCCGCATTGTAATCCAGGACCTGGCCGCGATGGGTGATCAGATACTGCGAAAGCGTGACAGACTGCCCGGGCGCGTCGATCGGCGTCGATTTGATGACAACCCTCAGATTCCGACCCAGAGGATAGACAGACACTTGATCCACATCGCTCTCAGCGGCCCGCACGACTGCAGCAGAGTTGAATTGATAGCGACATGTCACAGGTGCCGTATAGGAAAGCCTCGTGTTGGGCACGTTCGGATCGACCTGCATGCTATTGTAGGCGGAAAGATCTTGCGAGTTGAGCATTGTCTGCCAACCATTATTTGTGGATGCCATGCATCCTGGCAGAGCAAGACAGCCCAGCAGTAACAGGCGAGTGGTGTCCACGGCATCTTATCCTTTCAACGGATGTTTAGCTGCGATTGTTTGCAGCATCAATCTATGGCTTAAGCCTTTACTGCACCACAAGTCCGCCCTCATTGCGGCAAGTCGAAAGATCCATCTTTAGCTGTGCGCCGTTGGCCAGAACACACTGGACTTGGTTTGGTGCGGATACGCGTGCGGCTGCTGGAGAGGCGGTAGAGGACGTAGGCACGACCGTTTCGGGCGCCACCCTCCGGTTCTCAGACCTTTGTATTTCTACAGCATTAACCGTCAATTTGCTCAATAGTCCACCATCGAGAAAACCGGTTTCAGGTAGGCCTTTCTTGTGCTGATACTCTTTGATGGAGGCGCGGGTAGAGGGACCGAAAACACCATCCAAAGGGCCGCTGTAGACACCATTGTAGGTCAGACCCTGTTGAACTGCACGACGCTGCCGATAATTCAGTCCTAGAGCTGTTTCCTGAGCCTGCGCCTGCTCTAAGGTCGTTTCTGGCGCGGAAGCCTTCGGACTGACCGTCACTGGGGGCAGTGGTGCCGCTTCGGTCGGCGCCGCTGAAGGTGGCTGGGCAACGGAGGTGCCGAGGATGGCCGGGAGTTTGCCCTCCTTCTTTTTGGACACCTCTGCGGCAGTATTGCCCGGAGGTGGCGACGCCACGACCACCGGTGGAAGAGGAGCAACCGCGGCCGGGGCTCGTGATTTTGTACCGCTTCCCTCAATAAAATAGATACTACATCCTCCGACGATGAGACATAAGCCCATCCCTGCTGCGATAAGCTTAGATTGACGTCCGAAACGGTTCGGTGGTGGACCTGACGCCTCTGGCTGCGATTGACCGACAGATTCAGAACTTTCTTTGTAATCTGATCGATCGCTGGGTTGAGTCGGAGTCGGATTGTTCGGCAAATTGCGTTTCACGACGTCAACGAGGCGGGCAAGATGCGCTTCGACCGGATGCGTAAGCGCATCGAGCCAGTGCATCGTGCCGATGTAAAAGGCAAGCCCTCCGTCTGGCTTTACATCCTCGATGCGGAAGGGCACGATCTGGATACTAGAGTCGAGTGCCAGATTCACTTCTCGCTCTACCATAGTCGACTTATTCGCATGGCCCGAGAAGACTAATACCAACATTTGGCTCTGCCGTATGGCAGCATCGATCTGCGCTGCCCAGGACACTTGGCCCCCGGGTAATACATCCCGTGGAGCAATCCAGCAGCGTATCCGATTTGATTCTAATATGTTCACAGCAGCGTCTGCAATCAGCTTGTCTGGGGTCGCATATGAAACGAAAATATCATGTGCCATCAGACATACGCCCGCTTTTCTGGAGACTGTTCTCCCGACCATTCTATGGCGATGCACCGACTTTTGTCAGCAGGAGACGAACCGCGTAAGCACACACAGGACTGTATAGAGGCACTGATCCCGAGCGTGTGAGTTAAGGCACGAGCCAGTTCATTGTTGCCGTGAAGCGCTGGCTTTCCAGCATGATTGACGCCGGAAGATATCTCGTGCGCGGGGGGCTGGATCTGAGCGAGATCGTGTCGACCTACGCCGACTCCCGTGGCTTCCCGACGTATGATCCGGCAATGATGGTGTGGCATATCCTCTCGGCGCTTGGTAGGCGAGGCTGCTGTGAGGATGAACCTTGTTGCAGGCCTCGAACCATTCGCCGATAGCCGCCAGAACCGTACGGGCATCCTAAATGGGGTTGATCCGGGCATGGAGTTGCGGGTCATCGATTTTCCGCACAAGCCGCGATTTGTAACGGGTTGCTATGCATGCTAAGCGGTTTTCCGCAATGGCGCCGAGATTCACCACACCCCGCATCTTCAAGGAACGCATTGTCCCGGAGGGGGCAAGCCTCGCCGGCTATGCGGCGCTCGTGCATGCGCTGGGCGTTGATGTCCCGTTGCGGTCGATCGCCTGCGTCTCTCTGGCCGCGGTACGGGAAGGGCGCCGGGCGTTGGATGGCCTTGTTCTCTTCGATCACCGCTATCGCCCGCAGGATGAGATCGGGGCGCATCTTGTCTTCGCGCTCCGCCATGAAGAGCCTGATCTCAGAGCGCTCAAGCGCATCTTCGATACTGTGCCGGAGGCCGATATCGCGCTTCTTGTCCGCCAGTCGCCGACTGGGGCCTGGGCGCGAAGGGTGTGGTTCTTTTTCGAGTGGCTGACCGGCCGGCGGCTTGACCTGCCGGATGCGACCGCCGGCAATTACGTCGAAGCGCTGAGCCCGGACACCTGCTTCGTGGTGGCTTCGGTGAATTCGCCCCGCCATCGGGTGCGGGACAATCTGCCGGGCGTTCCCGGCTTCTGCCCCGTGATCCGCCGGACTCAGGCTCTCGCAAGCTTCGCGGCCGTGGGGCTGGCGGAGCGCGCTGCGGCGATCGCGCAGGGTGCGGATCGGCGGGTTCTTGCCAGAGCCGCGAGTTTCCTGCTGCTCGCCGATAGCCAAGCGAGCTTCCGCATCGAAGGCGAAACGCCCCCGCGCAATCGGGTCGAGCGCTGGGGTCGCGCCGTGATGCAGGCTGGGCAGCGGCCGCTCTCCGTGCCGGAATTGGAGCGCCTCCAGTCCGTTCTGGTGGAGGATGCGCGGCACATCAGGCCAGGGCTACGAACGGAGGGCGTCTTTCTTGGTGACCGCGATCCGGATGGCATGCCGGTGCCGGAGCTGATCGGTGCGCGACCAACCGATCTCGCCGCTCTCATGGATGGCATGATCGCCGCCAATGCGCGGATGACGAGCGGCGGCCTGGACCCTGTGCTTCAGGCGGCTGCCATCGCTTATGGTTTCGTGACCGCGCATCCTTTTGAGGATGGAAACGGGCGGCTGCATCGCTTTCTCATCCACCACGTGCTAGCCGAGCGTGGTTTTTCTCCGCCCGGTATCCTCTTCCCCGTCTCAACCGCGATCCTGGCGGAGATCGATACCTACGCAAGTCTGCTGCGGGAGCGCTCAGCACCACTGATGGATCACATCGATTGGCGGCCCACGGCGGCCGGCAATGTCGAGGTGCTGAACGACACGCGTGATCTCTACGCGCTGTTCGATGTGACCGATTTTGCCGAATTCCTCTATGCCTGCGTCGCGCGGACGGTCGAGCAGGATCTGCCACGCGAGATTGGGGAAATCGAAGCGTACGACCGGGCCCGCCAAGGGCTTGCCGCCCTTTTCGAAATGGCCGATCAGCGGATCTCGCTGCTCATCCGGTTTATCCGCCAAAACGGCGGCCGTCTCTCCAAGGCGCGGCGCGAGAAAGACTTCGCGAGCCTGCGCGATGATGAGGTAGAGGCGGCTGAACGCATTGTGGCTGAAGCCTATCGGGCACCGAACGCAGAAGGCTGAGCCTTGCGCTCCCGGCTCAAGATCCGATGGATCTGCTTGGTGCTCAGGTTCCATTCCTGCGCCAACTGCTTGACCGTGCCGTAGCGGCCGTCTGCCTCGGCGTAAGCCGCCAGGATCTCAGCGTCTCGCGCAGCATGGGTGCGGGCAGCGGCACTGGCGCGGGTCGCCCGGATGCTGCGCAGCCGCAGCTTGAGCTTACGCAGCCGCAATTCAAGCTTGGCGATCTTCTCCTCGAGCGCCGCTTCTTCGGCCGTGCTCATGGGTCAGGCTGCGGCCTCGGTCGCTTCCGCTGTGCAGTGTTGGCCCCAAGCTTCGGCCAGCTGGAAGCGCTTCTGCAAAAGGTCTCCACGCTGATAGGCCTTCACCACCTTGTCCGAGATCGTGTGCGCGAGCGCCATCTCGACCACCTCTGCGGGAAACTCGGTCTGTTCCGTTGCCCAGTCCTTGAAGGAGGAGCGGAAACCGTGGGCGGTGATCTCTGCGCGCCCCATACGCTTGAGGAGCTGAAGGAAGGCCATGTTGGAGAGCGGCCGGTTCGGACGATGGCCGGGAAAGACGAACTCCGACTCGGCTCGCTTGCGCATCTCGCGAACGAGGGCGAGCGCGGCCGCAGAGAGCGCCACGCGATGCTCGCGCTTCGCTTTCATCCGTTCTGGAGGGATTGTCCAGATCCGCTTATCCCCGTCGAACTCCTCCCAGCGCGCGCCGATGATCTCGCCCGTGCGTGCGGCCGTCAGGATCTGGAACTCCAGACCCTTGGCGGCGGTGCCCGGTTGCTGGCGCAGCGCCGCGATGAAAGCAGCGATCTCGGCATAGGGAAGTGCCGGATGATGGCGAACCTGCTGGACTTTCGCCCTCGCAGGCAAGAGCTTGTCTAGATGGCCGCGCCAGCGGGCCGGGTTCTCGCCTTCCCGAAAGCCGCGCACCTTCGCCCAGTCGAGGATCGACTCGAGGCGGCCGCGCAGCCGACTGGCGGTCTCGCTCTTGCTCGCCCAGATCGGCCGCAGCACGGTCATCACCGCCTCGGTGTCAATATCGCGAACCGGCGTCCCACCGATCAGCGGCGAGGCATAGGTCTTGATCGTGCTCGACCACTGCTCGGCATGCTTCACGTTCCGCCAGGAGGGGCGATGCGCCGCCACATAGGCGTCAGCACATTCATCAAAGCTCATCGACGGAGGCGGGCCGGCTTTCGCACGCTTCGCTTGCCGCGCCGCGATGGGGTCTATACCGTCGAACAACATCCGGCGGTACTCCTGTACCAGAGCCCGTGCTTCGGCCAACGGCACGAGGGATACCGGACCCAGCCCCATCTCCCGCGCCCGGCCATGTCGCTGATAGCGGAAGATCCAGGAGCGACCCCCGGCCCCCGTTACCTGCAGGTAGAGACCACCGCCATCCGGGTGATATCCTGGCTCCCGGATCGTGGCGACCGACCGCGCCGACAGCCTTAAAGCCAACCTTCCGCCCAACTCGCTTACCCTCGTCTCTACCCACAGTCTTGACCTAGAACAGGGTATATTGTGTTGGAACCGGTTGGAATAGAGAAGCCGAAATTATTGTTTTCAAATAGGGTTTTATGGGTGCTTTCGGATTGTGTTGGAAACTATGTAGGCGGACACCCTCTCCGCCAGTTCAGTCCCTGAGTGGGCACTGAGTTTGCAGCGCTCCTCGTCATTCCCCCTTGCGGCCCGTTCTCGGCGACACCGCGAGGCCCAGGAACACCATTACCGCCTGGTTGAGCCGGACCACGTCCTCATCGTCGAGCCGCCCGACCCGCTCGCCAATTTTGGATTTCGGGACGGTGGTGACCTTGTCCACCATCAGCCGGGAGGGAGAGCGCAGGCCGTTGCATTCGTTCGGCTCCACCGAGAGCCGGAACAGGGGGGCCTCGGTCGGGTCCGTGGTGAAGGCGCAGATCGTGATCGAGTCCGTCGGGTCAAAGGCATCGTCTTGAATGATGACGACGGGGCGAGGCTTGCCCGCATAATCCTTACCGCCGGAGACGGTCCAAACCTCGCCCCGCCTCATTCATCGTCCCAGTCGGACACCGCGTCGATGAACGCCTGATCCTCGGCCGCATGGGCGCTTGCCGCCACAGCCAGCGATTGCCGGTGCGCCTCCGCCCGGAAGGACGAGGCGCGCACGTCCGGCACCCAAATCTGGATCGGCCGCAGACCCTGGGCGCGCAGCCGGTCACGATGCTCCTGCACCTTCACCCGTGTTGGCTTCGCGCCTCTTGCCTGCGCCATGACCGGGCCTCCGAATTAGTTACATGTAACCTACCATAAACCACTCGGAATAGGAAGTGGATTCGATCCGGTAGTTCGGCTCCCCCGCTTTTCACGACAGCTGATCAATGCCCCGGGTCGATGACGCGCCCCGGAGTGCGTCAGAAGCCGCCCGAACAACCTCAATTTCGTCGTGCCTGGCTTCATGCCGAGGATCCAAACGTCCGGGGGCACCGTCACGGGTGGATGCCCGTGACAAGCTCCGGCGTGACGCATTCGACGGATGCTTCCAGATCAGTCTGACCGGCTCTCATGGCCCCCCAACAATTGACGCCGCCCACAAGGGCCGGCGATGCGGGAAGCTGGTTCTCTCGCGCAGCCCCCGCCTCGCCCTGCTCCACCCCCGTCGCCGCAGGGGGCGGGCATGGCGCGGCCTTAGCGGGCGATCAGTCCTTCGGCTCTTCTTCCCAAGCCTTCGGCTTATGGAACTCCATCGGCGGCAGGCGGAAGATCTTCACCCGCGCCCATTCGCGCATTCTCTGGAACACCGCGTAGAGCATCGGGATGACGAAGATGCCGACGCAACTGGCCGCGATCATGCCGAAGAAGACCGGCGTGCCGACCGAGCGGCGGCTGATCTGCGCCGCGCCCGTCGCCATGACCAGCGGCACCAGGCCGAGGATGAAGGCGAAGGAGGTCATCATCACCGCGCGGAACCGCAGCCGCGCCCCGGCGACCGCAGCCTCGCGGATGGGCACGCCCATCTCGCGCTGCTCCTTGGCGAATTCAACGATCAGAATGCCGTTCTTGGCGGAAAGCGCGATGAGTGTGACGAGCCCGATCTGCGCGTAGAGGTTGAGCGGCAGGCCGGTCACCGTCAGCCCGATGAAGGCGCCAAGCCCCGCCACCACCACCGAGATCAGCACCGACATCGGGATGGTCCAGCTCTCGTAGAGCGCCACCAGGAAGAGATAGGCGAAGATCACCGCGAGCGCGAGCACCGCGCCGGTCTGCCCGCCCGCCTGGATTTCCTGATAGGCGGTGCCGGTCCATTCATAGCTGTAGCCGGCCGGCAGCACCTTGTTGGAAATCTCCTCCATCGCCGCCAGCGCCTGGCTGGACGAGACGCCGGGCGCGGGCGAGCCGTCGATCGTGATGGAGCGGACGTTGTTGTAGCGGGTGATCACCTGCGGGCCGGTGACGATGCGGATCGTCGCCAGGCTGCGCAGCGGCACCATCTTGCCGCTGGCATTGCGGACATAGACCTTCCACAGCGCGTCCAGATTGTCGCGATAGGGCGATTCGCCCTCGATATTCACCTGCCAGGTGCGGCCGAAGAGGTTGAACTGGTTGACGTAGTAACCGCCCATCGTCGCCTGCAGGGTGGTGAAGATATCGTCGATATTGACGCCGAGCGCCTCCGCCTTGTCGCGATTGATATCGAGGTAGATCGAGGGGTTGCCAGCCGAATAGGTGGAGAAGACGCGGCTCAGCTGCGGGTTGGTATTGGCCGCGACCAGCAGGCTGCCGAGCACGGAGGCCATATCCTGCGGGCTCTGCCCTTCCAGCGCGTCGAGCTGGTATTCGAAGCCGCCGCCGGTCGAGAGGCCGATGATCGGCGGCAGGTTGAAGGGGAAGACGTTCGCGCTCATGATCTGCTGCGACATGCCGAACATCTGGCCAATCAGCGCCTGCACGCTGTTCTTCGGCCCTGGCCGGTCCGCGAAGGGCTTGAGACGCGCCACAACGAAGGCGGCATTCGGCTCGGCCGCGCCATCGAGGATCGAGAAGCCGACGATGCCGATGGTATGCGCCACTTGCGGCATGGTCTTGAGCATGCCGACGACCCGATCGACCACCGATTGCGTGCGGTTGATGGAAGCACCGTCCGGCAGTTCGACGGCGGTGAAGAAGGCCCCCTGATCCTCTTCCGGCAAGAAGCCGCCCGGCGTGCGGCCGGCCAGGAAGCCGAGGCCGAGCACCAGGATGATCATCACCGGCACGATGATGAGGGCGATGCGCACCAGCCGGCTGACGCTGCGGGCATAGCCGTTGCGCACCCGGTCGATCCCGCGGCTGATGCGGGAAAAGGGCCCGCGCCGCGTGTCCTTGTTCTTCACCGGGCGCAGAAAGAGCGCGCAGAGCGCGGGCGAGAGCGTCAGCGCATTGGTCGCCGAGATCAGCATGGTGACGGAGATCGTCACCGCGAACTGCTTGAAGAGTTCACCGGAAAGCCCAGGAATGAAGCCCACCGGCACGAAGACCGAGAGCAGCACCAGCGAGATCGCGATGATCGGCCCGATGATCTGGCGCATGGCGAGCTTGGTCGCGTCCCGCGGGTCCATGTCCGGATGCTCGTCCATCACGCGTTCGACGTTTTCGACCACGACGATCGCATCGTCCACCACCACGCCGATGGCGACAACGAGGGCGAGCAGCGAGATCGTATTCGCCGAATAGCCGAGCGCGAGGAGGATGGCGAAGGCACCGATGAGGCTGACCGGCACGGCGATCGTCGGGATGATCGTCGCCCTGATATTACCGCCGAGGAAGACGAAGACCACGAGAACGACGAGGATGAAGGCTTCGACGATGGTGCGGATCACTTCGTGGACCGTCTCGTTGACGAAGTCCGAGGTGTCATAGACGACCTGCGCCGTCAGGCCTTTCGGGAAGCGCTTGGAGAGGCCGGCGATGACGCTTCTGACGCGCTGCGCCGTCTCCACCGCATTCGCACCCGGCTCGAGATAGATGCCGATGCCGAGCGAGGGCTTGCCGTCCAGCTGATCCTGGGTGTTCTCGCTCTCGGCGCCGAGGGCGATATGCGCCACGTCCCGCAGCCGCAGAATCGAGCCGTCGGAATTGGCGCGCAGGATGATGTTGCCGAATTGCTCGGGCGTTTCCAGCCTGCCCTGGGTCTGCAGATTGACCTGGATCTGCGTCTCCTTCGAGGTCGGCTCGGCACCGATGATGCCAACAGCGGCCTGGGTATTCTGCGCCTGGATCGCGCTGATGATATCGCTCGGCGCGAGGCCGAGCTGGGTCATCCGATCGGTATTGAGCCAGACGCGCATGGAGTAGTTCTGCGCACCGAAGAGGAAGGCCTGGCCCACGCCCGGCGTGCGGGAGAGCACGTCAAGCACGTTGATCGTGATGTAGTTCGAGATGAAGAGCGGGGTGAGCGATTTGTCCGGGCTCGAAAACAGCACGAATTGCAGGATCGAGGAGGATTTCTGCCGCAGCTGCACGCCTTCCGCCTGCACTTCCGCCGGCAGCTGGGAAAGTGCCGCCGTCACCCGGTTCTGCACGTTGACGACGTCGATATCGGGATCGGTGCCGAGCGCGAAGCTCACCGTCAGGCTGTAGCTGCCGTCATTGCCGCTGTAGGAGCGCATGTAGAGCATCTTGGTGACGCCGACGATCTGCGCCTCCAGCGGCTGCGCGACCGTCGCTTCCACCACGGAGGCCGAGGCGCCCGGATAGGTGGTGGTGACGGAGACCTGCGGCGGCACGATATCGGGGAACTGCGCGACCGGGATGCGGGTCAGCGCGATCAGCCCGGCCAGCGTGATCAGGACGGCGATGACGACGGCGAGCCGCGGCCGATCGATGAAGATAGCGGAGAACATGTCTGGGCGCTGCCTGCTGCTTTAGCCGCTGGATCCGTTGGGTTCCGCGAAGGAGGGCGGCTTCGGCGGCGTATAGGGCACGGGCTTCACGGCCGCGCCCGGATGGACGCGCTGCACCCCATCGGCCACCACCTCGTCGCCCGCCTTCAGCCCGCTCGCGATGACCGCGAGCGTCGGATCGGGCGAGCTGCCGAGCGTCACGTTCCGGCGCTCGGCCACATCCTTCGGCCCGATCACGAAGACATAATAGCCTTGCTGGTCGGCCAGCACGGCGGAGCGGGGAACGGTGATCGCCTGATCCGGCTGGGCCGCTTCGAGCAGCACGGTGACGAAGCTGCCATCGACGAGGGTGCGGCTGCCGCCGGCATCGTTGGGCGCGCCATGCAGCGGATTGGGGATGGTCGCCCGCAGCGCGATCGTATCGGTCGAGGCGTTGACGCTGATATCGCTGAAGTTGATATGGCCCGTCTGGTCGTACATCTGTCCGTTCGGCAGCTTGATACGCACGTTCAGCGCGCCGAGCCCGCCCTTGCCGGCATATTGCTGCTCAAGCTTCATCACCTCCACTTCGGAGACCGGAAAGGTCACGTATTCCGGGTCTTGGCTGACGATGGTGGCGAGCGCCGCATCAGCGAAGGAGACGGTGTTGCCCGGATCGGTGGCGATGCCGATGCGGCCGTCGATCGGTGCGGTCACGGTCGTATAGCCGAGGTTGATCTGCGCGGTCTTCAGCGCCGCCTCGGCCACCAGAAGCTGGCCCTGGCTCTGCCCCGCCGTCGCCACATCCGTATCGAAGGTGGAGCGCTGGCCCGCCGGCGTGTTGAGCAGGGTCTGCGAGCGCGTGAGGTTCTGTTTGGCGTTTTTGAGCGCCGCCTCCGCCTGAAGAAGCTGGCCTTGGGCCTGCAGCACGGCGGCCTGGTAGGGCGCCTGCTCGATCACGAAGAGCTGCTGCCCCTTCTTGACCTCGTCCCCTTCCTTGAAATCCCGCTCCTCCAGCGTGCCGGTGACGCGCGCCCGGATCGTCACCTTCTTCATCGCCTGTACGCGGCCGATATACTGGCTCGTCGGGTAGATCGGGGTCACGCTCGCTTTGGTGACGCCCACCGGCGGCGGCCCGCCCGGGCCCATCTGCGCCCTCGCTTCGCCCGCGGTGCCGAGCGCCAGGCTTGCAAGGACAATCGGGAAGAGCCGAACACGCATTGAGAAACCCTTGGGCTGACGAAGGAACCAGCGGCCATCCGAAAGCGAGCCGCCGGGCGGGGTGCCGGCGCTGATCCGAAAGGACAGCGAAACTGACATGACGAAGATGTCACGCCGGATTGTGGAGCGAGCTGACCGAGCGGTCAACTGGGAGAACGGCAGCGCAACATACGCCCGCCCAGCCGCGGCCTTTCGGCGGGAATTGACGCCCGGCCGGGATACGGGGAAAAGCCCCCTGCCCAGCCTTCCACCGCCGGGCGCGGCCAGCCTGCGCGTGCGGCGCTCCCGGCCGCTTCCCCTGTCAGAGGTATAGGTTTTATGCAGCGCGTATTCTCAGGCATCCAGCCCTCCGGCATCCCGACGCTCGGCAACTATCTCGGGGCCATCCGCAATTGGGTCGCGCTGCAGCAGGAGCATGATTGCCTCTATTGCGTCGTCGATCTGCACGCCATCACCACCTGGCAGGAGCCCGAGCAGCTGCGCCGGCAGACGCGGGAAATGGCGGCGACCCTGATCGCCTGCGGGATCGACCCCGAGCGCCACATCCTCTTCCATCAATCGGCCGTGCCGGCCCATGCCCGCCTCGCCTGGATCTTCAACTGCATCGCCCGCATCGGCTGGCTCAACCGCATGACGCAGTTCAAGGACAAGGCCGGGAAAGACCGCGAGGCCGCTTCCGCCGGCCTCTACGTCTATCCGAACCTCATGGCGGCCGATATCCTCGCCTACCGGGCGACGCATGTGCCGGTGGGGGACGATCAGAAGCAGCACCTCGAACTCGCTAACGACATCGCCCAAAAGTTCAACCATGATTACGGCCAGCCCTTCTTCCCCGAGATCAAGCCGCTGATCATGCCCGAGGCGGCGCGGGTGATGTCCTTGCGGGACGGCACGAAGAAGATGTCGAAGTCCGATCCCTCGGATCAGAGCCGCATCAATCTCTCGGACGATGCCGAGACCATCGCCGCCAAGATCCGCCGGGCGCGGACCGATGCCGAACCCCTGCCCTCCGAACCGGCCGGGCTCGAAACCCGGGCGGAGGCGCGCAACCTCGTCGGCATCTTCGCCGCCCTCTCCGGCCAGTCTCCGGCGGAGGTGCTGGCCGAGGTCGGCGGCCAGGGCTTCGCCGCCTTCAAGGAGCGTCTGGCCGAGCTGATGGTCGCGAAGCTCGCCCCGATCGCCGCCGAAACCCGCCGCCTGCTCGCCGATCCCGGGTATATCGACCGCCTCCTCTTCGCCGGTGCGGCGCGGGCGCAGGCGATCGCCGATCCGATCGTCGCGGAAGCGGAACAGATCGTCGGCTTTCTCAAACCTCCGGCCGTGAAATTTCGGCCGGGATGAGGTATGGCACAGCCATGGACATGAGCCCCTCCGCCGAGGCCCCGGCCGCGCGCAGCGCGAGCCTCACCCGCCGCACCGCGGAAACCGCGATCACCATCCGGCTCGATCTGGACGGCAGCGGGCGTGTCACGACCGCGACCGGCATCGGCTTCTTCGACCATATGCTGACCGCGCTCGGCCGGCACGCCTTCTTCGATCTCGAGATCGCGGTGGAGGGGGACCGGCATGTGGATGATCACCACACGGTCGAGGATGTCGGCATCGTGCTCGGCCAGCTCATCCTCAAGGCCCTCGGCGAAAAGCGCGGCATCCGTCGCTATGGCCAGGCGCTGATCCCGATGGACGAGGCTTTGGTGGAAGCGGCGGTCGATCTCTCCGGCCGGGCGGCGCTCGGCTGGCAGGTCTCCTTCGCCACCGGCAAGATCGGCAGCTTCGATACCCAGCTCTGCGAGGAATTCTTCCGCGCGCTCTCGGCCAACGGCCTCTTCAACCTGCATCTCGTACAGAAGGCGGGCCGGAACGACCATCACATCGCCGAAGCCTGCTTCAAGGCGGTGGCGCGGGCGCTGCGGATGGCGGTGGAGGCCGATCCCCGTGCCGCCGGCGCAATCCCCTCCACCAAGGGCTCGCTGGCCGGATGAGGATCTATTCCGCCCATACACGGCCTGGCCGGGCGCCTCTGCTGGTGCCGGAGGGGTTTTCCTGGGGCGCCTTCCTCTTCGGCCCCTTCTGGCTCATGGCGCATCGTGCCTGGATCGCGGCCCTTCTCGCGCTCGTCGTGCTCATCGGCTTCTGGATCGTCGCGGCCGCAGTTTCGGCCGGGCTTGGGGCCGCGCTTCTCATCGGCTATGCCCTGATGCTCGGCGCCCAGGGGCGGGATCTACGGCGCTGGTCCCTCAGCCGGCGGGGCTTCGCGGAAGCGGGCGTGGTCGCGGCACCCGATGCCGATGCCGCCTTCCTCCGCGCCTGTGCGGTCACCCCCGGCATGCTGGCGGAGGAGCGGGCATGAAGGTCGTGGTCGTCGATTACGGCAGCGGCAACCTCGCCTCCGCCGCGCGGGCGGCGGAACGGGCGGCGGGGCTCGCCGACCTTGCCGCGGAGATCCGCATCACCAGCGATCCGGCCGAGATCCGCGCCGCCGCGCGCATTATCCTGCCCGGGCAAGGCGCCTTCGCCGATTGCATGAACGGGCTCGACGCGGTGCCGGGGCTGCGCGCCGCGCTGACAGAGACGGTCGGCGGCGGCACGCCCTTCCTCGGCATCTGCGTCGGCATGCAGCTGATGGCGGAGCGCGGCCTCGAATACGGCGCGACCGAGGGGCTCGGCTGGATCGCGGGGGAGATCACCCGTATCACCGCGCCGGGCCTGCGGCTGCCGCAGATGGGCTGGAACGCGCTCGATTTCACCCCCGGCGCGCATCCGCTGCTGGCCGGCCTCACCCCGGGCGATCATGTGTATTTCACGCATAGCTACGCCCTCTCGGGCGGGGCGGCGGCGGAAATCCTCGCCACCACCGATTACGGCGGCCCGGTGGTCGCCATGGTCGCGCGCGGGAACCGTGCCGGCATGCAATTCCACCCGGAAAAGAGCCAGGAGGTGGGGCTGACCATGATGAAGAATTTCCTGACATGGCAACCATGAGCCTGCCGGCGGCCGATCTTCCCGGCGGCGATGCCGCGGGTGGCGAGGCGGCGGGGCCGCTGCCCTTCGCCAAGCCGCGCCTGGCGGTGGACCGTATCACCGCCTTCACCGAGGAGGATCTGCTCGCCCTTTGCGAGGCGACGGATGCCGCCATCATCGACGGCGGCGGCTTCGGCTGGCTGCAGCCGCCGGGCCGCCCGGTGCTCGAAAGCTATTTCAAGGGCCTGCTGATGGTGCCCGAGCGCGAGGTCTATGTCGGGCGGGTCGATGGCGTCATCGTCGGCTCCACCCAGCTCGTGCGGCCGCCGCGCAGCAACGAGGCGCAGGCCATGGCCGCCAGCATCACCCAGACCTTCGTGGCCCCCTATGCCCGGCGCCTCGGCCTCGCCCGCATCATGGTGACGCGGGTGGAGGAGCGGGCGCGGGCGATGGGCTACCAGATCCTCAACCTCGACGTGCGTGAGACCCATACCGGGGCGATCGCCCTCTACGAAAGCTTGGGCTTCACCCGCTGGGGCACGCACCCGGCCTATGCGCGGATCGGCGGCCAGCTGATCGCCGGCGCCTATTTCTACAAGCTCATCCAGCGCAAGAGCTGAGCAGGCCGATGACACCACTGACCCTCTTCCCCGCGATCGACCTCAAGGGCGGCGCCTGCGTGCGCCTTCGCCGGGGCGACATGGCGCAGGCGACCGTCTATGGCGATGATCCGGGCGCCCAGGCCCGCGCCTGGGTCGCCTCGGGCTGCCGCTGGCTGCATGTGGTGGATCTCGATGGCGCCTTCGCCGGCCGCCCGGTCAATGCGGCGGCGGTGCGCGCCATCCTCGCCGGGGCGGCAGAGGGCGCGGGCGCCGCGGCCGTGCCGGTGCAGCTCGGCGGCGGCATCCGGGATCTCGCGCAGATCGAGGCATGGCTCGCCGAAGGCGTCAGCCGGGTGATCCTCGGCTCCGTCGCCGCCAAGAACCCGGCCCTGGTGCGCGAGGCCTGCCGGCTCTTTCCCGGCCGCATCGCCGTCGGCATCGACGCGCGGGACGGGCTGGTCGCGACCGAGGGCTGGGCCGAGACCTCGGCGCTCACCACCGAGGCGCTGGCGCTCCGCTTCGAGGATGCCGGGGCGGCGGCGATCATCTTCACCGATATCGGGCGGGACGGGATGCTCGAAGGCCTCAATCTGGAAGCGACGGCAGCCCTCGCCCGCGCGGTAACGACGCCGGTGATCGCCTCCGGCGGGGTCGGCAGCCTGGCCGACCTCACCGCCTTGAGGGTGGCCGCGGCGGCGGCGCCGGGCATTACCGGCGTCATTGTCGGCCGCGCGCTCTATGATGGGCGGATCACCCCCGAAGCGGCGCTCGCCGCCCTCGGGTAAGGCGCTCAGCCGGCGCCGGGCAGCAGGGTGACGGGTCTTGCCTCGGCGCTCAGCCGCGCCGGCGTGCTCTCGGCCGTCCAGCGCAATGGCCCGATCGCGCGGCAGGACGGGCAGACGGGAGACCACGCCCCCGGCTCGGCCCCGCATTGCACGCAGCGCCAGCGAGGGTCCGCCCCCGCCGCCTGGCTGCGGCGAAGCGCCTCATGGGCGAGCAGCCGCGCCTTTTCCCCACCGCCATCCCGCGCTTCCGCCTCCGCGATATCGGCCATCAGCACCCAAAGCCGCCGCTGGTCGAGCCCCGCCGCATGCGCCGCCTCAGCATGGCGCCGGGCCTCTCCGGTCAGGCCCGCGCCAAGGCTCGCGGCGGCCAGCAGCAAAGCGCTCTCGCGATCGCCGCGCTTGCAGGCGGCGAGCGCTTCCGCGCGCTTGACGCGGGCGAGCGGCGTCTGCTCGGCCTCCAGATAGAAGGTGGCGAGATCGGGATGGGGGGCTGCCGCCCAGGCACGCTCCACCACCTGCGCGGCCTTCCGCTCCTGCCCGGCGCGGCGTAAGCGCCGCGCATAGGCGAGAGCGGCAGGCGCGAGGGCCGGATCGGCGGCGAAAGCCTCCTTCGCCAGCCGCAGCGCCTGGATGGGGTCTGCCGTCGCATCGGCCGCCGCCACCGCGATTGCCGCGCGCGGCGCTTCGGGCCCGGCGAGGGCCAGGGCTTCCCCCCAGGCGCCGGTCTGCAAAGCGAGCCGCGCCCGCTCGGCGCGAAGCCAGGCCGCGCCCGGATGGGCAAGCTCCGCGCGGCGGGCGATATCGGCCGCGCGCAGATAATCCCCAGCGTCCAGCGCCTGGCGCAGCAGGCCGCGGAGGCCGAGGAAGGCGGCATCCGGGTTGCTCGCCAGTTCGCGATAGGCGGCCTCGCTCTCCGCCGCCGCACCGCTCATGCGCGCGGCCTCGGCCGCGACCAGCAGTGCCATCGGCGCCCGCGGGGACAGGCGGCGGGCGCGCGCCGCTTCCCGCCGGGCGGATTTGCCATCCCCCGCGGCGAGGGCGGCGAAAGCCCGCGTCACCGCGATGTCGCCGAGGCGGAGTTGGCGCTGATGCCGCCCGCGCCCGAACCGCCCCGGCGCGCCCACAATCAGCGCGCCGAGGCGCAGCAGGCCGTAGAGCGCGCCGAGCAGGAGCAAGAGCGCGAGAATGGCGACCGGCATACTGGTCGCGAAACTATAGGCGCCGATGCGCGCCGTGATCTCGCCTGGGATGCTGCCAAGGGCATAGGCGAGGGCGAAGAGAACCACCGCGATCAGCAGAAAGCCGAGAAGCTTGCGCATCAGTGCGCCGCCATCTCGGCCAGCGCCTGGCGCGCCGCGATCAGGCCGCGCGCCTCGTCAAGCCAGGGGGCCATGGCCGCGGCGGCAGGCGCCGGCAAGCCGCCGAGCAGCGAGACGGCGCCCGCGAGATCCCCGGCGTCGAGCAGCCGCTGCGCATGGGCGAGCACGCCGCTCACCGGATCGCCGACGATCACGCGGTCCCCCTGCCGCAGCGTGACGAGGTTTTCCACCCGCAGCCACATGCCGCGCCAAAAGCCGAGCCGCCCGGTCTCTGGCCGGCTGGCGGCGGCCGCGGCGCGGGCGGCGGCGGGATAGCTCAGGCGAAGCGCCGCCTCGGTCGGCGGCGCGCGATGCGCGTAGCGCGCGAGGGCGGGTGGCGCGTCGGCGAGCGTGCCGAGCGGCTGGCCGGCCGCCAACCGCGCTGCCGCCCGGCTGAGGCTGCCGAGACGCTGTGCTTCGGCCGAAAGCCGCGGCACCGCCCCGGCCTCCGCCGCGAGCGTCTTGGTCTGCGTGCCGAGATCCGCGATCTGCTGCCGGAGCGTCGCGAGATCGGCCTCGACACCCTTGATATCTGAGGACTGGCGCGCCGCCAGACCATCAAGCTTGCTGCTCAGCGTGCCGAGTGCGGCGGCAGAGGGGGCATTGGCCGAGGCGCTGGCGCTCGCCGTCTCGACCTGGCGGAGCCGAGCGCCGAGGGCCGCGATCTCGGCCGAGAGATCGGGCGCCGCCGCGCCTGCTGCGGCGGTGGCGGGCTGGCCGCCGTTCTGGCCGACACTCTGGCCCGGGCCGGACGCCGCGGTGCCGAGGCCGGCGATTTCCTGGTGCAGCGCGAGGATATCGGCGCGCTCGCGATGATCGAGCGCGGAGAGCCGATCCTGCAAGCCGGTAATCTCGGTACGGAGCGCGGCGATCACCCCGCTCTCATTCGGCGGCAAGGCCGGCATCGGCGCCTCTGGCGCCGGCCGCGTCCAGAGATAGGCGATGCAGCCGGCAAGAATGACGAAGCCAGCGACCGTCAGCAGCGGGGTAATTCGGCTGGCGCTATCCCGCCCGGGCAGGGGTGCCGGCGCAGCGCGCGGGCTCGTCGCCTCGGGCCGGGCGCCGGGTGAAGGGGGCAGCGGGGACGCCGTGCCGCGCGCCGAAGCCGCTGCGCCGCCCGGGGGCGCGGGGGGAACCTCCGGCTTCGCCCCATCCGGCCGTAGCGGCAGCGCCGCCTTCTCGCCCATGCCGCTCGTCTCTGGTTCGTCAGTCATTCAAAAGCGCCAACACCGCTGTCTCCGTCGGTTGAACCGCCACTCTGACCCGGCGCCACGGCAGGGCGCTGGCTGCGGCGGCGGCCGGCTCGCCGATAGCCGCAAGCGAGAAGCGAGCGAGATCCGGAGCGAGATCGCCCGCCACAGCAAGCCGTGCAAAGCAAAGTGCGGTCTCGCGCGAGAAGAGCAAGATCCAGCCCTCCTGGCCAGAGCGGATCATCGCGGCCGCGCTTTCCGGCAATTCGGCCACCGGTTGGGCGACATAAACCTCTTCCCGCAATACTGCAAATCCAGACTCTTGCAGGAGGTTATTCAGACGATGCCCCTGGCCCAGCCCGGCCGCGAGCAGAAGCGGCAGACCCTCGGCCGTCAGGCTCTGCGCCACCAGCGCGGCGAGATCCTCGGCCCGCCCCCCGGCGCTCCGCACCACCGCGAAGCCGGCCCGGCGGGCGGCTTCCGCCGTCGCGTCCCCCACCGCGAAAAGCGGCAGCCTGCGGTAGCTGGCCGGCAAGGCCGGCAGGGCGTGGCGGCTAGCCACCACCACGGCGCGAACAGCCGCCGCCGCAGGCAGGGCAGGCGTGAGGGGGTCCACCCGCAGCAGCGGCGCGAGGACGGGAGCAAAGCCGAGGGAGAGGAGCCGCGCGGTGGTGCGGCGGCCGCCCGGCTCAGGCCGGGTGACCAGCACGGGCAAGGCCGGCATGGCGGGCCCCGCCGTCACTCCAGGAAGATATCGGCGGGCGAGCGGCCGCGCAGCTCCGCGCCGAGAGCCCGGCCGAGCGCCTCCGCCTCTGCCGGGCTGCCCTTGGCCTCGTCGCGCAGGAGGAAGGAGCCATCCTCCCGCGCGACGAGGCCGGTCAGGTGCAGGACGCCCTCCTCGATCCGCGCATAGCCGCCGATCGGCGTGCGGCAGGAGCCGTCCAGCGCCGCGAGCAGACCGCGCTCGGCGAGCGAGACGGCGCGCGCCTCCGGGTCCTCGATCGCGGCCAGAAGCTGGAGCAGTTCAACATCGTCGCCCCGCACGGTGATGCCGACGATCCCCTGGCCGGCGGCGGGCACCATGATCTCCGGCTCGATGATGACGGACGCTTCCTCGGCGAGGCCGAGGCGGCGCAGTCCGGCGAGTGCCAGCAGGCTGGCATCGAACTCGCCCTCCCGCACCCGGCCGAGCCGCGTCTGGACATTGCCGCGGATGATCTTCACCGTGAGATCCGGCCGCGCATGCAGAAGCTGCGCCTGGCGGCGGACCGAAGCGGTGCCGACGAGCGCGCCCGGCGGCAGGCTCGCGAAGGGCTCGGCCTTGTCCGGCTGGCCGATGCCACGCCCGAGGATCAGCACATCCCGCGCATCCTCGCGCCTGAGCGTGCAGGCCAGCACGATGCCGGGCGGCAACTCGGTTTCCAGGTCCTTCAAGCTATGGACGGCGAAATCGATCCGCCCATCCGCCAGCGCCTCGTGGATTTCCTTGGCGAAGAGGCCCTTGCCGCCCACCTCTGCCAGCCGCTTGTCGAGGATGCGATCGCCTGAGGTGGTGATGATGTGCTCCTCGAACACCTTCATCGAATCGAGCACCGGGCAGAACCGACTGAGCCGCGCCTGGAAGGCCCGCGTCTGGGCGAGCGCCAGGGGCGAGCCGCGCGTGCCGACGCGCAACGGTAGCGCTCGGCGATGGGGCTTGACGCGCGGCGCTTGCGCAAGAACCTCTGGTGACTGCATCGCCGCGTGTTAAAGCGATAGGGAACCGAAGAAAAGACCACCGTGCTGCACATCGGCCTTGAATGGAACGGGAAGTCGGCAGGCCCCGTTCTGGCGATCGAATCCTCCTGCGACGAAACCGCCGCCGCCCTTCTGGCGCCCGATGGCCGGGTGATCGGCGAGCGCGTGCTCAGCCAGTTCGCCGAGCATGCGCCCTTCGGCGGCGTGGTGCCCGAAATCGCCGCCCGTGCGCATCTCGCGCATCTGCCGGCAATGGTGGCGGGCCTGCTGGCGGAAGCCGCGCTCACCCCCGCAGGCCTTGGCGCGGTCGCCGCGACCACCGGGCCGGGCCTCATCGGTGGGTTGCTGGTCGGCGCGGGCTTCGGCAAAGGCCTGGCGCTGGCCGCCGGGCGTCCCTTCGTCGCCGTCAACCATCTCGAAGGCCATGCGCTGACAGCACGGCTGCCCGGTCTGCTGCCCGGCGGAGCCCCCTTCCCGTATTTGCTCCTGCTGCTCTCCGGCGGGCATTGCCAGTGCATCGCGGTGGAGGGCGTCGGCCGCTACCGGCGGCTCGGCGGCACCATCGACGATGCGGTCGGCGAAGCTTTCGACAAGGCGGCGAAGCTGCTCGGCCTGCGGCTGCCGGGCGGCCCGGCGCTGGAACGGCTGGCCGAGACGGGGGATACGACGGCACTGGCCCTGCCGCGGCCGATGCTCGGGCGCGCGGGCTGCGATTTCAGCTTCTCAGGGCTCAAAACCGCGGTCGCCCAACATGTTGCCACCCTGCCACCGGGGCCACTGCCGTATCGCCAAGCGGCCGATATCGCGGCGAGCTTTCAGGCGGCCGTCGTCGATGTGTTGGCCGATCGCGCGGCGAGCGCTCTCGCCCTGATGCCCGAAGCGCGGCTGATGGTGGTGGCCGGCGGTGTCGCGGCCAATGGCGCCATTCGCCGCGCGCTCGAAAGCGTGGCGGCGCGCCGGGGGCTGCCGCTTGCCGCCCCGCCGCTCCGCTACTGCGGCGACAATGCGGTAATGATCGGCTGGGCGGCGATCGAGCGGCTGCGCGTGGGCCTCGCCGAGGATGGGCGGGATATTCGGCCACGGCCGCGCTGGCCGCTCGCGGAACTGGAGACGCCGGGCACACCGCCAGCGCCAGGGCTGCCGGCGGAAGCCTGAGCCGATCGGACGATGCGGCGTCTCGAACCGCTGCAGGCGATGGCGGAAACGTGACGGGGAGCCCCCAAACGAACCAGAAACGTTGCTTAGAATTAATAGAATTGTGTTTTAAGCTCAGGCGTTTGTTACTCTCCGCGCGCGAAAGGCCGCCCTGCATGCTCCGCCGCCTCCGCCCTGTCGTGTCGTTGCGCCGTGGCCTCGCGATGGCGGCTCTGCTGGCGCTGGCTGGCTGCAATGCCGATGTCAATCTCAGCAGCACCAGCGACGTGATGGACACACTCTTCGGCCGGCGCAGCGCGCCCATGTCCCCCTCCTTCCCGACGCCCCCGCCCCCCGCGCCGGTAGCACCGGCACCGGGTGCGACGCCCATCCCCCCGGCCCTGGTGGGAGATGGCTCGCAGGCGATGCGCGGCGTGGGTTTCGCCGGGCTCGTCCGCCGCACGGGCTATGTCGTGCCTAATCCCGCGACGCCCGCGGCGGGCGCACCCGCTCTCACGCCCACCGCCGTCGCGGTCGCGGAGGCCGAGATACGGATCGCGATGGCGGACACCGTGCCACAGCCGATCCAGCTATCGCCGCCGAGGCAGGCGCTGCTCATTGGCCTCGCCCAGCGCATGGCGGAAGCGGGCCACCTCATCATCCGCCGCCCGCAATTCGTCCTCATCGTCGATCGCGCACGGCAAGGGCAGACGCTCTCCCTTGCCCTCGCGCAGCCCGATGCGCCTTGGACGATCCTTGGCACCCGGCCGGTTTCCACCGGCAAGCCGGGGCGGCGCGAGCATTTCAAGACGCCGGTGGGCGTGCTGTTGAACGACGGTTCGGAACTCGGCTACCGCGCCCAAGGCACCTACAACCAGAACCACATCCGTGGGCTCGGCGTGAAGGGCATGCGGGTTTGGGATTTCGGCTGGCAGACCAGTGAGGATTGGCGAACCCCGGGCGCGACCATGCAGGTGCGGGTGGAGATGCATGCGACCGATCCGGCAGTGCTCGCGCAGCGGCTCGGCAGCGCCGATTCGGAAGGCTGCATCCGCATTCCGGCCGCCCTCAACCGGTTTCTCGATCGCCATGGCATCATCGACGCTGATATCGAGCGGCTGGGCGCCACCGACGCCGGCTACCGGGCGCTGCTCTCGCCGCAACTGCAGCCGACGCCGCTCGCCGGCGATGCGGTGATCGTTGTCGATAGTTCGGAACCCTGGGCCAAGCCCCTGCCCCCGGCAAGCTCGGTTGCGTTGAGCGACTGAGGCGCCCCGGCCCACCCGCGCGGGGCCCTCTGGCGGTTGGGAGGTGCTGCGCGCACCAGCGTCGTCCACGGAGCCTCAGCAGGCGCGGACTTGCGGCGCGCATCCACCGCACGACCGAGAGCAGACGCCTTCGGTGGCGGCTCGGCGCACGAAATAAATCCGCGGGTGACGGAGAGAGGGCGGCGAGACGGCAGTCAGGGCGTATGACGGAAGGTCAGCCGGGCGATTTCGGCTTTCACCACGCGTTCCACGATGTCGGCCAGGTGCTCGTCGAGCCAGGCCTTGAGCATCGGCCGCAATTCGCTCCGCACCGCCTCTTCCAGCGTGATGCTGCCGGTGGTGGTTATCTGTAGGCTGGCCTGGCGCTCCGCTTCGAGACGGCGGAGCAGCGCTTCCACCGATGAGCTTGCGGCCGCGGCCACCGCCGGCGCCAGCAACTCCTCAACCTGTTTCTGCGTAAGACCGGACATTCCTTCCTCTCCTTCGGCCGGGCCGCTGCCCTCGGGCAGGCTCGGCGGTGCGCTCGGCGGGATTTCCACCATGGTCACGGCCAGCGGCGGCTGCGGCGGCGGGCCGCCGGACGGATAGGCATCGGGCTCGGCGGCGAGGCTGAAGCCCGGCAGGTCGAAGGCGAGCGACACGCCGGAAAACCGTTCGGGCGGCGGCATCCTGGCCTCGGCCGCGGCTTCGGCCGCAGGCGGAGGCGTGCGCAAGGGGGCCCCGTCGTCGCCGGCACTGCTGACGGCCATGCTTTCATCGAGCAGCAGAACGGGCGGCACAGCCGCATCGTCCTCCGCTGCCACCCGGGAGACCGTGGCTGGCGGCAGAGGCGCGGGCTGCCCTGCCTGGAAGCGCGACTGCTCCTCCAGCATGATGCGGCGAATGGAGGCGAGGATCTCGTCCATCGAAGGATCCTGGTCTTGCCCGCCCGTCTGATGCGGGCGCTCGGGCGTCACGGTCATGGCCTTCAGCCTCTCCCACGCAGTGGGGGCGCCGCCCGGCGGATCACCCCCAGCGCCTGCCCTGCTTACTGGTTGTTGTTGCTGAGATTGTCGGCCGGGCTGCCATTGGCATCGCCCGGCGTATTCGCCGTCGGGTCACCGGTGCCGAACCAGGCATTCTTCACGGCGTTGTAATAGGCGTTATCGTCGTACATCGGAACGTTGAGGCCGATATCGCGCGCGGTGAAGCGGCCGGTGGCGGCCGCCACGTTGTACGAGGCGATCACCAGATTGGCGAGGTTCTGCACCAGCGTCACTTCCGATTGCAGCAGCAGCTGCTGGGCGTTCAGCACGTCGAGCGTTGTGCGGGAACCGACGATGGCCTCCCGCTCGGTGCCGTCGAGCGCGATCTGGTTGGCCGCAATCTCGGCCCGGGTGCTGGTGATCGTGGCGCGGGTGGCGACCAGGGTTTCCCAATACTGCTCGGCATTCTGCACCGCCGTACGCCGCTGCAGCTCAAACTGCTGGCGGGCATATTCCCGTTGCTGCACTGCCTGGCGGATGGTCGCGTATTCCGTACCGCCCTGGTAGATCGGCACGGTGAGGTTGGCTAGCACCTCGGCCCCGTTCTGCACGTAGTCCCGCTGCGCCTGATTGATATCCTTGTAGATCACCCCCTGCAGGGAGAGCTGCGGCATCAGCTTGCTCCAGGCGACATCCACATTGTCCGCGGCCGCCGCCTGCGTGAACTGCGCCTGCACCACCGATGGGTTGTTGTGCGCCGCAAGCGCCTCCACCTCAGCCTTGGTCTGCACCGGCAGGCTGAGCGGCTGCGGCGGCGTGAGATGCTGCGGCCGCAGGCCGATCACCGCCACGAAGGTCGCTTCCGCGCTCTTGAGATTGCCTTGCGCCGTCTGCACCTCCGCTTCCGCCTGGGCGAGCGCGCTTTCGCTCTGCGCCACATCGGTGCGAGTGATCTCACCCACCGCGAAGCGATCCTGCGTCGCTTTCAACTGCTCCTTGAGGACGTTGGCATTGTTGATGGCGAGGGAGAGAAGCTGCTGGTCCTGAATCACGCCGACATAGGCGCTTACCACGTTCTGGAAGACCTGCTGCTCGATATTGATCAGATTGGCGCGTTCTGCCTGCACCTTGGCCTTGGCCTGGGCGACCGCGGCCCGCGTGCCGCCGCCATTGTAGATATTCTCGGTGATGGTGCCCTGCACGCTCGCCAGATCACGATTCTCCGAGGTCGTGACATTCGCGCTGGTACCCAGAAAACTCTGGGCCGCGGTGGAGAGATTGCCCTGGGTATAGCCGGCGCTGCCTTGCACGGTCACCGTCGGCTTCCAGCCGGACAGTGCCTGCGGCACATATTCGTCGGTCGCGCGCAGATTGGCGCGTTCGGCCTGCAGGGTCGGGTTATTGGCGTAGGCCGCGGCGAAGGCCTGCTTCAAGGTCTGCGCCGAAGCGGGCCCCGCGAAGACGACAAGGCCGAGGCCGATCAGAATGCCAATGCGTGACACCATCTATTCCATTCCAATCTTCGATGCCGCCTTGCCGGTGCAAGGATGCAGCAGGATCATCCGGCGCGGACCGGGCCGAAGCCAGCCCACCATTTCGCTCATGGCCTTTGCCACGAAATCAGCCGCCAAGGCCAATTCTTTACGCGGCGCGGCGACGCGGTGAGGGCGCAGGCCCTAACTCTCTCTGTCAGAACTGGAACTCCAGCTCCCGCTCGAAGCCGGGCAGCGGCGCGGTCTGACAGTCGAAGAGCGGGCGGACGACGAAGCTCTCCCCCTGCGGCTCAGCCCGCACGGCAACCCCCGTCGGCTGCCCGCCACCGCCGACGCCCGCCTGGCGGCGCACGGTGACGAGCCGCCCGCCATGCAGCCGCAACTGGGCGGCAAATTGCGGCGGAACGGCATCGACCATGCCTTCGATAAGGATCGCGTCCCATCGCTGGGCGCCCGGAATGCCGCCCGCGAGCGCGCCTTCCTGTAGCGCCACATCGAGGCCCGCCGCCCGGCAGCCGGCACGCGCCGCCGCGACCAAGCCGGCATCGGCTTCAAGCGCCGTCACCCGCGCGCCGCAGGCGGCGAGCACCGCCGCGCCATAGCCGCAGCCGGCGCCGACCACGAGAATGCGCTCGCCCTCGCGCGGATCGAGCGCCTGGGCAAGCTGGGCGAAAGCGAGCGGCGCCATCAGCACGCGGCCGCCGCCGAGCGACACGTCCTGATCGGCATAGGCGACCGAAAAGGCAGTGGGCGGCAGGAAGATCTCACGCGGAATGCGGCGCATCGCCTCCAGCACGGCGGCGTGGACCACCCTGTTCGGGCGCAATTGGCTGTCCACCATGAACTGCCGCGCGCTTGCGAAAGAAAGAGCAGACTGAACCATCATCCCCACCGCATCACGAAAGCTCGCGGGAGCATAGCGATGCCGCTGCGCTGCGCCAAGCAGGCAGGACATCGCTGGCCGCAGACCGCGACGCTTGACCTCGCGCCCGGCCTCGCGCATGTAGCGCGGGCTCTCGCTGGTCCCGTGGCAGAGTGGTGATGCAACGGACTGCAAATCCGTGAACCCCGGTTCAATTCCGGGCGGGACCTTGAGCGACCGCCCGCCCGCCGGGCTGCCTTGCGGCGCACGGCCGGATCCACTGAGAAAACTCATTGACTTTGCTCGGCTCGCGCGGCGATATCCGCGCTGTTGCGGCCGGCCCGAACGTTGTGCGATGCCCAACCTTATCGCAAGCGGAGGCAGCGCCGCATCTTATCGAACCGTTCGCCGGGCCCCTTCGGCTCAGGGCGCACGGTCCATTGGCAAGTCCACTACGGGATCATTTCCTCTTTGTCTTCGCAAGCCGCGTCCTCAGCCGACGCACAAGCCAAGGCGGCAGCCGAGGCCGCCCAAAACGAGTATTCCGATCAGGCAGCGGCGCAGGAGCCGGCCGCCTCCGAACGCGCCATGCCGGCGGCCGCGCCCGAGGCCGCGCCTCCCGGCATGGTTGACGCCGCTCCTCCTTCCGTCGCGCCAGGTGACGCGGCGACGGTGGGCGATGCCCCGGCAGAAGCGCCACCGGCCGCCGAGGCCGAAGCCCCGCGCATGACCTTCGCCGATCTGCATCTCTCCGCCGATCTCCTCCGCGCGATCGAAGAGAAAGGCTATAAATACCCGACGCCGATCCAGGAGCAGGCGATCCCCATCGTGCTGCAAGGCCGCGATGTTCTCGGCGTCGCGCAGACCGGCACCGGCAAGACCGCGGGCTTCACCCTGCCGATGTGCGAAATCCTCTCCGGCTCGCGGGCGCGGGCGCGCATGCCGCGCAGCCTCATCCTTGAGCCGACGCGCGAACTCGCGCTGCAGGTCGCGGAAAACTTTCTTCAGTACGGCAAATATCTGAAGCTCAACCACGCGCTTCTGATCGGCGGCGAAAGCATGTCCGATCAGAAGGAAGTGCTCATGCGCGGCGTCGATGTGCTGATCGCGACGCCTGGGCGGCTGATCGATCTCTTCGAGCGTGGCGGCCTGCTGCTCAGCGACACCCGCATCCTCGTCATCGATGAGGCGGACCGCATGCTCGACATGGGCTTCATCCCCGATGTCGAACGGATCGTCTCGCTGTTGCCGAGCAACCGGCAGACGCTGCTCTTCAGCGCCACCATGGCGAAGGAGATCCGCAGGCTGGCCGAGGCCTTCCTGCAGAACCCCAAGGAGATCAAGACCTCGGCGCCCTCCTCAGTCGCCACCACGATCACGAGCGGGCTCGTCATCGTCGCGGAAGCGGACAAGCGGCGCGCGCTCCGCCGGCTGATCCGCGCCGAGGAAGTGCAGAACGCCCTCATCTTCTGCAATCGCAAGCGGGATGTGGATATTCTCCACAAGTCGCTCCAGCGACACGGCTTCAGCGCCGGTGCGCTGCATGGCGACATGCCGCAATCCGCGCGCTTCGCGACGCTCGAGAAATTCCGCGCGGGCGAGTTGCAACTGCTTGTCTGCTCGGATGTCGCCGGCCGCGGGATCGATATCGGCGGCCTCTCCCACGTCTTCAATTTCGACGTGCCGCACCACTCCGAAGATTACGTGCATCGCATCGGTCGCACCGGCCGGGCCGGGCGCGAGGGCCGCGCGTTCACCATCGCGACGCCGGACCAGAGCGAAGCGGTCGCCGCCATCGTCAAGCTCACCGGCAGAGAGATCCCCGTCGTCACGGTCGAGGGTTTCGAGCCGCTCGCCTTCTCCGAGGAAGGAGACGCGCATGGCCGCCGCGGCCGTGGCCGGAACAAGGGAAAGGAAAAGCCGCGCGGCGAGGCCAAGCCCGCCCAGCGGAGCGAGAACCAGGCACGCGGCGAGACCGAAGGACGCGGCGAGAAGGACAAGGCAGCCGAACAGTCGCGCCGCGCGCCGCGCCAGCCTGCCAAGGCGAAGCAGCCGGCTGCGGCAGAAGCCCCCGCCCCACGCGCGGCTGAGGAGCCGCGCCGCACCGCCCGCGGCCCGCAGGATCGTGAGCGCGATCGCGATCGCGACAGCGGCAGCCCGGTGATCGGCTTCGGGGCCGAGATCCCGGCCTTCATGCTGGTCCGCCGCCGCAGCCAAGGCGTGGAAAGCCTGGACGCGCCGGATTTCGTTCCCCATGCCGAGGAGAGCGAAGCCTTCGCCAGCGAGGCGCTGAGGACACGCGCCGGCGCCGATGAGGACGACCTCGGCTGAGGCCGCCCGCGCCGATGGCACTAGCCGCTGACCCGCCCAGGCTGACAGCCCGGATCGAGACGATGGGCGCGGATGCCGATGGCATCGCGCGGCTGGCCGATGGCCGGCCGCTCTTCCTGCCCTTCACCCTGCCGGGCGAGACGGTGGAGGCGCGTCCGCTCGGGCGCCGCGGCAGCGGCCTCGCGGGGCTTGCCGAGACCATCCTGGAGCCGAGCGCCGAGCGCGCCGCCCCCGCCTGCCCGCATTTCGGTGCCTGCGGTGGATGCACCTTGCAGCATTGGCAGAACGACGCGATCGGCCGCTGGAAGGTCGGGCTGCTCGCCGCGGCTCTGGCGGAGGCGGGTTTCGCCCACCCCCCGCCCGGCCCGCTCAGCACCTCGCCCGCCGGTACCCGCCGCCGCATCGACCTCGCCATCCGCAAGCAGGCCGGCATCGTGGCGCTGGGCTTCCACCGCCTGCGCAGCGACGAGATCGTGACGATCGGCCTCTGCCCCGTCACCGCCCCGCGCCTCGTCGCCCTGCTCGGCCCCCTCGCCTCCCTCCTGCCGCGCATCCAGGGGCTCAAGCGCGATGCCAGCTGCGCCATCAACCTGCTCGATACCGGCCCCGATCTGCTGCTCCGCACTGATGGGGTGCTGACGCCGGGAGATCGCCGACTGCTCGCCGCTTTCGCCGAAAGCGAGGGGATCGCCCGCATCGCCTGGGCGGAGGGCGATGGCCCGATCGAAATCGCGGCGCAGTTGAGCGAGCCGCGCATCGCCTTGGGCGGCGTCGCCGTATCCGTGCCGCCCGGCGCCTTCCTCCAGGCGACGGCGGAGGGCGAAGCGGCGATCGTGGCAGCGGTGCTTGCCGCCCTGCCGGCCAAGCTCCGCCCGAAAGACCGGATCATCGAACTGCATGCCGGCTGCGGCACCCTCACCTTCCCGCTCGCCGCCCGCGCGCGGGTCGCGGCTTTCGAAGGCGATGGCCCTGCCGTCCTCGCGCTGCAAAAGGCGGCCGCCGCAGCCGGCCTGCATGGGCGCATCATCGCCGAGCGGCGGGATCTCATCCGCCGCCCGCTTGGCCCGCCCGAACTCGCCGAGGCCGCCTGCATCCTGCTCGATCCGCCCTTCGCCGGCGCCGGCCCGCAGATCGAGGCGATCGCCGCTTCCGCCGCGACGCATGTGATCTATGTCAGCTGCAATCCCCAGGCGCTGGCGCGGGATGCGGCGGTGCTGCGCCGTGCCGGCTTCGCGCTGGCCTCCGCCCAGCCGATCGACCAGTTCCTATGGTCGGCGCGGCTCGAATCAGTCGTCTGCTTCACCCGCCCGGCACCGCCGCGCAGCCGCGCCCGCCCGCCGCGCTGACCGAACGGTCATTTTCGCGCGAAGCCGATTGACGCGCAGCCCTTGGCGCTTTCAGATGCGGCCTATATCTCGCGCTGCGGCATAGCGATGGCCGTAGGGTGAGGAACCGGCCGCGGGCCGTGCCGCCTCTATCCTATCCTATCCCATCCCCTCTCCCCCAGGGCCTCGCGGCCCGCCAGCCCAGGATGTCTCCGCTGCCCGAAAGAGAAGCATGCCAGAGCGGGAGGTGAAGGAAGCCGGCGCCGTCTTCCGGCTGCATCACTGGCGGGAATGCCCCGATTGCGGGCTTCTATCCTCGCTCCCCGATCCGCAGCCGGGGCATGTCGCGGAATGTCCGCGCTGCGGCCGCGCGCTCTGGCGCATGCGGCGCGCGCCCTTCAGCTTCCCGATCGCCTGCGCCCTGGCGGCGACGCTCTTCTACGCCTTCGCCCTCATCGCGCCCTTCCTCGAAATCTCCTCCTACGGGCGGTTCCAGCTCGCGCGGCTGGAAACCGGGCCGGATCAGTTGATGGCGCAGGGCTTCCTCCTCCTCGGCATCCTCGTCATGGGCGTCACCGCCATCGCGCCGGGGATCAAGCTCGGCATCCTGCTGGTCACGCTCATCGGCATCGAGACCGGCCTCGTCTCGCCCCGCCTCTCGATCGCGCTCTTCCGCTGGTATGAGCGGATCACCCCCTGGGCGATGATCGACGTCTATCTCCTCGGCTTTCTCGTCGCCTATACCCGGCTTACCGCGATCGCCCATGTCGAGCTCGATACCTCGCTCTACGCGCTGATCGGCCTCATGGTCTCGATGGCGGCGGCCGATGGCGCGCTCGACCATGAAGCCGTGTGGCGTGCGCTCGACCGGGCGGAGACGGCGGCCGATATCCGCTACCTGCGGCGGCATCCCGAAATCCGCTACGAGACGGTGGATACGCAGGAGGAGCGGCATCCGGCGGTGATCGGCTGCCACACCTGCTATCTCATCAATCATGACGAGCCGGGCGCCCCCTGCCTCCGCTGCGCGACGCCGCTCCGCCCCCGCAAGCCCGAGCCGATCACCCGCAGCTGGGCCTTCATCGTCGCCGCCCTCTGCCTCTATATTCCGGCCAATATCTACCCGGTGATGACGATCACCCAGCTTGGCCGCACGCAGAGCTTCACGATCTTCGCCGGGATCCGCGAACTCGTCGCCTATGGGCTATGGCCGCTCGCCGCCCTCGTCTTCCTCGCCAGCATCACGATCCCGCTCGCCAAGCTCGTGACCCTCGGCTACCTGCTCATCTCGACCATGCGCGGCGCCAAGGGCCATCTCCTCGGCCGCACCCGCGCCTTCCGCATCATCGATTTCATCGGCCGCTGGTCGATGATCGACATCTTCATGGTCTCGATCCTGGTGGCGCTGGTGCAGTTTGGCCAGGTCGCCGAAATCCAGGCCCAGGTCGGTGCGCCCTGCTTCGCCGCCGTCGTCATCCTCACCATGATCGCGGTGATCGTCTTCGATCCGCGCGTGATGTGGGACAGGGCGAGCGGCCGCCGCCTGGCCGCCGCCGCGCGGCCCGCCGGCCCCGCCTTTCTCCCCGGCGCCAAGGACGCCTCCCGATGACCGATCCGGACCGCCCGCCCTCGGTGGACGAAGCCCCGCCCCAGCCGCAGATGCCGCCGCCGCCCGTGCATATCCGGCAGCGCCGCTTCAGCTTCGTCTGGATCATTCCGATCCTCGCCGCGGTGATCGCGATCTATCTCGGCTATCGCACCGTCATGCAGCAGGGGCCGCTCGTCACCATCACCTTCAACAACGGCCAGGGCATCGCCGCCGGCCAGACCCAGGTGAAGTACAAGGCGGTGACGCTCGGCACGGTCGAGAGCATCGACCTCTCGGCGGACAACAGCCACGTCATCGTGCGGGTGCGGATGAACCATCTCGGCGCCCGCTTCCTCACCGACCATGCCCGCTTCTGGGTGGTGCGGCCGCGCCTCTCCGTCACCAACCTCTCGGGCCTCGATACCCTGGTCTCGGGCGCCTATATCGGCGTCGATCCAGGGCCGCCCGGCGGGCGGGAGGATCTGCATTTCAAGGGGTTGGAAGAGCCGCCCGGCGTCCGCTCGGACGAGCCGGGAAGCACCTACGTGCTGCGGGCGGCGAGTGTGGGCTCGCTCTCCTCCGGCTCGCCGGTCTTCTATCGCGATGTCATCGTGGGCGAGGTGCTCGGCTACGATCTGGGGGACGGCATCGGCCCGGTGACGATCAATATCTTCGTGCGCGCGCCCTACAACAAGCTCGTCAAGCCGCAGAGCCATTTCTGGGATTCCTCGGGCATCACCCTCGGCGTCGGCAATGGCGGCTTTCATGTGGAGTTCCAATCGGTCGAGGCGCTGATCGCCGGCGGCGTCACCTTCGATCTGCCGGCAGATGCGGTGCGCGAGGCGCCGAGCCCGAACAACGCGACCTTCCACCTCTTCCGCAACCGCCAGGATGCCGAATCGGCCGGCTACCTGCAGAAGATCCCGATCATCGCCTATTTCCACAGCTCGGTTGCCGGGATCATGCGCGGCACGCCGGTCACGATCTTCGGCATGCAGGTGGGCGAGGTGACGGATGTGAAACTGCTGATCGACCCGCTCCAGGGCACCACGCGCGTGCGCGTCTCGGCCGAATTGCAGCCCGAGCGGGTGTTCAACACCAGCGATTTCCCCAAATCGCTCGATCCCGGCAGCGTGCTGCAACGGCTGGTGGATAACGGCATGCGCGTCTCGCTCGCCACCAGCAGCTTCATCACCGGCCAGAAGGAGATGACCCTCACCATGGACCCGACGGGCAAGCACGAGACCATCACCCGCGAGGGCGATGCTTATGTGCTGCCCTCGCTCGAAGGCGGGGCGGATCCCTTTGCCACCGCCTCCACCATCCTGGCCAAGGTCTCGGCCATTCCCTTCGGCGAGATCGGCGCCAATCTCAACAAGCTGCTGCAGACCTCGAACGAGACGCTTGGCGGGTCTGAGGTGAAATCGGCGCTCGCCAATCTCTCCAAGACGCTCGCGAGCGTCCAGCAACTGGTGCAGAACACCAATCGGGGCCTGACCCCCGCGCTCAAGCAACTGCCCGCGATGACGGCCAATCTCGACCGCACGCTGGCAGGCGCCAATCTCGCCATCGGCCAGCTCAGCCGCTCCTACGGCAATGATTCGGATTTCCAGCGGAGCCTCGCCGGGCTCATGCAGCAGGCGGATGGGGCGCTCCGCGCCGTGAAGCAGCTGGCCGATTTCCTCAACCGCCATCCCGAAGCCCTCATCCTCGGCCGTACCGGCAAAGCCACAGGTGGACAATGAGCGCCCCTCGCCGCAGAGACCTCCTCGCCATGCTGGGGCTCGGCCCGCTCGCGCTCGCCGCGCTGGCCGGCTGCACCTCGCCCAACCCCAACTACTACCGGATCGGCGCCGTGCCTGGCCCGGCGCTTACCGGCGGGCCGCCCCGCCTCGAAGTGCGGAGCATCAGCATCCCGGGCTATCTCGACCGCCAGGGCATCGTGAAGAAGGCGATCGGCTACCAGCTCGACATCCATCAGAATGACCTCTGGGCGGAACCCCTGGCACAGATGCTGGAAGCGGCGATGGTCGAGGATCTCACCGCCCGGCTGCCGGGCACCACCGTGCTCGGCGCCGGCGGCTCGATCGGCCCGAGCGCCGACCTTCTGCTGGAGACCAATGTGCTGCGCTTCGACCCGGACCCGAACGGGCAGATGGTGCTCACCCTGCAAGTGGGCCTGCGGGATGGCGTGAGCCTCGCGCTGCTGGCGACGCGCAGCCTGCACTATGCGGCGCCGGCCGATGGGCCTCTCGTCAGCGCCATCGTCGGCGGGATGAGCAAGCTCTGGGGCGAGGCCGCCAATGATATCGCGGCCTTTGTGGTGCAAAGCTGGGCAGCCCGGCCGCCGGGCTCGGCGAAGGCTCAAGGCGGGCTCTGATGGAGCGGGAAAACTTCCTCGCGCGGGCGCAGCAATCCCTCACCAAAGGCGCGATCCTGCCGGCTGCGGCGGCCGACCTGCTCCAGGCGGAGGCGGGCCTCGCCGATAGCGACGCCTTGATGACGGCGCTGCTGCCGGTCGCCCAGACGATGGCCCGGGCGCCGATTTCGCACTTCCATGTCGGCGCCGTCGGCCGCGCGCAGGAAACCGGCGATCTGCTACTCGGCGCCAACGTCGAATTTCCGTCGGGCGTGCCGGGCGATACCATCCATGCCGAGCAGTTCCTCTTCTCCCGCGCCTTCCACCTCGGCCTCACGATCGAGCGCATGGCGGTCTCCGCCCGGCCCTGCGGCCATTGCCGGCAGTTCATGAACGAATTCGCAGGCGGTGCCGGGCTTGCCATTCTGGATCCGGAATTCGGCCCGCTCGACCTCACCGATCTGCTGCCCCTCGGCTTCGGCCCGCGCGATCTCGGCAGGCCCTGGGCGGAGCGGCGCTGGCGCTTCGCACTCGAACCCGCCGAGGATCTCGGGCTGACGGAGCCCGTGGCGCTCGATGCCCTCATCACCGCGGGTGAGCTGTCGCACACCCCCTATAGCGGCGCACCCACCGCGGTCGCGCTGCGTCTCAGCGGCGGCACCGTCATCACCGGCTCGGCCATCGAAAGTGCCGCCTACAATCCCGGCCTGCCGCCCCTGCAGGCCGCGCTCATCAACCTGCTGGCCGAAGGGCATAGCTATGGGGCGATCGAAAGCGGGCTGATCGGCGCGCTGGAGAACGGCACCTTCTGCTACGCCGCGCCGACCGCGCGGCTTCTCTCGATCATTGCGCCGGGCGCATTGCTTGAACGGGTGTCCTGGCGCCGGCGTACCTCCTCCTGAAGCCGCGGTCTCTGCTATAGGCAGAGGATGACGAAGCCTTTCTGGAAAACCAAGCCGCTGGCGGCGATGAGCGCGGCAGAGTGGGAATCGCTCTGCGACGGGTGCGGCCGCTGCTGCCTGCACAAGCTGCGCGACGAGGAGACGGAGGCGCTCTCCTTCACCAATGTCGCCTGCCGGCTGCTGGATACCGAGACCTGCCGCTGCCGCGATTACCCCGGCCGCTTCGCCAAGGTGCCCGATTGCGTGCAGCTGACCCCGGCGGCGCTTGCCGAGATCGACTGGCTGCCGCCCTCCTGCGCCTATCGCCGGCTCGCCGAGGGCAAGGATCTGCCGGCCTGGCACCCGCTCGTCAGCGGCACCGCGGAGACGGTGATCACCTCCGGCGCTTCCGCCGCCGGACGAGTGATCGACGAGCGCGAGGCTGGGCCGCTCGAGCATCATATCGTCGAATGGCCGGGCCGCGCGGTGCGCGCCCGCCGCGGCTGAGGGCCGCAGGCGCCACCCTCATGACCTCGCATAGCCTCGGCTGGCGCGGGCTGCTCGCCCCGCCCTACGCGCCCTATCTGGCGATCTTCGGCCTCGGCTCGGCGCTCTCCGCCTTCGCCGCCTTCCTCGTCTCCGCCGCCATGCCCTCGGCGGTGCAGGGGCTCGGCCATCTCGACCTGATGAGCTGGGGCTTCACCTTCTACCTCATCGCCGCGATCATCGCGGGCATCCTTGCCTCGCCGCTGAAATGGCGCCTCGGCACCGGGGCGGCGCTGCAAGGCGCGGCGCTGACCTTCCTGCTGGGCAGCCTCGCCTGCGGCTTCGCCCCCGATATCTGGGTGCTGCTCGGCGGCCGCGTGGCGCAAGGGCTCGGCGAAGGCGCGGTTTCCGGCCTCACCTACATCCTGATCCCGGAGATCTTCCCGGCCGCTGCGATCCCGGCCGTCTTCGGCCTCGAAGCGGTAATCTGGGCGGCCGGCGCGCTCGCCGGGCCGATCGTCGGCGGCTATCTCACCCAGGCGGTGTCCTGGCGCGCCGCCTTCCTCGTGGAAGTGCCGCCGATCCTGATCTTCATGGCGCTCGTCTGGTCGGTCATCCCGCGGCGTGGCGGCCTGGCGGTGATGGGCGATGGCCGCGGCCGCAGCGCCCTCGGCCGCCTGCCGATCGCCCGGCTGGCAGGCGTCGCGGGCGGGATCCTGCTGCTCTCCCTCGCCGCGATCGAAGGCGCGCTCTGGGCGCGGCTCCTGAGCGCGGCGGCCGCCCTCGCCTGGCTCGCGCTGATCGCCCGGCGCGATCTCGCCGCCGCAAACCGCCTGCTGCCGCGCGGCGCCTTCTCCTGGCAGACAGGCGCCGGCCTCGCCTTCTGGGTGGTGCTGCTGATGCCGGCAGCCCATACCGGCCCCGCGACCTACCTCATTCTCTTCATCGAGCGGCTCTGGGGCTATGGCCCGCTGCCCGCCGCGATCCTCGGGGCCGCGATGGTCGCCGCCTGGGGGGCGGTCGGCCTCGTCGTCAGCCGTGCCGCGGCGCGACGCGCCCCGGGTTTCCTCTGGGGCGGGCCGGCGCTGCTCGCCCTCGGCCTGCTGCTCGGCTGGCTCGCCATGGATCGGCTGAGCCTCGGGCTGCTGCTGGCGAGCCAGGCGATCATCGGCACCGGCTACGGCCTCGCCTGGGGCTTTCTCAGCCAGACGGTGATGACGGGGACGGCAGAACCCGCCGAGCGGGATCGCGCCTCGGCCATGCTGCCCGGCATCCTCTCGACCGGGCTTGCCATCGGCGCCGCCCTGGGCGGCATCACGGCGAATGCCGCGGGCCTCGCCGCGGGCGTCTCGGAGCAGATCGTGCTGCGCGCCGCCCTCTGGTGCTTCGCGGTGGCGGCGGTGCCCGGCTTCGCCGCCTTCGGCATCGCGCTGCGGCTCCGCCACCGGGTCAAGCGCGAGGGCCGGGGCCGCGCCTGAGGCGGCGCCCGGCCAGGCCGGGCGGGCCACGCCCAGGCTCTTCGCAGATGCAAAAAACGCCTCGCTCCTGCCATCTTGCGCCGCTAGAAGAGCACATTCGTCGCGGAGCCGCACCTTGTTCCTATCCCCTGCCCTGCTCGCTTTGGCCGCCGCCGCCTTTGGCATCGGCACCACCGAGTTCGTCATCATGGGCCTGCTGCCGGAGATCGGGCGCAGCCTCGGCGTGTCGATCCCGCAGGCAGGGCAGCTGGTCTCGGGCTACGCCCTCTCGGTCACGATCGGCTCGCCGATCATGGCGATCCTCATGGGCCGCTTCCCTCGCCGCAAATCGCTCCTGGCCTTGATGATCATCTTCATCCTCGGCAACGGCCTCTGCGCGCTGGCGGGAAGCTATGATGCTCTGCTCGCCGCGCGGGTTTTCACCGCGCTCGCGCATGGCACCTTCTTTGGCATCGGCGCCATCGTTGCCGCCGAGGTGGTGCCGCGGCACAAGCGCGCCATGGCAATCTCGCTGATGTTCTCCGGCCTCACGCTCGCCAATGTGCTCGGCGTTCCCGCCGGCACCCTGCTCGGCCAGGCCTATGGCTGGCGGATGACCTTCTGGGCAGTCTGCGGCATCGGCGCCCTTGCCTTCATCGCCCTGCTGATCTGGGTGCCGGAGGTGCGGCAGGGCCGCCGCCCGCGCTTGCGGCGCGAGATCATGGCGATCAGCCATCCGCAGGTGCTGCTCGCCATGGCCGGCAGCGTGCTCTGCTCGGCGGCGCTCTTCTCGGTCTTCACCTATATCACGCCGCTCCTGGAACACGTGACCGGCATCAGCCCGCATGGCGTCTCGATCGCCCTGCTGCTCTTCGGCGTCGGCATCACGCTCGGCAATCTCGCGGGCGGCCGGGCGGCCGATTGGCGGCTGATGACGGCGATCATCATCATGCTCTGCGTGCTGATCCTGGTGCAGGCGCTCTTCACCGTCACCAGCGCGAGCCCTATCCCCGCCGTCATCACGATGATGGTCTGGGGCGCGCTCGCCTTCGGCGTCGGCGCGCCTTTGCAGATGCGGGTGGTGGACCAGGGGCGCGCGGCGCCGAGCCTCGCCTCCACCCTCAATCAGAGCGCCTTCAACCTCGGCAATGCGCTCGGCGCCTCGATCGGCGGCGTGCTCGTCTCGGCCGGAATCGGCTATGCCGATCTGCCCTGGGTCGGCAGCGCCTTCAGCCTCACCGCGCTCGCCGCCATGCTCCTCGCCGTCTGGCTGGAACGCCGCGCCCAGAAGCGCCGGGCGGCGCGGCGGGCGCTGCTCCGCCAGGGGGCGGAGACGATCGCGGGCGGCAGCGCCGGCTGAACCGCCGGCGCAGCGCGCAAACAAAAAGACCAGCCCCCGATCTGGGGGCTGGCCTTTTTGGCGTCGGCCGGTACGGCCCGGTCAGCCTCAGGCGGCGGCGAGCAGGCCGGGATTCTCGCCCGTGATCCGCTGGCGCCGGTCCGTCACCTGCGTCTTCATCGACTTCTGCAGCTTCTCGAAGGCGCGGACCTCGATCTGCCGCACCCGCTCGCGCGAGATGCGGTATTGCTGGGAAAGATCCTCAAGCGTCGTCGGGTCGTCCTTCAGCCGCCGCTCGATCAGGATATGCCGCTCCCGCTCGTTGAGGGTCTTGAGCGCAGTCGCCAGCAGCGCCCGCCGGTCGGTCATTTCCTCATGATCGGCGATCGTCGATTCCTGGCTGTCCCGCTCATCCACCAGCCAGTCCTGCCACTCGCCCTCGCTATCGCTGCGCACTGGGGCGTTGAGGCTATGGTCCGGCGCGGAGAGGCGGCGGTTCATGCTCACCACATCCTGCTCCGGCACGTCGAGCAAGCGGGCGATCTCGGCCACCTGCTCCGGCCGCAGATCGCCGTCCTCAATCGCCTGCATCTGGCCCTTGAGCCGCCGCAGGTTGAAGAACAGCTTCTTCTGCGCCGCCGTGGTTCCCATCTTCACCAGCGACCAGCTATGCAGGATGTACTCCTGAATAGCGGCGCGGATCCACCACATCGCATAGGTGGCGAGGCGGAAGCCGCGATCCGGGTCGAACCGCTTCACCGCCTGCATCATGCCGACATTGCCTTCGCTCACCAATTCCCCAATCGGCAAGCCGTAGCCACGGTAGCCCATGGCGATCTTCGCCACGAGCCGCAGATGGGAGGTGACAAGCTTATGCGCCGCCTCCACGTCGCCATTGTCCCGCCAGGCCTTCGAAAGGCTCAGCTCCTCCTCCGCCGTCAACATCGGGAACTTGCGGATTTCCTGAAGGTAACGCGAGAGGTTGCCTTCGGGGGCGAGATTGATCATGCCAAGGGCCATCAAAGACTCCTTTCTGCGAAGGTGGCCCGAGATCGGCGCCACCTCGTCTCTGTTCGGTCGCAGTGCTTGACCGAAAATATGAACGATCACAAAACACTCGTCTCTTCACGAGCCGGCGATTACCCCAGAACTGGCAGTAACCGTTTGGTGATCACGGAATGTAACACTCGCCGCCTGGCCTCCGGCCCAGACGACAAGCGCACCGTGAGAGACCGATTTCGATCGCGTGCGACAGATTAGCCGCGCGCGCTTCTTGGGTGAAGGAAAATCGGGACGAGGCTTGGCCGCTATGCCCGCCGCGTATGGCGGCCGGGCCCGGCCGCGCGCGGCTCAATCCCGCCGGGGGCGGCGGCGCGGCCGCAGGATATCCTGGCCGAGGACAAGGCCCGCGGCCAGCGCGGCCAGCACGAAAGCCCCTTTATGGCGAGCGAAGAAGCCGTGGCTCCGCGCGCGCACATCGGACGCCGCCGCCTTGCCGCGCTCGGCGGCCGCTTCCCGCCGTGCGGCGAGGAAGCCGATCAGCGCCGGCAGCACGGCGCCAAGCTGATCGAGCGGCCGCGGCCCACCGCCGCCCTGCCGCTCGGCCAGATGCCGCCTGCGCGCTCCGCCCCGCTCGCGCATCGCCAGCAGGCCGGCGAGCAGGATGATGATCGCGATGATGGCGAGCGCCGCGGCGGTGATGAAGGCGGCCCAGACCGGCCCCAGCCGATGCTGCACGAAAATCCACAAGCCCGCCGCCGCGCAGCCGAGCGCCGGCAACAGCACGAAACCTGCTGCCGTCCCCGCGATCGCGAAGACCAGCATGCGCTTGGCCTGGCTCGCCGCCGCATCGGCGAGGCGGGCCGGATTGAAGGCGAGCTCGAACGCGATCCGCGCGAGCCGCAGCATTTCCCCTGACATACCGCCGGGCCGCCTAACGGGTGAGAAGCTTGCTGAAGACGAAGCCGGCGGCGAAGGCGATCAGCAGCGTCGTCAGCGGCTTCTCCTCCATCCGCGCGCCCAGCGCATCGGCCGAGCGCCGCCCGGTATCGGAGACCGTCTCGTAGAGATCGGCCGCCTTGTCGCTCAGCGTATCGGCCGCGTCCTGGCTCACGCGGCTCGCCTCCCGCCGGGCGCTATCGCGCATCTGGCGGATCAGCTCGGCCACATCCTCCTTCAGCGCCGCGATATCCTCGGCCACCGCCCGCGCATGCTCGCCCGCACTGCCGTTCTGTTCGCCCCGCATCCTCAGCCTCCCCGCCCTTGTCCGCCCAAATCATGACGCTTCCGATCATTTGGGAGAGCCCCTCGTGATCGCAATGCTCTTTCTCGGCCCGGGCCGCCTCTTTATGGCGCTTCAGGCTCCGGCCTGGCCGGGCGGCAGCAGCCGGCCGCGGACGAGCGGCGCGAGCGCCGGCTCAGCCAGCAGGTAGAAGACGAGGCCGAGCACCTGCGCCATGAGCGCGAGCAGCAGCGCCGCGGCCCCGAGCGGCAGGCCGAGCCGGCCTGCCATCCCATCCCAGAGCGTCAGCACGGCGGGTGTCGCGAGCATCAGGCCAAGCGCCGTCCGCCCCCAGCCGCGCAGCGGCGCCTCGGCGATCCCGGGTTCCAGCCGCTCGTTCATCGCGGCGCCGGCGAGGATCATCACAAAGCCGAGATAGAACAGGAAGGGGCCGCCGAGGATCGCGCCGCCGACGAGCGCGAACCAGCCGATGAGCACCATCGGGCCGCGCACCGCCGAGAGATATTGGCCGGCGCGGAAGAAGAGAGAGCAGCAGGTGATGCCGAGCAGGAAAGCGACCGGCAGATGCACCGACCACAGCCAGGCGAGCTTCTGCGCTCCGAAATAGAAGCAGGTGCCGTAATAAACGAGGATCACCAGCAACGCCGAATAGACGAGATCCAGAAGGGCGACCCAGGCCCAGCAGACCGCCAAGGGCACCAGGGCGAGGCCGATGACGATGACGAGCATCGGCCGAAAGAGAGGGCCATAGACCGGACTCACCCAGGGGTTCGCGAAGTGGCCGGCGGTGAAGAGCGCCGCGAGTTCGAAGGCCACCAGGCTCAGCACCAGATAGGCGAGGAAGGGCGGGAGCAGGCGCAGATACATCCGCCGTGCCGCCCCCCCATCCCAGCCGAGCCGCAGATCCCGCTGGGCATGAAAGGCCAGGAAGGCGAGCAGGATCACGCCGAGATCGGTGGCATAGAAGCCTTTGTCGATCACGAAGCGCAGCAGGCTCGGCGCGGCCGCACTGGCCGCCGCGAAGCCCGGCTGGCGGGACAGCAGCCAGACGAAAAAGAACCAGGCGAGGAGCAGCCCGAGCCCGAAAATGCCGCTCGCGCGCGCACCGGGCGGGACGGTGGTGTTTTGCCACCGCAAGTCGTGGCCATGGACCTTGAGCATCGTCTCGCACCTCAACCTGGCCGCATCGCAGCACCCGCCTCGCCCCCGGAAGGCGGCGCCGGCGCTGGCTCGCGCGAGAGCGCTCTAGCAGAGGCGGCCTTCCGCGCCAACGCGGCATGGCAGCCAAGACCGGGCGGCGTTCAGCCCGCCACGCGGGGGGCTTGCCGTGCGCCGCGGAATTCCCTAGAGAACCGCGACGCCGGCGGACTGGGTGCGTAGCTCAGCGGTAGAGCATCGCCTTCACACGGCGGGGGTCACAGGTTCAATCCCTGTCGCACCCACCAGTCCCCGCCGCGTTACCCCCGATAATCTCCCCGTCACTCCCGCACGAAGGCGAGGAGATCGGCGTTCAGCATATCGGCATTGACCGTCAGCATGCCATGCGAGAGGCCCGGATAGGTGCGCAGCCGGCCGGCGGCGAGCAGGCCGATCGACTTCATCGCCGAAGCTCCGATCGGCACGATCTGATCATCCTCGCCATGCAGCACCAGGGTCGGCACCTTGATGCTTTTGAGATCCTCGGTCTGGTCGGTTTCGGAGAAGGCGGCGATGCCGTGGTAATGGGCGAGCGCGCTGCCCATCATCCCTTGGCGCCACCAGTTGCGGATCACCCCCTGATGCACCGTCGCACCCGGGCGGTTGAAGCCGTAGAACGGGCCGGAGGGAACATCGAGAAAGAACTGCGCGCGATTGGCCGCGAGCGCCTGGCGAAGCCCATCGAACACCGCGATCGGCAGGCCGTCCGGGTTCGTCTCGGTCTGCACCATCAACGGCGGCACGGCGCTGACGAGCACGGCCTTGGCGACCCGCCCATCCGGCTCCCCATAGGCCGCGACATAGCGGGCAACCTCGCCGCCGCCGGTGGAGTGGCCGATATGGACGGCGCCGCGCAGATCGAGGTGGCGGGCGACAGCGGCGGCATCCGCGGCATATTGGTCCATCGTATGGCCCGTCGGCACCTGGGCGGAGCGGCCATGGCCGCGCCGGTCGTGCGCGACGACGCGGTAGCCGTGCTGCACGAAGAACAGCATCTGCGCGTCCCAATCATCGGAGGAGAGCGGCCAGCCGTGATGGAACATGATCGGCTGCGCGTTCGGCGGGCCCCAATCCTTATAGAAAATCTCGGTCCCGTCCGGCGTGGTGACGAAGGGCATGGCATGATCCCGCTTGTGTGAAGGCGGAAGCGTAACAGAGCCCGGGGCGATGGTGGATGACAAATCGCGCATGCCAACCGCAGCATGCGCCCACGCCCGCGCGCTCAGTCCGCCCAGCGGGGCGGAAAGGCCAGGCTTGCGCGAAAGCCCGGCTCCAGCCGCTCGAAGACCAGCCGTGCGCCGTGCAACTCCGCCACCGCCGCGACGAGGCTGAGGCCGAGCCCGTTGCCGGCCGAGGTCCGGCTGCGCTCAGCGCGATAGAAGCGATCCGTCAGCCGCGGCAGGTCGCTCGCGGTGACGCCGGGGCCGTCATCCTCGATCATCAGGCGCGGGCCCCGGCCCGGCTGCGCATCGCCCGGCAGCCGCAGGCGCACCACCGTGCCGGGCGGCGTATGCCGCAGCGCGTTCTCCAGCAGATTGGCGATCGCCTGGGTGAGCAATTCCTTGTCGCCATCGACGACGATATGCGGCGCGATCTCGCTCACGAAGTGATGCCCGGCATCCTCGGCATCGGGCTCGTACGCGTCGATCACCGCTTCCAGCACGGCGCTGAGATCGACGGGGCGGAAGCTCGCGCGCGGCGGGGCGCCTTCCACCTGGGCGATGCGCAGAAGCGCCGAGAAGGTCTCCATCAGCGCCTCCGCATCGCGCAGCGCCGCCTCCACCGCCTCGGCGTAATCCGCGGCCGTATGCGCCCCGTCCCGCGCATTCTCGAGCTTCTGGTAGAGGCGGGAAAGCGGCGTCCGCAGATCGTGCGCGATGTCGGAACTCACCTGCCGCAAGGTTTCCATCAGACTGCTGATACGGTCGAGCATATGGTTGAGGGTGGCGGAAAGCCGGTCGAAATCGCCATCGCCGCGCAGCGGGATGCGGCGCGAGAGATCGCCCGCGATGATCGCCTCCGCCGTGCGGCCGATGATATCCACCCGATTGAGGAAGGCGCGCGAGATCAGGATGCCACCGCCGATGCCGAGAATGACCGCGAGGCCGACGACCCAGGCGAAGGCGGAAGCAATCGCCTCCTCCACCTCGCCGATGCGCGAGAGATCATCCCCGACCGCGAGCCGCAGCCCGCCGCCGAGATCGACCACCAGGGCGTGCAACTGCTCGGGCTGTTCGAGGTCGAGGCCGGCCTCATGCGTGTTCAATACCGCCCAGCCCGGCCGCAAGCCGGAAACGCCGTCGATCTCGCCGGCGAGGCGCTGGCCCTCGGCGGTTTGCAGCAGATAGTCCGGCGCGTCCGGCTCGCGCTGGCGCGCATTGATGAGAGCTTTCAGATGATCGAGCCCGCCGCGCTGATATTCCGATTTGAGGAAGGCAGCGTCCGATTCGACGCTGGCCGTCAGCTGCTGTTCGAGACTGCTGCGCGCCGAGAGGAAAACGGCGACGCCGAGGATCGCCGCCGAGACGACGAAGAGCAGGACATAGAGCGCCGCGAAGCGAAAGCTCGCGGTGCGGATCAGCCTAAACGGGGGCACGCAGGATATAGCCCGAGCCGCGCACGGTGTGGATCATCTCCGGATGGCGGCCGCCGAGCGAGATCTTGGCGCGCAGCCGGCTCATATGGCTCTCCACGATATTCGTCTTTGGATCGAAATGGAATTCCCACACACCTTCGAGCAGCATGGTGCGCGTCACGATGCGCTCGGCATGGCGCATGAGGTATTCGAGCAGGAGATACTCCCGCGGCTGCAGATCGACCCGCTCGCCCGCGCGGGAGACCGAGCGCTTCAGCAGGTCGAGTTCCAGATCGCCGATGCGCAGCGCCGTCGGCGCGCTTTGCAGCGGCGGGCGGCGGGCGAGCGCCTGCAGGCGGGCGAGCAATTCAGCGAAGGCGAAGGGCTTGACGAGGTAATCATCCGCCCCCGCCTCCAGGCCCTGCACCCGGTCCCCCACGCCGCGGAGCGCGGTGAGGAAGAGCACCGGGGTCTGCACCCCGGCGCTGCGGATGGCACGCACGAAGCTCAACCCCTCCATCACCGGCAACATGCGGTCCACGATCATCACGTCGTACTCCACGCTGCCGGCCATGAAGATGCCGTCCCGCCCGTCGGCGGCATGATCCGCCTGATGGCCATGCTCGCGCAGGCCGCGCAGGACGTAGGCGGCGGTCTCCTGATCATCCTCGACGAGTAGAACGCGCATGCCCGCCTCTTCCCTCCGCCGCCCTCTCCCGCCTCAGCCGAGGCGCTCGGCCGCCAATTCGCGCTTGCGGGCGGTGGTGAGAAACCAGACGAGGCCGAGGATGACAAGGAGGAAGATGGCGCTGGTCGCCGTGGTACCGAGGCCGAGGCCGCCATTGCCGACGGGCTGCGACAGCAGATCGCCGCAGGAAGCGCCGAGCGGCCGGGTGAGGATATAGGCGAGCCAGAAGCAGAGGATCGCATTGCCCTGCCAGAGGAAGTGATAGGCGGTGATCGCCGCGATCATGATGGCGAAGATCAGCAGCGACGGGAAATAGCCGAGGGCCAGGCGCTCGGCCATGAGGTCGCCGGCCGCGGTGCCGAGCGCGAAGGTGAAGAGGATCGCCGCCCAGTAGAAGAGTTCCCGCTTGCGGGTATAGATCGTGTGGATCGAGAGGGTCTTTTCGGAAGCATACCAAACCGCGAAGGTGATCGCGAGGATGACCGCGAAGACCGGGGTGGAGATGAGCAGGCTCACGCCCATATTGTCGCTGAGATTGTCGGTGATCAGCGTGCCGACGACGCTGACCATGACGACACTGAGCCAGTAGAGGGACGGGATGTAGCGCGGGCTGCGGATCTGCTGGATGATGACGCCGATGAGCAGGACCGACATCACGATCGAGGTGCCGGTCAGGCCGAAGCCCATCTTGATGTTGAGGAAATCGGCCGCGGTTTCGCCGACCGTCGTCGCCATGATCTTGATCACCCAGAAGATGAGGGTGACTTCGGGCACCTTGTTGAGCAGGCTCTGCTGGCTTTCGCCGAGGGGCATGGTGGTGATGCGCATGATCTCTCCTGTGCTGCTGCGCTGCGCGGCCATCCGCCGCGATGCCCGCGGGGCGGGCGCGCCGCTTCGCCCCTCCTCTGCCATGCCCGAGCTTGGCGGAGCTTGCGCCCAAGATTGGCTTTTCCCAATCTTACCCTGGCGACGATGACAGGGGCGCGGCAGACCGCCTAAAGGAGGCGCGGGCCGGTGCGGGCGCGGGCCTGCCGCGCCCGCCCGCCCAAGGACCACGACCCATGGCGCGGAGACAGAGAGCGTTGACGATACGCCCCGATCACCCTCACCCACAGAGCTTCATGACGGCGCTGGTGCAATCCAAGGTGCCGGAAATCACGCTGATCTTCTGGATCATCAAGATCCTGACGACAGCGATGGGCGAAGCGACCTCCGATTATCTCGTCTTTCACTGGAACCCGGTGCTCGCCGTGCTGCTCTGCACCGCGGCCCTCTGCCTCGCCTTCGTCCTGCAATTCCGGCAGCGGCGCTATCGCGCGGCGATCTACTGGCTGCTCGTCGTCATGGTCGCGATCGTCGGCACGATGGCGGCGGATATCCTGCATGTGGTGATCGGCGTGCCCTACCTCGCCTCCACGCTCGGCTTCGCCACCATCCTCGGCCTCGTCTTCCTGCTCTGGTATCGCAGCGAGGGCACGCTCTCGATCCACCACATCACTACCCGCAAGCGGGAATTCTATTACTGGCTGGCGATCTGCGCGACCTTCGCGCTCGGCACGGCGGCGGGGGATATGACGGCCGCGACGCTTGGCTTCGGCTTTTTCTACTCCGGTCTGCTCTTCCTGGCGCTGTTTCTGGCCCCCGGCCTGCTGTACCGGGCAGGCGCGCTCGGCAGCATTCCAGCCTTCTGGATTTCCTACATCATGACGCGCCCGCTCGGCGCATCCTTCGCCGATTGGGCCGGCAAGCCGGTCTCCTGGGGCGGCAAGGGGCTCGGCAGCGGGCACGTCGCGCTCGTACTGACAGCGGCGATCCTGCTGCTGGTGGGGATGGCGAGCTTGCGTGGCGCGGGCCGCGCGGCGGAGGATCGGCGCCACCTCGCGCGCGCCGAAGGCGGCGACCGGCTCTAGGCTAAGCGCCGCCCGCCTCCGCCGCCGCGCCACGGGCGTAGCGGGCGGGTGGCTGCCCGACATGGCGGGTGAAGGCGACGCTGAAGGCGCTCGCCGAGCGGTAGCCGACCCTCTCGGCCACTTCGGCGAGCCCCCGCTCCTGCTGGCGCAGCAGGCTTCTCGCCAGTGCCATCCGCCAGTTGAGCAGATAGGTCATCGGCGCCACGCCCACCTCGCGGCTGAATCGCTCGGAAAACGCTGAGCGGGAGAGCGCCGCTTCCCTGGCGAGCTGCGCGACGCTCCAGCCCCGCTCCGGCGCTTCGTGCATCCGGCGGATGGCTGCGGCCAGCCGTTCATCGCGCAGCCCGCGCAGCAATCCGGGGGCTGCGGCAAGGCCGGGGGCGGAGCGGAAGGCTTCGATGAGCATGACGGCCAGGAGATGGCCGAGCACCACATCCTGCCCCGGCCGCATGCTGCGCGCTTCCTCGCCGAGCAGCATCACCAGCGTCGCGAGCCGCGGCTCTTCCCTGACATGCACGACATCGGGCAGTAGCGAGACCAGCAGGCCAGTATCGGGCGAGGCGAAGGTGCAATGGCCGACGAGGCTGCGCACATTGGCCGGCTGGCCGCGCGGGCCGAGCCAGTATTCGCCCGTCGGCAGTTGCTCGGGCATGGCGAGCGGCTGCGCCTCCGCCTCCGGATGCAGGCTGGTCATGGTGAAGGAGGCGGCTTCCGGGATCAGCACGAAATCATTGGTGCCGAGCAGCACCGGTGCCTGGCCCTCCACCTGCAAACGGCAACCGCCGAGCACCACCGCGCAGTAGAACAGGTGCCCATCCCGCTCCTTGCGCAAACGCCAGGGGCCGGAGCCGCTGGCGACCTTGCTGAAGGCCATCTTCGGGCGGAGCAGCGTGATGATGTCGGCCAGCGGATCGGACAATTCGGACGCGCCCTAATGTTTTTCGGATGTTCCATAATAGACCGTCCGGCAGGCAGCGCCTACCCTGCGCTTGCCTCAATCGGCAGGAGCCATCATGAAATCCGTCCTCATTACCGGCTGTTCCTCGGGCTTCGGCCTGGAAACCGCCACCTACTTCCTCGAACGCGGCTGGCGCGTGCTCGCCACCATGCGCAAGCCCCGCGCCGATATCCTTCCCCCGGCCCCGAATCTCGAACTCCTCCCGCTCGACGTGACGGACGGCGCGAGCATCGCCGCGGCAGTCGCCGCTGCCGGCGAGATCGACGTGCTCGTCAACAATGCCGGGATCGGCTGGCTGAACGCGCTGGAAGGCACGCCGATCGAGATCGCGCGGCGCATTTTCGAGACCAATACCTTCGGCACCATGGCGATGATCCAGGCGGTGCTGCCGCAATTCCGCGCCCGCCGCTCCGGCGTCATCGTCAACGTGACATCGACGGTCACGCTCGTGTCGCTGCCGCTCCTCTCGGTCTATACCGCGAGCAAGGCGGCGGTGAATGCCTTCACCGAATCCTTCGCGCTGGAACTGGCACCCTTCGATATCCAGGTCCGCCTGGTACTGCCCGGCCTCGCGCCCGATACCCGCTTCGGGGAGAATGCCCGCGCACTCTCCCCCGCCGCGTTGGAGTTTCCCGAACCCTATGCCGCGCTCGGCCAGGCGGTGATCGCCCGGCTCACCGGCCCGCAGCAGGAACTCACCCGGCCGCGGGATGTGGCGGAGGCGGTGTGGCGGGCCGCGACCGATGCGGCGGCGCCGGCCCGCCTCTATGCCGGGGCGGATGCGCTGAGCGCCGCGCGCCAGGTGGGGGCAGCCTGAAGGCGGGCGCCGGGGCCCCGTTCGGGCGGGCGGGCGGCCGGTGAGGCCCGGCACCGGGCGGGGCGCGGCGGTCTGTAGAGATCGCCCGCCGCGCGTCAGACGCCCTCACCCCGGAGCACGACGCCGAGCGTCATCACCAGGATGCGGAGATCGAACCACAGCGACCAGCGGGCGATGTAGAAGAGATCGTGCGCCACCCGGGCGCGCAGCTTCTCGACCGTCTCGGTCTCGCCCCGCAGGCCACGCACCTGGGCCCAGCCGGTCATCCCGGGTTTGACGCGATGGCGCGCCGGATAGCCGACATCGGCTTCCCCGAAAGGCAGCCCCCCCGCCACCGTGCCGAGCGCATGCGGCCGCGGCCCAACGAGCGACATGCTGCCGCCGAGCACGTTGAGAAGCTGCGGCAGCTCGTCCAGGCTCGCGCGGCGGAGCAGCCGGCCGACCGGGGTGATGCGCCGATCACCCGCCGCCGCCTGCTCGGCGCCCAGCGGGTCCGCCGCCTCCTCGCGCATCGAGCGGAATTTCAGCACATGGATGATGCGGCCGTTGAGGCCGAGGCGCGGCTGCACGAACAGAACCGGGCCCGGGGAGCTGAGCCGCACGGCCAACGCGATGAGCAGCATGAGCGGCGCGGCCAGCAGGATGAGCAGGCCGCCGAGTAGAAGATCCTCGGCCCGCTTGACGAAGGCGGCGCCGCCCGAGAAGGGCTTCTCCTGCAGCGTGAAGAACGGCAGGCCGGCGAGGGAGGAGAAGCGGGCCGGCGCTTCCTCGAGCCAGGCCATATCGGGCGCGAGCCAGATATCGACGGCGAGGCCCGCCATCGCTCGGCGGATCGCGGCGATGGTCCGCCCCGCCGCTTCCGGCAAGGCGATGAGCAGCAGATCGGCATCCCCGCGCGAGAGGGCCGCGCGTGCCGCGCGGAAGCCGCCGAGCTGCGGCCAGCCGGCGGATGCTGCCACCGCCTCGGCCGCATCGGCCGGCCCGCGCAGATAGCAGGCGACGACTTCGACCGCCTGGCCGAATTCCTGGCCGCGGGCGAGCCTGCGGGCAAGCCGCGCGGCCGAAGCGGCATCGCCCAGCACCAGCGCGCGGCGCGGCGCGGGCGCCGCCTCGCCGGCAGCGAAGACCGCTTCCACCGGCCGGCGGAGCACCAGGAGCGTCAGAGGAGCGAGGACCGCCCAGGAAAACAGCCAGTTGCGGTTGGTGGCGAGCAGACTATCCGCCTCGCCCTGTCCAGCCGGCCCTTGCCCCCCGCCGATCGGCCAGACGTTCTGCACCTGTTCCCAAAACAACAGGGCCAGCAGCAGGAGCGCGAAACCATGCGCGACGGTGATGATGAGGGCGAGCGACCGGCCGCCCGAGCTTGGCCGCGGGGCGAGCGCATAGAGCCCGCGATGGTGGAGCAGCAGCAGGCAAAGCACCGCCGTGGCGCCGACCACGAGGATTTCCCGGGGCGTATGCCCGGCATGGCCGGCTACATTGAGGGCGCGGCAGGCGAGGCCCGAGAGAATGACTGCGGCGGCATCGGCCATGGCCAGCAGAAGCGCGGGATGGGGCGCGGAGAGGCGTTGCGGGCCGATCTCAGGCAGCGAAACGTCGTGGGTCATCCGCGACATGGCTGCGCCTAAGCCTCCACCTGAAATCGCACCTCTCCGCTACGCCTTTCGTATTATTGTTTCGTTAACGTATCAAGTTAATTCTGGAGCACGCCCGGAATTAGGCGCGGCCCGGCCCCGGCTCGCCGAAGACGCGCTGATAGAGCGCGTCGAGCGCCCGCAGATGCATGCGGCTGTCCATCGCCTCGTCGAGGACTTCTGGTAGCACTCGGCCCGCGACCTCCGGATCGGCATCGAGATTGGCGCGGAAGCTGCGGCCCTCGGGGGTGCCGAGCTTCGTCCAGGTCTCCATCGCGTTCCGCTGCACGATCCGGTAGGCGTCCTCCCGCAGGATGCCGGCCCGCGCCAGCGCGAGCAGCACCTCCCCGCTATGCACGACGCCGCCGAGCGATTCGATATTGGCGGCCATCCGCTCGGGATAGACGAGGAGCTTCTCCATCATCGTCGCCAGGCGGTGGAGCGCGAAATCGAGCGCGATCGCGGCATCGGGCACGAAGACCCGCTCGGCCGAGGAGTGGCTGATATCCCGCTCGTGCCAGAGGGCGACATTCTCCAGCGCGGGCACCAGGCCCGCGCGCACCACCCGGGCAAGGCCGGTGAGGTTCTCGCTCAAGACCGGGTTGCGCTTATGCGGCATGGCCGAAGAGCCCTTCTGCCCGGCATGGAAGAACTCTTCCGCCTCGCGCACCTCGGAGCGCTGCAGGTGCCGCACCTCGGTCGCGAGCCGCTCGATCCCGGAAGCGACAAGGGCGAGCGCCGCGAACCAGGCGGCATGGCGATCCCGCGGGATGACCTGGGTAGAGACGGGCTCCGGCGCGAGGCCGAGCTTTTCGGCGACATAGTTTTCCACCCGTGGATCGAGATGCGCGAAAGTGCCGACGGCGCCGGAGATGGCGCAGGTCGCGATCTCCGCCCGCGCTGCCACCAAACGCGCGCGATTGCGTTGAAATTCAGCGTAGTGGCCGGCCATCTTGAGGCCAAAGCTGGTCGGCTCGGCATGGATCCCGTGGCTGCGGCCGATCGTTAACGTATGCTTATGTGTATATGCCTGCTTCTTGAGCGCGGCGAGCACGGCATCGACATCGGCGATAAGCAGGTCGGTCGCCTGGGTCAGCTGCACGGCGAGCGCGGTATCGAGCACGTCCGAACTCGTCATGCCGAGATGCACGAAGCGGCTATCCTCGCCCACCCCCTCGGCGAGCCAGGTCAGGAAGGCGATCACGTCATGCCGGGTGACCTGCTCGATCGCGTCGATCTTCGCGACATCCGCCTCCGTCATCGCGGCGAGCATCGGCGCCCCGCGCTCGCGAATGGTGTGCGCTGCCGCTTGCGGAACCGCGCCCACCATGGCCATGCCCTCGGCCGCCAGCGCCTCGATCTCGAACCAGATGCGATAGCGGTTGATGGGCGCGAAGATGGCGGCCATCTCGGGCCGGGAATAGCGGGGAACCATATGATCTCTCCGGGAAGAGGGGGCGTTGCAGGGCCGCCCTAAACCCCGCCGCCTCCGTTGACAAGAACGGCCTTTGCTCCCGATGACAGGGAATGAACGAAGCCATGCTGCTCTCTCAACTCTCCGCCCTCGCCCAGGTGCTGATGATCGACCTCGTGCTCGCGGGGGATAATGCGGTCGTCATCGGCCTCGCGGTCGCCGGCCTCGCGCCCGCGCAGCGGCGGATCGCGGTGCTGACGGGCATCGGCTTCGCGGTGGTGGTGCGCATCCTCATGGCGATGGTGGCGCTGCGGCTGCTCGCGATCGTCGGGCTCACCCTGGCGGGCGGGCTGCTGCTGCTCTGGGTCTGCTGGAAGATGTATCGCGAACTCCGCCAGCGCGGGGCGCATCTGGCCGGCGGGCCGCCCGCCCTCGCCAAGACCCCCTTGCAGGCGGCGATGCAGATCGCGCTCGCGGATATTTCGATGAGCCTCGACAATGTCCTCGCGGTCGCCGGCGCCGCCCATGACCACCCCTATATCCTGGCGGGCGGGCTGCTGCTCTCGGTGGTGCTGATGGGGATCGCCGCCAGCGTCATCGCCAAGCAGCTCGAAAAGCGCCGGTGGATCGCCTGGATCGGCCTCGCCGTGGTGCTCTTCGTGGCGCTCAAGATGATCTGGGAAGGGACGCACCGCGTCGTCGTGCATTTCGGCGGCCTGCCCGGCCTGCATTGACCGGGTAGCCCCGCAAGTCACGCCCCTCGCCCGCTACCTGCCCCGGCACGGTCGCCGGGGCAGGTACCGCAGGGCCCGCGCAGAGCACGGGCGGCGCGATCGTGGCGCCTCAGCGCAGCGCGGCGGCGATCTCTTCGCGCAACTCGTTCACCGTATGGTCGATCCGGGCGCGGGCGAAATCGTCGATCTCGAGGCCGGTCACCCGCTCATAGCGGCCATCGGCGCAGGTCACCGGCACGCCGGCCATGATGCCTTCCGGGATGCCGTAGGAGCCATCCGAGGGAACGGCCATGGAGACCCAGCCGCCCGCTGTGCCCTGCACCCAATCGCGCATATGGTCGATCGCGGCATTGGCGGCGGAAGCGGCGGAGGAAGCGCCGCGCGCCTCGATGATCGCCGTGCCGCGCTGGGCGACCTTCGGAATGAAGGTCTCGCGATACCAGCTCTCGTCATTGACGAGCGCGGGCAGGCTGCGGCCATCGGCCGTCGCGAAGCGCCAATCGGCGAACATGGTGGGGGAGTGGTTGCCCCAGATGATCATCCGCTCGATCGCGGCGACCGGCACGCCCGCCTTGGCGGCCAACTGGGAGAGGGCGCGGTTATGGTCCAGCCGGACCATCGCCGTCACGTTTTCCTTGGGGAAATCGGGGGCGAAGGCGGCGAGAATGGCGGCATTGGTATTGGCCGGGTTGCCGACCACGAGCACCCGCGCATCGCGCTTGGCATTCTCGTTCAGCGCCCGGCCCTGCACCTTGAAGATCTCGGCATTGGCAGAAAGCAGGTCGCTCCGCTCCATCCCCTTCGAGCGCGGGCGCGAGCCCACCAGGAAGGCGGCATCGGCATCGCGGAAGGCGGTGGCCGGATCGTCGGTGATGACGACATCCTGGAGCAGCGGGAAGGCGCAGTCCTGCAGTTCCATCACCACGCCGCCGACGGCTGCCTGCGCCTGGGGCAGATCGAGCAGCTGGAGGATGATCGGCTGATCGCGTCCGAACACATCGCCCTGGGCCAGGCGGAAGAGCAGCGCGTAGCAGATCTGGCCGGCGGCGCCGGTCACGGTTACGCGTTTCGCGGGACGAGACATATGAGCGTCCTATGTTCTGAAAAGAGAGCTGCTGTATGCGCCGAGCAGCGGCGCTTTCCAATCCGCCCGGCCGATGAATGCCATCGCCCTAGCGGGATTCAGGGCTCCGCACAATGCGAGGGCGGCGCAACCCGGCCTTCATAAGGCTTCGGATCGGGGCCTGCGCCGGCCGCGCCTAGCGCCGCAATTCCATCTGGATCGGCCCCTCGCGCCGGCCATGGGTGAACTGATCGACCACGGGATTGCCCGTCTCCATCAGTGCCGCCGCCGGGCCTTCCCAGATGATGCGGCCCTTGTGCAGCATGGCGGCACGGTCCCCGATGCGGCGGCAGCTCGCCATGTCATGCGTGATGGCGATCGCCGTGCTGCCGAGGCCGCGCACGCAATCGACGATGAGGCCGTCGATCACCGCGCCCATGATTGGGTCGAGCCCGGTCGTCGGCTCGTCGAAGAACATGATCGCGGGTTCGGAGGCGATGGCGCGGGCGAGCGCCACGCGCTTCTGCATGCCGCCCGAAAGCTCGGCGGGCGCGAGATCGCCGACCGAAGGCGCGAGCCCGACCTGGCCGAGCACCTTATCCGCCCGGGCATGCGCCGCCGCCCGCGGGGTGCGCCGCTTGGCGATGAGGCCGAAGGCGACATTGTCGCGCACGGTCATGCTGTCGAAAAGCGCGCCGTTCTGGAACAGCATCCCGATCTCACCCCGCGCCGCTTCCCGCGCGCGGGGGCCGAGGGCCAGGATATCCTGCCCGTCGATCTCGATCACGCCCGCATCGGGCTCGATCAGCCCGAGGATGCATTTGAGCAGGACGGATTTGCCGGTGCCCGAGCCGCCGATGACCACCATGGAGGTGCCGGCCGCGACATCGAGATCCACCCCATCCAGCACCTGCTTGTCCCCGAAGGCCTTGCACAGGCCGCGGATGCGGATTTTCGGCTGGCTGGCGTCGCTCATCGGGAGAAGAAAACCTCGGTCATGACATAGTCGAGCGCCAGCACCAGCACGGAGGCCATGACGACGGCCGAGGTGGTGGCCGAGCCGACGCCCTCTGCCCCGCCGCGGCTGCGATAGCCGTGAAAGCAGCCCGAGAGCGCGATGACGAAGCCGAAGACCACCGCCTTGGCGAGGCCGAGCGTCACGTCTCCCGGTTCCAGCGCCGCATAGACGCTCTGGATGAAGGCCGGGCCATCGAAGCCGAGCTTGACGGTGCAGACGATGAAACCGCCGAGCACGCCGAGGATATCAGCGACGATGACAAGCAGCGGCATGGCGATGATGCCGGCAAGCAGCCGGGGTGCCACAAGATATTTCATCGGCTTGGTGGCGAGCGTCTGCAAAGCGTCGATCTGGTCCGTCACGCGCATGGTGCCAAGCTCAGCCGCCATGGCCGCCCCCGCCCGCCCCGCCATCATCAGCGCCGCCAGCACCGGCCCCAGTTCGCGGGTGACCGAGAGGGCGACGATGCTCGCCGTCTGGCTCTGCGCGGCATAGCGGGCGAAGCCGGTATAGGATTGCAGCGCGATCACCATGCCCGCGAAGATGGCGGTGAGCGCGACCACGGGGAGCGAGAGGAAGCCCATCGAGATGAGCGCGCGCCCGACGAGGCGCGGATAGAAGGGGGGCAGGAGGATGTTCACCAGCCCTTCGGCTGCGAAGATCGCCAGGGCCCCGGTGGAGCGGAGGGACGAAATCGCCCAGCGGCCAAGCGCCGCCACGGCATTCAGAATCGCGTTCATGCGTTCAGATAGACTCGATGGAAGCGCCTGCCCAGAGCGGTGAGGATTTCATAGGCATTGGTCTCGGCCCGCGCGGCCAGCCGCTCGGGCGGAATATCCGGCCCGATCACCTCCGCCCAGGAGCCGATCTGCGCCTCGGGGCAGTCCGTCACGTCGATGGTGACGAGATCCATCGAGACCCGGCCGACGACGGGGCAGAGCCGCCCGCCGATCGAGACCTCGGCGCGATTGCCGAGCAGCCGGTGATAGCCATCGGCATAGCCGATCGGCAGGGTGGCGATGCGGCTTGGCCGCGGGGCGCGCCATTGATGATCGTAGCCGACGCCATTGCCCACCGGCACCTCGCGCAGCGCCATCACCCGGGCCCGCAGGCAAGCGACCGTCTGCATCGGATTGGCTTCCCCAGGCGTCGGGTTGATGCCGTAGAGCGCGGCGCCTGGGCGGGCGAGGTCGGAAGCGAAAGCCTCGCCCAGAAAGATGCCGGAGGAATTGGCGAGCGAGCGCGGCACGCCTGGGAAGAGCGCGGCAATCTCCGCGAAGCGCGCTGCCTGCGTCGCATTGGCCGGGTGGCCGGGGCTGTCGGCCGCCACCAGATGCGTCATGACATAGCGAAGATCGAGGCCGGCGCTGCAATACTGCCGCCCGGCCAGCGCCCGCGCCTCGGCCGGGGCGAGGCCGGTGCGGTTCATCCCGGTATCGACATGCAGGAGAGCCGGCAGCTTGCGCCCGGCCCGCATGGCGGCCGCATTCCAGGCGGCAACCTCGCCCATGGTGGCGAGCGCCGGGGCGAGGCCATGCTCGATGAAAACCTCCTCCTCGCCCGGCCCGAGCCCGTGCAGCACGACGACGAGGGCGCCCGGAACCTTGGGCCGGATCTCCACCGCCTCCATCAGATGGGCGGTGAAGAAATGCCGGCAGCCCTCGGCATGCAGGCGGGCGGCGATCTCCACCGCGCCGAGCCCGTAGGCATTGGCCTTGAGCACGGCGGCGGTCTGCCGCCTGGCGAGCGGGGCTGGCGCGCCATCGGCTGCGGGCAAGGGCGGGGTGCTGCCCGCATGCCGGGCGCAGAGCAGATGCCAGTTGCGGGCGAGCGCCGCGAGATTGATTTCCAGCACCGACCCGCCGGCCGCGAATGGCTCAATGATCGCCCTTGTCCTTCCGACCCAACAGCATTGCGGCGGCGCGCCTGCCATCCAGCACCGCCCCACCGACGGTGCCGGCCGAGCCATCGGTGCGGCAGGCCTCCCCCGCGAAGAGCAGCTTCCCGCCGCCGAGCGGCTCTGACAAGCGCTGGCGCCCGGCGGTCGCCCCCGGCCGGGCATAGCTATAGGCGCCGAGATGGTGCGGATCGGTGCCCCAGCGCGTGGCAAAGCAGCCTTCGGCAAAGATCGCCGTGGCCTCGGCCCCCAGCATGGCGCGCCATTGCGCCCGCATCAACGCATCCGCCGCGCGCGGATCGGCGGCGATCGTCCAGGCGCCCTGACCGCCGATGAAGCCGATGACGTGATCCTCCCCGCGCGGCCAGGCGATGAAGCTGACGAAGGGATCGCCCAGCCGCTCCCGCTTGGCGAAAAGATGCGTCTGCGCCGGCAGGCCGAGCCGCCCGGCGCCCGCCGCGCGCAGCACGACCTTGCTCAGCAGGCCCATCGGCAGGCCAGCCACCGCCTCGGCCGTTTCCGCCGGCAAGGGCGGATCGAAGGCGATGCCCCCGGCATTGAGCACGCCGGTGGAGACGGTGACGATCGCTGCCCCCGCGGTGACGCTGCCCTGCGGCGTCTCCACCCGAACCTCCCTGCCGCCCCAGCAGATCCGCGCCACTGGGCAGGAGAGCCGCAGCGGGCCAGCGGCTGGCAGCAGCAGATCGAGCAGCAGCGTGCCGAGGCCCTGCGGGGCGATGAGGTTGCCGCCCTCCAACTGGTTGAGGCGGAAATCGGCGAGGCTGAGATCGGGCGCGTCCGCCGCCTCGATGAGGCTCGCCTCCCAGGCCTCGATGGTCGGCGCCCAGGGGTTTTCATGGCGGAAGGGGCCGATCGCGCTCGCGAGATCGGTATCGGGCGCCGCCGGCGCGCTCATCACGATCCGCTGCCAGTCGGCGGCGGCCTCCTCATAGGCCGCGCGCTCCGCCTCGGTCGCCGCGCGCCCGGCGATCCGCATCCTGCTTTCCGAGCGAAAGGCTTGGCGGAGCGGGATACCGCGGGCCTCGGCGAGCGGCACCAGCGGGTTGCGCTCGGCGATATGCAGCCAGGCCGCGCCTTCATCGAGCCAGGCGCCGCCGAGCAGCGCCGGCCGCGTCGTTCGCGCCCGGCCACCGGGCTCAGCCGCCGCTTCGAGGATGAGGGTGCGCTTGCCCGCCGCTTGCAGGGCGGCTGCCGCCGCGAGCCCGGCCGCACCCGCCCCCACGATCACGGCATCGACTTCCGCCATCGCCCGCTATCCGTGGCTTTCCTGATGCACCTGATCGAGATCACCGAAGCGGGTGAATTCGCCCTCGAAGAAGAGGTCGATCTTGCCGGTCGGCCCATGGCGCTGCTTGGCAACGTAAAGCTCCGCCTTGTTATGCACCCGCTCCATATCCTGCTGCCACTTGTCGAGCGCGGCCTGGAACTTGTCCTCCGATTCGAAGGCCATCTGCTTGGGCGCGCGCTGGGCGAGGTAATATTCGTCGCGATAGATGAACATCACCATATCGGCATCCTGCTCGATCGAGCCCGATTCGCGCAGATCGGAGAGCTGCGGCCGCTTGTCCTCGCGGCTTTCGACCGCGCGGCTGAGCTGCGAGAGCGCGACCACGGGGACCGATAGCTCCTTGGCCAGCGCCTTCAGCCCCTGGGTGATCATGCTGATTTCGAGCACGCGGCTTTCCGGCCGTGTGCCCGCCGCCGGGCGCATGAGCTGGAGATAATCGACGATGACGAGGCAGAGGCCCTTGCTGCGCTTGAGGCGCCGGCAGCGGGTGCGCAGCGCCGAAAGGGTGATCGCCGGCGTATCGTCGATCTCCAGCGGGATCTGGGCAATCTCCCGCGCGACCTGGACGAAGCGGTCGAAATCCTTGGGCCCAATATCGCCGCGGCGGATACGGTCCCCGCTCACCCGCGCTTCCTCGGCGAGCAGGCGCCCGGCCAGCTGCTCAGCGCTCATTTCCAGTGAGAAGACGGCAACCGACCCCTTCATGCGCGGATCCCCGCCGCCCTCCTTGAGCGACTCGGCAAGCGAAGCCCGCGCCGCACCCGAAGCGATCTTGGTGACGAGGGCGGTTTTGCCCATGCCCGGCCGCCCGGCGAGGATGACGAGATCGGAGGGATGCAGCCCGCCGGTCTTGGCATCGAGATCGCGCAGGCCGGTCGAGATGCCGGAAACCCCGCCCGCCCGCTGGAAGGCCCGCTCGGCGCTTTCGATCGCGAGCGTCAGGGCTTTTTCGAAGGTGATGAAGCCGCCCTCGGCGCCGCCCTTGGTGGCGAGGTCGAAGAGCTGCTGTTCGGCCGATTCCATCTGGGCGCGGCCGTCAAGCTCGGGCTCCGCCCCGAAGGCGCGGTTGACCAGGGTTTCGCCGATATCGATGAGCTGGCGGCGGAGCCAGGCATCGTGGATCGCCTGGCCGTAATCCCCGGCATTGATGATGCCGATCATGGCCGTCAGCAGCTGGGCGAGATAGGCGGTGCCGCCCACCTCATCGAGCACGCCGGAATGCTCGAACTCGGCCTTGAGCGTCACCGCATCGGCCAGCATCCCGGCCTCGATCCGGCGGGAGATCGCCTGGAAGATGCGCCCATGGATCGGATCGGCGAAATGCTCGGGCGCCAGGAACTCCGACACCCGTTCATAGGCCTTGTTGTTCGCGAGCAGCGCGCCGAGAAGCGCCTGCTCGGCTTGCAGATTGCTGGGCGGCAACCGCTGGCCGAGGGTGGCGAGCGGAGAGTCGATGTTGTCCATCCCCGCATCATAGACCGGGAGGGCGCCCGGCAGCACCCCCTGCGGCTTGTGAAGGACGGGGATAACCAGGGGCGCGGCTGCCGGGCCGCCGCCTCAGGGCGTGATCGCGACCTTGAGCACACCGTCCCGCTGATGGGCGAAGAGATCATAGGCCTGCTCGATATCGTCGAGCCGGTAGCGATGGGTGACGAGCGGCCCGAGATCGACCCGCCCAGAGGCCACCACCGCCATCATCCGCCGCATCCGCTCGCTGCCGCCGGGGCAGAGGGTGGTGAGGATCTTGATATCCTTGAGCCCCGCGCCGAAGGCCCCAAGCGGAATGGTGAGATCCCCGGAATAGACGCCGAGGCTGGAGAGCGTGCCGCCCGGCCGCAGCACTTCGAGCGCGTTCTGGAAGGTCTTCTGCGTGCCGAGCGCCTCGATCGCGACATCGACACCGCGGCCGTCCGTCAGCCGCATGATCTCCGCCACCGGGTCCATCTCGCGGAAATTGATCGTGTGATCGGCGCCGAGCCGCTTCGAGATTTCGAGCCGCCCGGCGAGGCCATCGACCGTGATGATGGTGCTCGCCCCCGAAAGCCGGGCACCGGCGGTCGCGCAAAGCCCGATCGGGCCCTGGGCGAAAACCGCGACCGTATCGCCGATCGCGACCGCCCCGCTTTCCGCACCCGAGAAGCCGGTGCTCATGATATCGGGGCACATCAGTACCTGCTCGTCCGTGAGGTTATCAGGCACGCGGGCGAGATTGGCCGAGGCATCCGGCACCAGAAGGTATTCGGCTTGCGCGCCGTCGATCGTATTGCCGAAGCGCCAGCCGCCCAGCGGCTTGAAGCCATGCCGCGTGCCGGCGCCGTCCTGGGAGCCGCAGCCGCACTGGCAGGCCTGGCTGACGCCCGAAGGCGTGATGGCCCCGGCGATCACCCGCTCGCCCTCACGGAAGCCCTGCACCGCCGAGCCGAGCTTTTCGATGATGCCGACCGGCTCGTGCCCGATCGTCAGCCCCCGCGCCACCGGATATTCGCCCTTGAGGATATGGATATCGGTGCCGCAGATCGTCGTCGTCGTGACGCGAATGACGGCGTCCAGCGGCCCCGGCTCGGGCACCGGCTTCTCACCGAGAATGATCCGTCCTGGTTCGATAAAGATCGCGGCCTTCATCTTGCCCATGGTACGACGAGCTCCCTGGCGTTGAGAACTCCTTCATAAAGCCTCGGCGGATCATGGGGGTTGATATGGATCAAGCGGGGCCTCTGCGGCGCGATCCGCCGCGCCGAGAGATCAGGGCAGCATGCTGCCGGTCTCGACGAAGCGCTGATGCCAGGAGAGCGCCTCGTTCAGCAGCGACGGGCTTTGCTGGCCATAGGAATGCTGGCGGGCGCGGTTGAAATAATCCCGCAGATGCGGGCGATAGGTGGGATGCGCGCAGTTCTCGATAATGAGATCGGCGCGGCGCTTGGGGCTGAGGCCGCGCAGATCGGCGAGGCCCTGCTCCGTCACGATCACCTGAACATCCTGGGTGATGTGATCCACATGCGAAGCCTGCGGCACGATCGCCGAGATGGCGCCCCCCTTGGCGGTCGAGGGCGTCATGAAGATCGAGACATAGGCGTTGCGCGCGAAATCGCCCGAGCCGCCGATGCCGTTATAGATCCGGCTGCCCATGATATGGGTGGAATTGACGTTGCCGTAGATATCCGCCTCGATCAGCCCGTTCATCGCCAGGCAGCCGAGGCGGCGGACGAGTTCGGGGTGGTTACTGATCTCCTGCGGGCGGAGGATGATCTTGTCGCGGTAGCGGGACATGTCCGCATTGAACCGCTCCGCCGCCTCGCGGCTCAGGGAGAAGCCGGTCGCGGAGGCGACGCGGATTTTGCCGGCGGCGATCAGATCGAGCATGCCGTCCTGGATGACCTCGGTAAACGCCGTCATCTCCGTGAAGGGCGCATCGAGCAGCCCGGACAGGACCGCGTTGGTGATATTGCCAACGCCCGATTGCAGCGGCAGCAGACTCGGCGGCAAGCGCCCGCGGCGAACTTCGTGGCCGTAGAATTCGAGGAGATGCCCGGCGATGCCGCGCGCCGCCTGGTCTGGCATGGCGAAGGGCAGATTGCGGTCTGGCGCGTCGGTTTCGACGATCGCGACGATCTTGGCCGGATCGACGCGCAGATGCGGCTCGCCGATGCGGTCGTCGGGGCGGATCAGCGGGATGGGACGCCGATCAGGTGGCAGTGCCGTGCCGTAGTAGATATCGTGCATGCCATCGAGCGCTGCATCCTGCCAGGCATTGACCTCCACGATCACCTGGCTTGCGCGATCAAGCCAGGTCTTGTTGTTGCCAACGGATGAGGAGCCGATGAGATGGCCATCCTCGGTAATGCCTGAAACCTCGATCAGCGCGGTATCGAGCGGGCCGAGGAAACCCTGCCAGGCCATCGGCGCGACCTGGCTCAGATGCATATCGAAATACTCCATCTCGCCGCGGTTGATCTTCTCCCGCGCCACCGGATCGGAATTATACGGCAGGCGGAACTCGATGCCGTCGGCGCGGGCCAGCGCGCCATCGAGTTCCGGGCCGGTGGAAGCGCCGGTCCAGACCTGGATGCGGAAAGGATCGCCCGCGGCATGGCTCTGTTCGATCTGCCGCGCGAGCGCCTGGGGCACCGCCTTGGGATAGCCCGAGCCGGTAAAGCCGCTCATGCCGACGGCGGTGCCGCTGCGGATAAACCGCGCGGCCTCTTCGGCCGGCATGATGCGGGCGGCAAGCGCCTTGCTGCGGATGCGGGGATTGCTGCTCATCGATCCGTTCCTCGGGGCGCCGCTGCGAGCGCATGCCGGGGGAGGATCGCGCGGTGGATGCGCGGGCGACTATGACATGGATCAATTCGCGGCCGCCGGCTGGCCGCGCCCTCCCGCCGCAACCGGGAAAGCGCGCCCCGCGAACCGCCGCGGCCGAGATCAGGCGGCGGCGCGCTGCTCCGGCACCGCCGAGACGGTGATTTCGAGCATCCGCGCGCCGTCGAGCAACAGGATGGCGCCACCATCCGTCCACCGCCAGCCGCCCTCGGCCGCGTGCCAGCCGGCCATCAACTGACGCGCGGCGAGCGGCAGCGGCTCGCCATCGCGGCGGATTTCCGAAATCGCCACACCGAGGCGGCGCGAATCCCCCGCAATGCGCTGACCATCGGAGCGGAGGCGCACGGCCACCATGCCGGGCGCGATCGGGAAGCGGAAACTGCCCTCCTCCGGCAGCCAGACCATCTGCACCGTTGCCGCCTCAAGCCCGGCGCGGAGCGCCGCGAGCATTTCGCCCTCTTCCAGAACCGGCAGGCAAGGCTCGGTCGGTGCCGGCGGCAGCGTCTCCGGACGCCGCTCGTCGAACAGCATCTGGCTGCGGTCGTCACGATAGGTCTCGACCGCGACACCCTCCGCGCTGATCACATCATGCGTTTCGAGTTCGATATGGTAATAGACGATCTCGCCCGGCTCGCCAGTGCGGGAGATGCTGGCGCCGTTGATGAGGCTCTCCGCCCGCACCAGGTAGCCATCGAGCATCAGGCAATGCTCGGGCGAGAGGAAGAGGTCGCGCTTCGGCAAGCCTTGCCCGAGCGATCCGGCACGCAGGCAGACCGGCTGGATAAGCCGCACGACGCGCGCATCGGCGGCGGAGAAAGCGCGCCGCCCGATCCAGCGGATCGGCCGTGCCGCACCGCTCACGGTGCTGACGAGATCGCCCACCGCGAGGTCTTCCACCTGCACCTCGCCCGCGGGCGTGGTGATGCGCGTGCCGGCGAGGAAGCAGGGCATCGCCCCGCTGTTGATCGTGTAATCCTGCAGCGGGCGGCCCGAGAAGCCGAGGCCGAACAGGCCGAGCGGGGTTTGGATCACCGGCACGGACGAGCCATCCGCCGAGATGAAGCCGATATAGCGCCCGATCACCGGCAGGCCATCGAGCGAAACGGTGACCGGCGTGCCGGTCTTGAGGCTGTCCAGGGAGTTGGCGAACTCGCTCGTGATCTGGCCGATGACCGGCACGGGGCTGACCGCGGTAACGCCGTCATGCTGACCATCCGGCACCAGGTAGGTGAGAGAGGTGAAGTTCTCGAGCAATCCCATGATCGTCCCCGCAAATAAAAGCTGCGCGCGTGAATATTAACAAAACACTAACTCTGTGCGCGGCTTTGACTACGCATGGCGACTGGCAAGAACAACCCGACTATTGATATATTCAAAAGGTATTATATACCTCTCATTTTTGGGTGGGTTACGCCCACTCTCTGCATATGACTTAGCCTGCATTGCTTAGCGTACGACCCTAAGGGCTTAGCTATTCTGAGGCGATGTGCCTCGCCGTTTCCCCCATAGGGTAGGATCGCCGCTGCGCTTCTCCTCTAATCCTTATAGTAATGTCCACTTATACACACACGAAGACTTGAGAATTTATTGCCCTTTATCGGAGTTCATCACGAATATGCGCTTGGTGGCTCTACGGTCCTTCTGGTTTGATTTGCCTAGAAAGCGGCAGCGATCGAGCGCTTGACTGCCCCCGCCCCGCCATGATTTGGTCTGGCTGTCCGACCAATCTGAGGTGCTGCTTGCCGCTCGGCCCCCTGCAGACAGAAACGCTCGACCAATCGGTGCTGAAGGCGATTGCCGCTTTCGCGGCCGAGCGCGGGCTGAAGCAAGGCGATCGTCTGCCGACCGAACGCTTGCTGGCGGAGCGCCTCGCCGTCAGCCGCAGCACAATCCGCGAGGCGCTGAAGCGCTGGGAGAGCCTCGGCATCGTTGAAATGCGCAAGGGATCTGGCAGCTACCTCCTCCGCCCCGTCTCGCCGAGCAGCCTGCACATGCCGCTGACGGTGGAGGGCCAGGATCTCCAAAGCCTGCTGCATATGCTCGATGTGCGCCGGGCGCTGGAGGCCGAGGCCGCGGCGATCTGCGCCGAGCGTGCGACGGCGGCCGAGATTGCCGCGATCCGCGCCCGGCTCGACGCGATGGAGCCGGTCTTCTTCGGGCCGAAGGAGATTTCGGCCGAGGCGGACTGGGCCTTTCACCGTGCCATCATCGAGGCCGCGGGCAATCCGCTCATCACCCAGATCGTCGATGGCCTGCGCAACCTCATGCACCGCTTTTGGGAATCGCCCCTCGGCATGGATGATTTCGGCTTCGCGAGCTTCCCCTTCCATCGGCGGATCTACGATGCGATCGCCCGCGGCGATGCGGCCCAGGCGCGCGAGGAGACGATGAAGCTGATGGCAACGGTGCGCGACGATCTGCTCCGCGGCGCCGCCGCTGCCGAGGGCGCCTCCCGTGGCTGAGCCATCAAGCGCGGTAGGCCGCGCGCGCCTCCTCGCCGATGCCGCGACTTTGCTGGCCCATGATGCGGCCTCGGCCTTTGACCCGGTGGTGCCGCCGATCTATCAAACCTCGCTCTTTACCTTCGCGAGCTACGCCGAGATGGCGGAGACCTTCGCCGGCGAGCGCCGCAGGCCGGTCTATAGCCGCGGCGACAACCCAACGGTGATGGCCTTCGAGGCGCGCATCGCCGCCCTCGAAGGCGCGGAAGCGGCCCGCGCCTTCTCCTCCGGCATGGGGGCGATCAGCGCGACACTGCTCGCCCTTCTCCAGGCAGGCGATCGCATTCTCGCCGTCCGCCATCTCTATAGCGACACCTTCCGCCTGTTCGAACGGCTTTTGCCGAAGCTCGGGATCACCGCCGATTACGTGGATGGCAGCGATACCGAAGCGGTGATCGCCGCCATGCCCGGGCATCGCGTGCTCTACCTCGAAAGCCCAAGCTCGATGGTATTCGCGCTGCAGGATGTGCCGCGCTTGGCGGCTGCCGCGAAAGCGCTCGGCCTCATCACGATCATCGACAATTCCTGGGCAACTCCGCTCTTTCAGCAGCCCATCCGGCATGGGGCCGACCTCGTGCTGCATTCGGCCTCGAAATATCTCGGCGGCCATTCCGACACCGTGGCCGGCATCGTCGCCGGGCGCGCCGAGCTGATCGACCGTATTTCGCAGACGACCTTCTCCCTGCTCGGCGCCAAGCTCTCGCCCTTCGAGGCCTGGCTGCTGCTGCGCGGCCTGCGCAGCCTGACCCTTCGGCTGCCCCGGCACGAAGCGAGCGGCCTGCTCATCGCCGAGCGGTTGCGCGCGCATCGAAGCGTGACGGCGGTGCACCACCCGGCCTTCAGCGAGCATGCGGGAAAGGCGACGCTGCACGGCCATACCGGCCTCTTTTCCTTCGAGTTCGCGCCGCATGTGAATGTGCCCCGCTTCATCGACGCGCTGCGCCTGGTGCGCATCGGCGTGAGCTGGGGTGGGCATGAAAGCCTTGTGGTGCCGGCGCTGGCGAGCCTGCGGCAAACGCCGCAATACAACGCCCTCGCCCGCTTCGGCGTGAGCCCGCATCTCATCCGGCTTCACGTCGGCCTGGAAGATCCTGAACACCTCTGGCAAGACATTGCGGAGGCAATCGGCGTGGCAGAACAAAAATGAAGGAGGATAAGATGGCAAAACCCGTCCGGCACCGCCTCGGCACGCTTCTCCTGGCAGCGACCGCCGCGCTCGGCCTCGGCGCGCTCACCGCACCGGCGCGTGCGGATACCACGCTCAGGGTTGTGGAAGTTATCCCGAGCCCGGCGCGCACCGCCCTCATCCAGCAGGAATTCGCGGCTTTCGAGAAGGCGCATCCGGGTATCCATGTCAAGCTGACCTCCCTTCCCTGGTCGGACGCTTTCGAGAAATTCCTCAATATGGTGCAGGCGGGGGACACGCCGGATATCGTCGAGATGCCGGACCGCTGGCTCGGCCTCTATGCGAATAACGACGAGCTGCTCGATCTCGGCCCCTATCTCAAGCAAACCCCGGCGCTTGCCGGGCTCAGCCAGAGGGCGATCCAGTTCGGCTCGGCCGTGCATGATCGGCTGTACGAAATCCCCTACGGCTTCTATGTCCGCGGTCTTTACTGGAACAAGAAGCTTTTCGCCGCGGCCGGGCTCTCCGCGCCGCCCGCGACGATGGCGGAGTTCGTGGCCGACGCCAAGAAGATCTCCACCCTCCGGGGCAAATACGGCTATTGCCTGCGCGGCGGCCCTGGCGGCTTTTCCGGCATTACCATGTTCATGAACACGATGGCCGGCGAGCCCGGCTATTTTCATGCCGATGGCACATCGAACATGAACGATCCTGGCTCTGTCAAAGGGCTGCAGATGCTGGCCGACATGTATAAGGACGGCTCGGCACCGCCGGACAGCGTCAATTGGGGATTCAACGAAATCGTCGCCGCCTTCGTCTCCGGTACCTGCGCCATGCTGGATCAGGACCCGGATGCGCTGATCGGCATCCAGGGCAAGATGAACCCGAGCGATTTCGCGGTCGCGCCCATTCCGCTCGGCCCGGCCGGCAAAGCCTATCCGACGCTCGGCTATGGCGGATGGTCGATCCTCGCCAACTCGCCGCACAAGAAGGCCGCCTGGCAGCTGCTTTCCTTCATGGTCTCGCCTCAGAACAATCTTGCCTGGTCCAAGGTTGTCGGCACCTTGCCGATCTATCAGAACGCGACGCAGAACGCCTATTTCCAATCCGACAAATTCAAAGGCTGGTTCGAGGAACTGACCGACGGGAAGAAATACGTGCTCGTGACGCCGCCGACCTATCTCGAAGGCTTTGGCGACCTTTACGATAATATCTCCATCAAAACCTTCCAGCAGGTTCTGCTCGGCCAGAGGACGGCGCAAAGTGTGGCCGACCAATGGGCGCAGTATCTGACGCAGCAGATGCAGGCTTACAAAGCCAAGCAGGGCGCCCATTGATCCGCTGATGCAGCAGCCGCAAGCCTATCCTCTCGGCAGGCCGGGCCGCCGGGCCCGGTCTGTTGCCCTGGCGGCCGAGCCATGGGCCTATCTCGGCCCGTCGCTCCTGCTGCTGGCGCTCGTCCTTCTCGTGCCGCTTGTCATCGGCATCGGCTATTCCTTCCGCCGCTTCACCGCCTTCCGCTCCCACTTCGTGGGCCTCGGCCAGTACCGGGCGATGCTGCATGATCCGGCGCTCGGCCAGGCTCTCTTCAACACGCTCTGGTGGACGGTGGGCAGCCTCGTTCTGCAATTTCTCCTCGGCCTAGGTCTCGCGCTCCTGCTCAACCGCCGCTTCGCCGGGCGCTCCCTGGTGCAGGCCCTCGTCTTTCTGCCCTGGGCGGTGCCGAGCTTCCTTGCCGGCCTCACCTGGGCTTGGCTCTTCAACCCGATCATCGGGCCGCTTCCCCATTGGCTGGCCGCCGCCGGCCTCTTCCGCCAACCGCGCGATATCCTCTCCGATCCGCATCTCGCGATGTGGGGGCCGATCATTGCCAATGTCTGGTTCGGCATCCCCTTCTTCGCGATCACCCTGCTGGCGGCACTGAAATCGATCCCGGGTGAACTCTATGAGGCGGCCGCGCTTGACGGGGCGGGCGCCTGGCAGCGCTTCACCCGGTTGACGATCCCGTTTCTGGCACCCACCATCGCCATCACCGTCATGCTCCGCACCATCTGGATCGCAACTTTCGCTGACCTCATCTTCGTGATGACCGCGGGCGGGCCGGCGGGTGCCACCAACACGCTCGCCACCTATATCTATGTCAGCGCCTTCCGCGCGATGGACAAGGGCTACGCCGCTGCGCTCGCCGTGCTGCTGCTCGCCCTCCTCGTCGCCTATGCCCTCGTCATCATCGGTATGCGGAGAAGGTTGCTGCCGCAATGAGCCGCCGATCCGCCACCTGGCAGCGCGGTGCCGGCCGCTGCGGCCTCTATCTCGCGCTTGCCGCCTACCTCGGCTTCGCGCTCTTTCCGCTGTTCTGGACGCTGAAGATCTCCCTCACCCCCACCCGGCTGCTCTACACGCAAGGGGTGCGCTTCTGGCCGGGGGCCACCACATGGCATAACTATGCCGCGGTCCTCGCGGATACGAATTTCCCGCGTTTCTTCCTCAACAGCGTCATCGTCTCCAGCGCCACGGCCCTTGCCGTCACCGCCATGGCCTCGGCCTCCGGCTATGCGCTCTCACGCTTCCGCTTCCGCGGCAAGCGCGCGGTCGGCTTCGCGCTGCTGCTGACGCAGACCTTTCCGCTCGTCATGGTCATTCCGCCCATCTACCGCATCATGGGCCACTTGCATCTGACGAACAGCCTGACCGGCCTCGTCATCATCTACACGGCCTTCAACATTCCCTTCGCGACCTTCCTCATGCAATCCTTCTGCGATGCGGTGCCGCGCGATCTGGAGGAGGCGGTGCTGATCGACGGCGGCACGCGACTTGCGGCCCTTCTCCGCGTCATCCTGCCGCTCACGCTTCCCGGCATGATGGCGACGATCGGCTTCGTCTTTACCGCCGCGTGGAGCGAGCTGCTCTTCGCCCTGATGCTGATTGACGACCCAAGCCGCATGACCTTCGCGGTCGGCCTGCTCTCCTTCATCGGCAAGTTCGACGTCGATTGGGGGCAGATGATGGCCGCGGCGACGCTCGGCCTCATTCCCGCCTGCCTCTTCTTCGCCCTGCTTCAGCGCTATCTCGTCGCGGGCCTGAGCGCCGGCGCGGTGAAGGGCTAAACCCGGCGCGCCCGCACATCCCTCAGGATCTCGCGCGCCGCGTTGTGGCCGGGAATGCCGGAGACGCCGCCGCCCGGATGCATGGAGGAGCCGCAAACGTAGAGCCCCTGAACAGGCGTGCGATAATCGGCATAGGTTGAGACCGGGCGCTGGAAGAAAAGCTGGTCGGCCGACAATTCGCCATGAAAGATGTGGCCCTGGGGCGAGCCGATGATCGCCTCGATATCAGGCGGCAGCAGCGTCTGCTCGGCGATGATCTCACCGGAAAAACCCGGCGCGTAGTTGTCGATCGTCTTCAGGACAGTCTGCTTGAAGCCGGCACGCTCCGTCTGCCAATCGCCGTTCTTGAGCGTATAGGGCGCATGGCCGCCGAAAACATTGACGATGTGCTTGCCCGGGGGCGCCAGCGTGTTATCGACGATCGTCGGCGTACACAGCGTCATGAAAGGTTCGGCGGAATACCAACCGTGCTTGGCATCGTCATAGGCACGCTCGAGATAGTCGATATCCGGTGCGATATGGCAATAGGTCGGGTAGGGAAAACTGCCGAGCGACCCGTCCTGACGGGCCTTGTCGAGAATGCGATATTGCGGCGGCTGCTCGCAGGCGATGTTCATCTTGAAGGCGGTCGAGAAGGTGCGATAGCCGCGCACCTCGCGCAGGATCTCGGGCGGCACCACGCCCTCGGGCAGCATATCGAGATAGAGCGACTTGGCGCTGACATTGGCGGCCAGCACGCGGGCCCGATAGACATCGCCCTTTGTCGTCACAACCTCACGGGCGCGGCCTTGGCTGACGCGGATCTCAGAGACCGCCGCCTCCGTCACGATCTCCACGCCCTTTTCGCGCGCAGACGCGGCGAGCGCCTGGGTGATCGCCCCCATGCCGCCCTTGATGAAGCCCCAGCCGCCGGCGCCTTCATGCTCTCCCATCACATGATGCATGATGACATAGGCGGAGCCAGGGCTTTTGGGGCCGGCGAAAGTGCCGATCGAGGCGTAATAGGCGAGGCAAGCCATCACCCGATCATCCTCGAACCATTCGCGTAAGTAATCATAGGCGCTCATCGTCAGAAGATCGACGAGCCGGTACATCTTCCGGCCGATCTTGCGATACTTCCAGAGCAAGCTTGCCGATTCGCGGAAGCTCCGCCAGCCCGGCCGGGATGGATCGACCGGCGTTTCCCATAGCAGGGAGCGGACGATCTTGGTCGCCTCCTGCAGATAGGCATCGAACTGCGGGTAGATCTCCGCATCGTGGCGGGAGAATTTGGCGAAGCTTGCCTGGGTCTTTTTCATATCCTCGGAAAAGAGGATGTAGTCATCGTAGGAGACAGAGGAGATCATATCCGAGCAGGGCAACACTTCGAGCCCGTGGCGCGGCAATTCGAAATCCCGGATGATGCGCGGATGCAGCAGGCTCATCAGATAGGAGAAGATCGAGGCACGAAAGCCGGGCGCGATCTCTTCCGTGACCGCTGCACCGCCGATGACGGCACGACGTTCCAGAACCACGACCGAGAGGCCCTTGCGCGCCAGATAGTTGGCGCAGACCAGCCCATTATGGCCGCTGCCGATGATCACCGCATCGTATTGTCGCGCGATCGTCTCCGCCATATTCAGCCCTCCAGCCCCGGCAGCGCCCGCCGCACCATGTCCTGAAAGGCGCTGACCGCCCGCTCCTGCCGCGGCGAGAGGATGCCATGATCGTAGATCCCCGCTTGCAGATTGCGCTGCACGCCGGTGACGATTGCCAGATCCTCCGTGATGATCTGGGCGGACCAGGCGGCAGAACGCTCATTCTCCGCCGCCCTCTCGGGGCTTATATCCGAGAACAGATACCAGTTGACATGCCGCAGCCGCCCCGGCCCGAGGGGTTCCACCGTCGCGATCGAACTGCCCCATTCGTAGAGATTGAGCATGAGAAAGGGAAACCGGTAGAAATAGAGGCCATCCGTCATCCCGCCATCGCGCTTGGGCCCGTAGAGATGGAAGAGCCCATGCTCGGGATAGGAGTCGATCGTATAGCGGCTGATGTCGAGGCTTTCGCAGAGGCCCGGATGCATGTTCGGGCAATGGTAGCATTCGAGATAGTTCTCGCCATAGGCTTTCCAATCGACATCGACCTCGCGATTCTTGGCCGAAAAGAACTTCTGGCTTTCGAGGGGATAATGCGCGGCGAGCGGCACGATGGGGCCCAGCCAGTCGATCAGGCTCGGGCCCTCCAGGCTGATGCGGATGAAGACGAGGCCGCGCCATTCGGCAGCGGCGATCGGCAGGAGGGACCAATCCGCCGGCTGCACGGCATCCTTCCACGCACCGAAGCCGGGGGCCCTGGCAAGCCCGCCATCGAGCGTGTAGGTCCAGCTATGATAGGGACAGCGCACGACGCCGCCGGGCATCGTGCCGCATTCTTCCTGCGTCAGCATCGCCGCGCGATGGCGGCAGACATTGTGGAAGCCCTTGAGGCTGCCATCCTGCTGCCGCAGGAGGATGATCGGCAGGCCGAGCATCGTGCCGGTGAGGAAGCTGCCGGGCTCGGGAAGTTGATCGCTCCGCCCGAAGAGCAGCCATTCGCGCATGAAGATGTCCCGCCGTTCGCGCTCGAACAAGGCCGGATCGCGGTAGCAGTGGGCCGGCAGGGTCCGCGCGATCGGCTGCGCTTCGGCTTTTTCGATCAGAGACATCCTCGCCTCCTTCCAAGATAGCGCTGACGTGGCGCAAGCCGCGGCCTCTGCCGCACCATTGCGCCCGCCTCAGCGGATGGCAATGCGCGCCCCCGCCGCTTCGGGCCAGGGCAAGGCTTCCTGCGTCTTCGCCAAGCGCTCGATCGCCGCGATCACCTCCGCCGCCGCCGCCGCAGCGCGCCGCGCATCGGCATCGACATGCAACAGCATCTGCTCGGCGGTAGCGACGATCCGCCCATCCGCATGCAGCAGGCAATGGAAGAGATGCAGCCGCTTCGCATCATGGCCGAGCAACTGGGTGGTGACGCGATAGGCCTCGCCCAGCCGCATCTCGCCCAGATGGCGGAGATGCGTCTCCACCGTATAATAGCTGAATCCGCGCGCGAGCATCGCCGCGTCCATCCCCAGATGCGCGAGCAAGCGATCGGTCGCCGCGCCGAAGACTTCGAGATAGCGATGCTCGGTCATATGCCCATTATAGTCGATCCACTCCGCGGGAACGCTTCCCTCTCCGCCGGCAAACAGTGCCGCCGGCGGCACGATCCCCTGGCCGTGGCGCAGACGCTCCTCGAAACCGGCAAGCACCCTGCCTGCGGCAAATTTCTGTTCCTTCAGCGCCTGAATGACCCCGATGAGACAGTCGTCCCGCTTCGCCTCCAGCGCCCGGAAGGTCCAATCCCCGGCCTGCGCGTCAGACTGCGCGGCGATGCGATCGATCAAAGCCTCCGTCAGCTCCGGCACCTCTGTCAGGCGCGTCCAGGGCAGCTTCAGCGCCGGGCCGAACTGCGCCATGAAATGCCGCATTCCCGCCTCACCGCCGGCAAGGCGGTAGGTCTGAAACGTGCCCATGAAAGCCCAGCGCAGCCCCGCACCGAAGCGGATTGCGTCATCCACCTCCTCGACAGTCGCGATGCCATCATGCACGAGCCAGAGCGCCTCGCGCCACAAGGCTTCGAGCAGACGGTCGGCGATGAAGCCGTCCACCTCCTTGCGGACGTGCAAAGGCTGCAAGCCGATCGCGCTGAAAAAGGTGGCGGCCCGTTCGATCGCGCGGGGCGCCGTCTTCTCCCCACCGCAAAGCTCGACGAGGGGCAGAAGATAGACCGGGTTGAAGGGATGCGCGACGAGGAAGCGTTCCGCATGCCGCATGCCGCTCGCGATGCGGGATGGCAGAAGCCCGGAGGTCGATGAGCAGATGAGCGCCTCGGGCTCTGCATGCCGGTCGATCTCGGCCAGTATCTGGCGCTTGATCTCCTCGTTCTCGGGCGCGCTTTCCTGCACCAGATCAGCCGAGGCGACTGCTTCCGCGAGGCTCGCGGCGAAGCGCAACGCCCCCCGCGGCGGCAGCGGCGCGCGCAGCAGCTTCGTCCAGGCGCGTGCGGCGAGGCCGATCATTTCGTGAAGCCTGCGCTCCGCCTCGGGGTGTGGATCGTACACCGTCACATCATGGCCGGTGAGGAGAAAGCGCGCCGCCCAGCCGCCGCCGATGACGCCGCCACCGATGACGGCGCAACGCCGTATCGCGCTCAACGCCCAGCCTCCGTGGGCAGGCGCTTTTCGAGGCGAAGCTTGGCGCGCACCTCGGCCGGCCCCAGGATGCGCACGCCCATGCTCTCGGCGATCTTGAGGGCCTTGGCAACAAGCTCGGCATTCGTCGCCGGCACGCCGCGCGACAGCCAGATATTGTCTTCGAGGCCGACGCGGATATTGCCCCCCGCCAGGAGCGCCATGGCGACATAAGGCAACTGCATGCGGCCGATCGAGAATGCCGAGAAGATCGCGCCCGGCGGCAGATTCGCGCGGAGCGCCATGAGCGTGAGCGGATCATTCGGCGCCCCGTAGGGAATCCCCATGCACAGCTGGATCAACACCGGATCTTCGATCAGACCTTCGCTGATCAATTGCTTGCAGAGGACGAGGTGGCCGGCATCGAAAACCTCGATCTCCGGCCGCACACCCAAAGCGCGGACCCGCGCGGCCATCGCCCGCAGCATGCCGGGCGTGTTCGTCATCACATAGTCGCCTTCAGCGAAGTTCATCGACCCGCAATCGAGCGTGCAAATCTCGGGCAGCAGACGGGCAACATGCACCAGCCGCTCCTCCGCGCCCACGAGATCGGTACCTATACTATTGAGCGGCAGCGGGCGTTCCACGCCGCCGAGGACGAGATCCCCGCCCATGCCGGCTGTGAGGTTGATGATGACATCTGTTTGCGAAGCCCGAACGAGCCGGACGACCTCGGCATAGAGCGCAGGATCGCGCGCGCCTTGGCCGGTCGATGGATTGCGCACATGGATATGCGCGATCGCGGCACCGGCTTCCGCCGCGCTGATGGCAGCGGCGGCGATCTCTTGCGGCGTGATCGGCACATGCGGATTCTTGGCCCGCGTATCGCCAACGCCGGTGACCGCGCAGGTTATGAACGCATCCCAATTCATGCTCGCCCATCCACGGAAATCGCCTCCCCGGCAGAATGCGGCCCCATTCATGGTGCAGCCGCCGGCCTTGCCGTGCTATACAATTTGCGAAGAAGTTCATCCCATTCACGAAAAGCCGCCGATGCCCGCCCCTTCCCGCCCGAACCTGCCGCGCCGCTTCGATGTGCTCGTGCAAAATCCCTTTTCGCTGATGTGCCTCGCCGCGATCATCGAGCCGCTGCGCGTCGCGAACCGGGTGGCTTCGCGCCGGCTCTACCAATGGCGCCTCATCACCCGCGATGGCGCGGCCGCGCTCAGCACCTCGGGCCTCACCTTCGGCGTTGACGCGGCGCTCGACGCGGGCGAGCCGCGCGAGGCGCTGATCCTCATCGGCTCCTACGCGCCACGGGTGCGGGATGCGGCGCTGCGCGCCGATCTGCGCCGTGCCGCACGTGATGGCGCGATCATGGGCGGCATCGAGGCCGGCACCTGGGGCCTCGCGCGGGCGGGGCTGCTGCATGGCTTCGCCGCCACCACGCATTGGGAGGATCTCGCGGAATTTGCCGAGACTTTTCCGAAGGTTGACGTGCGGCAAGATCGCTTCGTGATGGACCGCAAGCGGTGGACGGCGGGGGGCGCCGCCCCCGCGCTCGACATGATGCTGACGATGCTCGCCGAAGAGCATGGCCTGCCGCTGGCCCTCAACGTCGCCAGCGTCTTCGTGTACGACCAGACACAACCCGGCTCCGCGCCGCAGCCGGCGGCCTCCCTCGGGCGGCTGTTGCAGGACGATCCGGCGCTGGCGCGCGCCATCACGCTGATGCAGCGCCATGTCGAGGAGCCGATTTCCATCGAAGCCGTCGCCGCGCGCGCGGGCGTGCTGCGCCGCACCCTCGAACTTCGCTTCCAGGCGCGGCTCGGCCAATCTCCACATCACTTCTATCTCGATCTGCGGCTCGCCGCTGCCAAACGCATGCTGGAGCAAAGCGTCATGACGGTTGCGGAAATCGCGACCGTGCATGGCTTCGCCTCCGCCTCCTCCTTCGCGCGTGCCTTCAGACGACGCTTCCAGATGAGTCCGCTCGATGCGCGCGCGGCGATGCGCAAGCCGATCCCCGCGGCAACCGGCACGATGGAGGCCTGACGCGATGGCAATTCGCGAGACTTAGCCTCGCATTTCCGCAAGCGCTCAGGGCAGGCGGATGGATTATTCCTGCACCGAGAGCAAAAAGGATCTTGCGTTTTTGAGCATGCAGGTGAAAATCTGCAAGCAGCGGCGGCCGATCTTCCGCCTTCATCAACACAGCCTTGATGCCTCTGCCTCTCCTGTATGGCTTTGCCTTTCAAATGAGGGTTTGCGTGACAGGCCATCCATTCGCTTCCCCGCATGCGAGAGCCGGACGAGCCTGCCCCCGCTTCGGCGGGCAAGCGCTCCGGCAGGCCGGCCGGTGAGGCGGCTCGTTCTCCGGCGGCTGGCCTTCGGGCTCATCACGCTCTTTCTCGTCTCGCTCGTCATCTTCGCCGCGACGCAGATCATGCCGGGCAATGCCGCGCGCGCCGTGCTCGGCCGGGACGCGACGCCCGCGGCCCTGCATGCCATGGAGCACAGGCTGCATCTGGACGAGCCGCTGACCACGCAATATCTCCACTGGCTCGGCGGGATCTTCACGGGGAACCCCGGCACCTCGCTCGTCAATGGCGAGAAGGTGCTGACGGAGGTGATGCCGCGGGTGCGCAACTCGCTCACCCTGCTGCTGCTCGCCGGGCTGATCGGCGTGCCGCTCTCGATCGGCGCCGGCATTCTCGCCGCGAGCCGCGCCGCCGGGATGTTCGACAGCGTGATCTCGGTGGTGGCCCTGGCCTTGGCCGCGACGCCGGAATTCGTCGTCGGCCTCTTCACCATTCTCCTCTTCGCGACATCGGTGTTTCGATGGCTGCCACCAGTCTCTCTGGTGCCACCGGGCACGAGCGTCTTCGCCCGGCCGCAGATCCTCGTGCTGCCCGTGCTCACCCTGGTGCTGGTGATCTTCCCCTATCTCTTCCGCATGATGCGCGGCTCGATGGCTGAGATCCTGCAAAGCGATTACGTGGAGATGGCGCGGCTCAAAGGTGTCAGCCGGCGGCGGACCATCCTCGTGCATGCGCTGCCCAATGCCGTCGCCCCCACCATCCAGGTCATCGGCCTCACCTTCGCCTATCTCGCGGGCGGGGTCGTGCTCGTCGAATACGTCTTCGCCTATCCCGGGATCGGCCAGAGCCTCGTCTATGCCATCTTCGCGCGAGACCTGCCGGTGATCCAGTTCGAGGTGCTGCTGCTCGCCGCCTTCTATGTCGGGCTCAATATCCTCGCCGATGTCGCGACCATCCTCGTCACCCCCAAGCTGCGCGCCGGCGCCTGGCAGACGCAATGAGGGGGCGGGCCGCTTCCGCCTTCGGCCGCTTCCTCTCGCTCGGCTCGGGCGCGGCCGGCCTCGTGCTGGTGCTGCTGGTCCTCGGCGTCGCGCTGATCGGGCCTTTCGTCGCGCCCCATTCGCCGACTGCCTTCGTCGGCATGTCCTTCGCCCGTCCTTCCGCCCGCTATCCGCTCGGCACCGATCAGCTCGGGCGGGACACGCTTTCCCGCGTGCTGTTCGGCGGCTGGCGCATCCTCCTGATGGCGGCAGCGGCGACGCTCATCGGCGTCGGCACGGGCGCGCTCCTCGGCATGGTGGCGGGCTACCTCAAGGGCGTGATGGACGAGGTGGTGATGCGCGCGGTGGACGTGCTCATGGCCTTTCCGCAACTCGTGCTGGCGCTGCTGTTCATCAGCCTCATCGGCCCGAAGCTCTGGCTCGTCACGCTGCTGGTGGGCGCGATCCATGCGCCGCAGGTGGCGCGGGTGTTTCGCGCCGCCACCTTGCGCGTGGCATCGGAGGATTTCGTGCGGCATGCGGAATCGCTCGGCATCGCGCCGCTCCGCATCATCCTGCGCGAGATCATGCCGAACGTGACGGCGCCGCTGATGGTGGAACTCGGCTTGCGGCTGGCCTATTCGGTAGCGCTCATCGCCGGGCTGAATTTCCTCGGCTTCGGCGTGCAGCCGCCCGCCGCCGACTGGGGGACGATGATCAACGAAAACCGCATCGGCCTGATGACGAGCCCCTGGCCGGTGCTGGTGCCGATCATCCTCATCGCCCTGCTCACGATCGGCATGAACCTGCTGACGGATGCGATGGCCCGCACTATCCATGGCCGGGCGAGGCGCAGCGACGCGCCGGCGATGGACGAGGTGACGGCGACGCAGGCGCAGGCGCAGACGCAAACGCCGGTGGCCGCCGCCGGGCGGGTGGCGCCATGAGCGGCACGACAGAGAGCGTGCTGGCGGCGCGTGGCATCGAGATCCGCATCGCCGGCGGCGGCCCGGCGATCGTCGCGGATGCCGATTTCTCCCTCGCGCCGGGGGAGATCCTCGGCCTCGTCGGCGAATCAGGCTCGGGCAAGACGACGCTCGGCCTCGCGCTGCTTGCCCATCATCGGCGCGGCCTCGCCATCTCGGCCGGGCAGCTGACGGTCGGCGGGCAGGATCTGCTGGCGATTGCGCCCGCCGATCTGCCGCGCCGGCGCAAACCCTTGATCCGCTACGTGCCGCAGGATTCGGCCACCGCCCTCAACCCGGCATTGCGGATCCGTACCCAGCTGATCGAGAATTTCGACGATCCCGCGCAGGTGACGGAGGCGATGCTGATTGCGCTGCTCGAAGAGGTGAAGCTGCCGGGCCGGCGCGGCCTGCTGCGCGCCTTTCCGCACCAGCTTTCGGGCGGGCAGCAGCAGCGTGTGGCGATCGCCATGGCTTTCGCCGGGCACCCGCGCGTCGTCGTAATGGATGAGCCGACGACCGGGCTTGATGTAACAACCCAGGCGCATGTGCTCGATACCGTGCGGCAGCTCTGCGCCCGGCATGGCATCGCCGCCGTCTATGTCAGCCACGATCTCGCGGTGGTCGCTTCCCTCGCCCATCGGGTGGCGGTGATGTATGCGGGCCGCATCGTCGAAATCGGCGCGACGGCGGATGTGCTCTTCGCGCCGTCCCACCCCTATACGCGCGATCTGTTGCGCGCGGTGCCGGATATCGAGAGCCGCGGGCATATCGCCGGCATCCCGGGCCAGGCGCCGGAGCCGGGGCGCCGGCCGCCGGGCTGCGCCTATGCGCCCCGCTGCAGCCTGGCGCTGCCCGCCTGCCGGGAGAGCCTGCCGGCGCTTGCGGAGACGGCCGCCGGCCATGCGGTGCGCTGCCTGCGGGCGGCCGAGATCGCGCCCGGGGCCGCGCTACAGCCTGAGCCGGCCGCCGCACCCTCCGCCGGCGGCGCGCCGATCCTCACCGTTTCCGGCCTCATCGCCCGGCATGGCAGCAGCGAGATCCTGCATGGCATCAGCTTCGCCGTGCCGGAAGGCAGCTGCGTCGCGCTCGTGGGGGAGTCTGGCTCGGGCAAGACCACCCTCGCCCGCTGCATCGGCGGCCTGCATGGCGATCTCGACGGCGCGATCACCTATCGTGGCGAGGCCTTGGCCGCAGGCTCCCGCCATCGTGCCCCGCTGCTCCGCCGGCGCATCCAGTATATCTTCCAGAACCCTTATGCCTCGCTCAATCCCCGGCGAAGCATCGGTCGATCCATCCGCATCGCTCTCGAAACTTTCGAAGGCCGGCTCGGCCGGGGCGAGGCGGAGGCGCGCATCAGGGGCGTGCTGGAGCAGGTGGCGCTTCCCGCCTCCGCCCTCGATCGGCATCCGCATGAACTCTCGGGCGGGCAGCTGCAACGCGCGGCGATCGCCCGCGCGCTCATCCTCTCGCCCGATCTGCTCATCTGCGATGAGGTGACATCGGCGCTCGATGTCTCGGTGCAGGCGGTGATCGTCGCGCTGCTGGCCGAGCTTCAGCGCGAGCGCGGCCTTTCGATGCTCTTCATCACCCATAACCTCGCGCTGGTACGCAGCATCGCGCAGCATGTCGTCGTCATGCAGGGCGGCACGGTGATCGAGGCGGGAGGTGTCGATCAGGTGCTGGACGCGCCGCGTTTCGAAGCAACCCAGCGCCTGCTTGCGGATGTGCCGCGCTTCGCTTCCGCCGCCTAAAGAGCCGGTGATGGTCGCGCGCGCGCCCCTGAAACCGCTCTCACTCGTTGTTTGTGCCTGTCACACGCCAATTTCATCAGGAGGATCGCCGCCATGAATGACCGGGGCAGCCAGAGCCAGAAGCAAGCGCCGCCAGCGCTCGATCTCGGACGCCGCGCCTTCATACGAGGCGCGGGCGCGGTCGGCGTCGGTCTGCCGCTGCTCGGCCAGAGCGGCCCGGCCTTCGCCCAGACAGCGACGCCGAAGCGTGGCGGGAACCTCCGCCTCGGCATGACGGGCGGCAGCAGTTCAGACACGATCGCGGCGAGCAACACGGTGACGGAGCTCGACAATCCGCGCGTCCTCGCGCTTTTCGAGCCGCTCGTCTCGGTCAACCGGCATGGCGTCGTCAGCAACGTGCTGGCCGATAGCTGCGAGCCGAACAAGACCGCGATGCAATGGGATATCCGCCTCAAGAAGGGCCTCACCTTCCACAACGGCAAGCCGGTCACGGCGGAGGATGTGCTCTTCTCGCTCCGCCGCATCGTCGATCCGAAGTCGCCGCTGCCGGGTGCGACGCCCCTCGCGCCTGTTGACTTAGCAAACGCCAAGGTGCTCGACCCGCTCACACTGCGGCTGCCGATGAAGACGCCTTATGCGGATTTCACCGGCGGCATCTCGGCGCCCGAATATTTCAGCATCGTGCCCGTCGGCTATGACGTGAAGAACCCCGTTGGCACCGGGCCTTTCAAATACAAGAGCTTCACCCCCGGGCAGCAGAGCGTCTATACCCGGAACGAGAATTACTGGCGGCCCGGCCTGCCCTATCTCGACACGCTGACGATCATCGACTTCCCGACCGATGATGCCGCCTTCGCCGCCCTGCAAGGCGGTGTCATCGATGTCTTTTCGATGGCGCCGGTCTCCCTGATGAGCCAGGTGGCGGCGGGCGGCCCGATCAAGGCCCTGGTGTCCGAGCCCGGGCAGTGGATCCCCTTCACCATGCGGGTTGATAGCGCACCTTTCAGCGACGTTCGGGTGCGCCAGGCAATGCGCCTGCTGGTGGACCGGCAGCAGATGATCGACGTGGCGCTCGGCGGCTATGGCGCCATCGGCGACGATGTGTTTTCACCCTGGGATAGCTGCTTCGATGCCTCCGCCTGGAAGCGCAGCCGGGACGTGGACAAGGCAAAATCCCTGCTCAAGCAGGCGGGGCATGATAAGCTGACGGTGGAACTCGTAACCTCGGATATCGCCAGCTCCGCTGTCCGCATGGCGGAAGTCCTCACCCAGCAGGCGCAGGATGCGGGCGTTACCATCAAGCTGCGCAAGGTGACGACGGATGTGATCTACGGGCCGCAATATCTCAACTGGCCCTTCTCGCAGGATTGGTGGAACTACAAGCCCTATCTCGCCCAGGTTTCGATGGAGATGCTCTCCACCTCACCCTTCAACGAGACGCATTGGGCGAAATACCCGTCCTACGATCGCTACCTCAAGCTCTACAATTCCGCGCAGGCGACGCTCGACCACGGCAAGCGTTGCGACATCATCCACGAGATGCAGAAGATCGACTATGACGAAGGGGCGCTCATCATCCCCTGCTTCAACAAGAACGTCGATCTGATGACGGCGGCGGTGAACGGGTTCCTGCCGAGCAATACCGGCTATGCGCTCGGCAATTTCGGCTTCGCCGATGCCTGGATGAGCTGAGATCCGGCCGCGCGGCTCATGCGCGGGCTTAACCTGCTGCGCATGAGCCTGGGGCGGAGAGACGCGATACGAAGCCTGGCGGCGCTCAGCTTGCCCTGCCGCCGGTAATCGCGGTCTTGATCGTCTGGCCGATCGAAGCATTGGGCGGCCGCTCGCCCGCGGGGGTCGGGAAGGCATCTTCCCAGCCGCCACCCAAGGCGAGGTAGAGCGAGACCAGATCGGTCGAAACCGCGGCGGTGCTATCCTGATACTGCCGCTGGCCGGAGAGCACGTTTTCCTGCGCGTTCAACACGTCGAGATAGGTCGCGATCCCCTGGCGGTAGCGATCCTGCGCCAGGCTGAACGCCTGCTCGTCCGCCTGCACGGCACGGGCGAGCAGCGCCCGCCGCTGCTGTTCCTGATCATAGGCGGTGAGCGCCGTATCGACATCCGAGAAAGCCTGTAGCACCGTCTTATCGTAGGCCACCATCGCCTCCCGCTGCTGCGCCTTGCTCAGGTTGAGCTGCGCCACCAGCTTGCCGCCCTGGAAGATCGGCACCGAGATAGCGCCGCCCAGCGTATAGGTGCGGGCCGCGGTGGTGAAGAGATTGGCGGTATTGTCCGACTGGATGCCGAAGAAGGCGAGCAGATTGAAGCTCGGGAAGAAGTCGGCGATGGAGACGCCGATATTGGCGGTCGCCGCATGCAGCTTCGCTTCAGCCTCCATGATGTCGGGGCGGCGGCGCAGCAGTTCGGAGGGTAGGCCGATCGGCACCACAGCCGGGGTCGGCGGCACCGGCTCGGCGGTATCCAGCTCATCGGAGAGGGCGCGCGGCGGCTCGGCGAGCAGCATGCTCAGGGCATTGATGTAGCGGGCGACATCGGCGCGGAAGCTTGGCACCGTCGCCTGGATCGTGGTGAGCTGCGCCTGTTCCTGGGCCACGTCCAGCTGGTCGGTCAGGCCCGCGGCGGCGCGCTGCTGGGTGAGGGTGAGCAGCTTGCGCGCGGTATTGACGTTATCCTCGGCGATCTTGAGCTGCATCTGGGCGTTGCGCAGCTGCAGATAGTCCCGCGCGACTTCGGCCAGCATCTGGATGAGCACGGCCCGCCGGTCGATCTCATAAGCTTCAAGATTGGCATTGGCTTCCTCGACCTGGCGACGTGTCTTGCCCCAGATGTCGAGCGCCCAGCGCGCATCGAAGCCATATTGGTAGAAGCTGAAGGGGCTGATATCGCCCGAACCCGAGCCGCTACTGGAGGAGCCGAAGCTCAACCCCTTGTCGCTCGGCTTGATCTCAGCCGCAGTGACATTGCCGGAAAGGGTCGGGAAAAGCCCGCTCGCCGCGACGCCGGCATTGGCCCGCGCCTCGGCGATACGGATGGTCGCGGTTTCGACATCGAGGTTCTGCGCCGCCGCCCGCTGCTCGAGCGAGTTGAGTTCGGGATCGTTGAAGCTCTGCCACCATTCGACATTGACGGGGGCGACGACCGGCTGGCTGCCGCCCCGCCCCGCGCCGCGGCCGGCGAGGAAGGAGGCCGGATCGTAGGGCGGCTTCGGCGGCTTGAAATTGGGGCCGAGCGTGCAGCCGGCGAGGAGCGCCGCGGCGCTCGTCATCAGCACGGCCGCGGTCAAAGGATGCCGGCGCGCTGCCCGATCCTTGCGAAGCGCCTTACTCATCCCTTCGCCAACTCCCCGCTCAAACATGCTATGACCGAACGGTTCGGTTAGCGTCTTGTATGATAGGTGCGAAAGCGCCATTGTCAAACCGCGATGGGGATTTGCAGGCGTGGTGCGGAACGATAACAATGATGCGCCTGGCGAGGGGATCGGTGACCCGCTCTCGCCCGAGCGGCGCAGTGCCATCCTCGATGGCGCGGGGCGCGTCTTCGCGCGGGATGGTTACGAAGGCGCCAGCATGGCGCAGATCGCGCGTGAAGTTGGTGTCTCAAAAGGCACCCTCTATAACTACTTCCCGAGCAAGGCGGCCTTGTTTCACGGCTTCGTGTCAACCAGCTGCGACCACGTCTTCAAACACATCTTCGATATCGTGCCGGCGGAAAACGAGCCGGAGGAGACGCTCCGCCGCGTCGCCTATGCGGTGATGGAACTGCTGCTCTCGCCTTTCCGGCAAGCCATTCACACCATGGTGATGGCCGAGGCGGGGCAGTTCCCCGAACTCGCGCAGGCGTTTTTCGACGCCGGCCCCAAGCGTGGCCTGCGCTACCTCGCGACCTGGCTGCGCCAGGAGAGCGAGGCCGGGCGCCTCTCCATCCCCGATCCGGAATTCGCAGCCGAGCAGTTCTTCGCCCTCTGCCAGACCAAGGTGGTCATGCGTGCTCGCCTCAAGCTGATGGATGCGACGCCTGCCGATATCAGCCGCGCCGTGGAGGGCGCGATCTGGGTTTTCCTCAAGGCCTATGCCGCCCCCAAGCAGCACGGAGACGCGCGTTCATGACGACCCCCCTGCCCGCGGTGGAAGCCGCGCTCGCGGCCCTCGCCGCCAGTGAAGCCGATGCCGAGGCCCGGCTCTTCGCCTTCCTGTCGATCCCGAGCGTCAGCGCCCAGCCGCCGCATGCCGAGGACTGCCGCCAGGCGGCCGCCTGGCTCGCCCGGGAATTCGCTGCCATCGGCTTTGAGACCAGGATCGAGCAGACGCCCGGGCACCCGATCGTCATCGGCCACCACCCGGGTCCGGCCGGCGCGGCGCCCGGCAGCGTGCCGCATATCCTCTTCTACGGCCATTACGACGTGCAGCCGCCCGACCCTCTGGAGCTTTGGACCAGCCCGCCCTTCCAGCCGACCATGGTGGAGGCGCCGGAGGGCCGGCGCGTGGTCGCGCGCGGCGCGGTGGACGATAAGGGCCAGGTGATGATGTTCCTCTGGGCCTGCCGGGCCTGGTATGCGGCGACGGGGAGCCTGCCGGTCGCGGTGACGCTGCTGCTGGAGGGCGAGGAGGAAGTCGGCTCGCCCAATCTCGATCCCTTCCTCGCGCGCCACAAGGCGGAGCTTGCCGCCGATGTCGCCCTCGTCAGCGATACCGGCATGTGGGACCGTACCACCCCGGCGCTGACCACCCGCCTGCGCGGCCTCATCTATGTGCAGATCAACCTCTTCGGGCCGGACAAGGACCTCCATTCCGGCATGTTCGGCGGCATGGCGCTGAACCCGATCAACGCCTTGACCCGCATGCTGGGGGCGCTGCACGATGCCGAGGGCCGCGTGACGATCCCCGGGTTTTACGACGATGTGGCGCCGCTGCCGGCGGCGATCGCCGCGCAATGGGCGAAGCTCGGCTTCGACGAGCCGGCGGCCCTGGCCGCGATCGGCCTCAGCCACGGCGCGGGCGAGCGGGGCTTCAGCGCGCTCGAGCGGCTCTGGGCGCGGCCGACCGCCGATCTCAACGGCATCTGGGGCGGCTATACCGGGGCGGGTGCCAAGACGGTGATTGCGGCGGAAGCGCATGCCAAGCTTTCCTGCCGGCTGGTGCCGGGCCAGGACCCCGCCAAGATCATGGCCGGGCTGCGCGCCTTCGTTCAGGCACATACCCCGCCGGGTGCGCGCGTCACGATCGACGATCTGAACGGCAGCCCAGGCGTGGAGGTGCCGGCCGACGGCCCCTATATCGCGGCCGCCGCCGCCGCGCTGGCGGCGGAATACGGCAAGCCGCCGGTGATGATGGGGTGCGGCGGGTCCATCCCCGTCGTCGGCTCCTTCCGCGAGATTCTCGGCCTTGATACCATCCTCATGGGCTTCGGCCTCGACGATGACCAGGTGCATAGCCCGAATGAAAAGTTCGACTGGGCCTGCTTCACCGGCGGCGCGCGCAGCCATGCCCGCCTGCTCGGCGAACTCGCCGCCCGCCGGGGGGCGAGTGGGGCTTGAGCGGTTGCGGCGCGCGGCGCCGCGGGATAAGCGAGGAGGCAGGCCACCCTGCCCCTTCCATCCTGGAGCCCGCCGCCATGCCCCGTTTGCCCCGCTTCCTTCCGCCGGCTCTCGGCCTCGCGGCCCTGCTTGCGCTCGGCCTGGCGCCGGGCGGCGCTGAGGCCCAGGCGATGCAGAGCTATCTGCCGCGCCGGCTGACCGGCAGCGATCTCGACATTCTGCGGGCCGAAGCCGCCAAGCTCGGCCCCAACGGCCCGGCCGAGGAAGGCTGGACCAATCCGAAGACGGGCCATTCCGGCGTTGTCACCTTCGTCAAGGCCTTCGAGCATGCCGGCATGACGTGCCGCGGCTTCAAATACATCTTCCACACCGGCACACCGACCGACGGCCTGCCCTATCAGCTCAACTGGTGCAAGAAGCCGAATGGCGACTGGGTAATGCTGCCGCCGAAAGGCTGAGCCCTGCGCCTGCCGGGCAGAGGATGCGGGCGCTTCCCCCGCCGCCGGGCTTCCTATATCTGCCACAGTCAACAGGGAGCATCCTCGCCATGTCGATCAAGAAGGCCGGCACCTACCACCTCGGCGATCTCACGGTCCGGCGCCTCGGCTATGGCGCCATGCAGCTGGCGGGGCCTGGCGTCTTCGGGCCGCCGCCCGATCGGGCGGGTGCGATTGCCGTTCTGCGCGCCGCGGTGGAAGCCGGCGTCGATCATATCGACACTTCGGATTTCTACGGCCCCCATGTCACCAACCAGATCATCCGCGAGGCGCTTTCGCCCTATCCGAAGGATCTCGTCATCGTCACCAAGGTCGGCGCGCGGCGCGACGACAAGGGCAACTGGCTCCCCGCCTTCTCGCGCGATGAGTTGATCAGCGCGGTGCATGACAATCTGCGCAACCTCGGGCTCGACCGCCTCGATGTCGTCAATTTCCGCAGCATGCACGGGCATCAAGCCCCGGCGGAGGGATCGATCGCGGCCGAGATCGAGGTGCTGGCCGAACTCCAGAGCCAGGGGCTGATCCGCCATATCGGCGTGAGCCAGGTGACGCCGACGCAGATTGCCGAGGCGCGGCGCATCGCGCCCATCGTCTGCGTGCAGAACCTCTACAACCTCGCCCATCGCGATGATGATGCGCTGATCGACCAGTTGGCGGCAGAGGGCATCGCCTATGTCCCCTATTTCCCGCTCGGCGGCTTCACCCCGCTGCAATCGACCATTCTGACCGAGGTGGCGGAGCATGCCGCGGTCGGGCCCATGGCCGTCGCCCTCGCCTGGCTGCTCGCGCGCTCCCCTAATATCCTACTCATCCCCGGCACCAAGAGCATTGCCCATGTTCAGGAGAATCTCTTCGCGGCCGATGTGGTGTTGTCGGACGCGGCACATGCCAAGCTCGATCTGCTGGCCCGCAAGAGCGAGGGGGCAGCGCCTGCTGCGCACTGAGCGCGCGCCCGGCCGCACCTCTTACTCAAGCGCAGCCGGATCGGGCGTCGTCAGCCGGAGGATGCCGAGCAGGAGATCCTGCTGCACTTCAAGGAAGGCCGCCCAGTCCGTCATCAGGAAGGCGGCCTCGATCTCGATCGTCAGCGCGGAATCGCTCAGCCCGGACAGCACGACGCGGGGCTTGCCACTGCCGCTCTCGATCAGCGGATGCGCGCGCAACATGCCGCGGATCTGCTCGATCAGCTCGGCGCAACGCTCGGGCGTCGTATCCCGCGGCAGGTTGATCTGGTGGCGAAACAGGCAGCGATTGCGCATCGAGTAATTCGTGACGTGCATCTTCGAGAGGTCGCTGTTCGGCACCGTCGTCAGCGTGCCGTCCTGGGCGCGCAGACGGCTGGAGCGCGGGCCGATCGATTCCACCTGACAGACCGCGGTGCCGACGAGGATGCTATCGCCGACGCGAAACGGCCGATCGGCGAAGATCGAGAACCCTCCTATGAGGTTCTCGACCGTTGATTGCGAGGCGAGCGCCACCGCGATGCCACCGACGCCAAGCCCCGCGACCAGGCCGAGCGCCGGAATGCCGAGGGCGTTCGCCCCATAGAGAAGAAGCGTGACGGCGCCGGCGAAGCCAAGCAGCCGCGCCGTCAGCCGCAGCAGATGCGAGTCGAAACTGTCATCCGGAAAGCGGGGCGAGGCGATGATGGTTTCGGCGAGGAAGAAGCACCCGGTCCAGGCCATCCAGGCGAGGGTGAGGTAGAGGATGACGGTGGAGAAGAAAGCCTCGACCGCGGCGAAAGCGCCGGAAAGGTTGAGCTGGGAGCGGATGAAGACCAGCATCACCACATAGAGCAGGAAGAACACCACCGGCCGGCTCAGCGCCCAGGCGGCACGGCCGAGATGGGCAGCCGTATCCCGCTGCCGCCGCCGCTCCGCAACACCGCCCCAGGAGATGCCGAGGGCGAAGACCAGAAGGATGAAGAGGACGCTCGCGATAACCTTCCAGGCCGGCGTGCCGAGCACGGTGCGGAGCGCCCAATCGGGCAGGCTTCGCACCAGGCGATCAGGCATCAGCGGGCCGGTGAGATTGACCTGGGCCCGCCGCCAATTGGCCACCCGGACCGCACGCAGCGGCGGGTTATGGATAATGAGCGCGTGATCGCGCGGGAGGGCGAGCACCGTATCGGCGGTAAAGAGATATTTCCCGGCCTCTGGCCCCTTGTCGATCCGGGCGATCGTGATGCTGGTGCCCGGCAGGCGCCATTGCGCCGGCAGCTTGGCCGCAGCTTCTCCGGCGCCGCCCGGAATGGCCGAGGCGGAAATGGGGGGCAGGCGGTTGAGGATATCGGCGAGATACATGATCGCCGCTCCCCCCATCTTGTCGCGCAGGGCGGGCGCCAGGGGCGCGAGATCGAACAGGCTCCGCGCATCCGCCACCGTGCCGATCAGCGCCTCCTCGCCGGCGAGCGTCTTGTGCCGGGAATAGGCGAGGAATTGCACCTCCACCCGCCGCATCTCGATGAGAAAGGATTGGTAGGTGGCGCTCGGGCTCGATGTGTCGAGCGGCTGGAGAGGATCGGCGACCATGCCCGGCGGTGCCACACCGTCCGGCAAGGCGGCGGCGGGCGCGTCGCCTGGCATGCTCGCCGCGCCCGCCGGGGCCAGATGGCCGGCAAGCCCCAGCATCAGGCCCAGAAGCAGGACCATCATCGGCAGCACCGCTGATCCGGAGCGAGGCCTCCCCTGCCGCGCTTGCCTGCTCCCCGGGGCATTCTCAGGCTCGACCAAAGCGCGCTCCCTTAGCCATAATATCCTCGCCCCGGCATCTTCCCGGCGGCAGCGCCGGCCAGCCTGGGCAGAGGGTCGTTTCTATCAGGCGTCGTTTCCGGTCGCCACGCTCCCTTCTGCCGCCTCCGGGTTAAGCCGGATTGAACGAGCCGGCCGCGATCTTTGATCGAGGTCAATGAATCCCCCCGAGAGAGACGCGCTTGTGGCGGCCGATCTTTTGCCGGAGCCATCGCGATGACCCGCCCCGACCTGCCTGCCTGCGACACCGCACCGACCGAGGCCTTCTGCACTGCGACCGCACGCGATCTTCTCGGCACCGAGTCCCCGCGCCGGCAGCGAGCGAGCGCTTCGGGCATCGCGCAGCAAGGCGCCGCCCTGCCCGATGCGGCGGCAACCGCCACCCATGTTCTGGAGGCGATCCGCCGTGCCGCGCCGCAGGCCCATCCCTATCGCCATTGGCTACCGCACGGCCTGCTGCCCGAGGCGCTGGTGGACGCGCTTCTCGCCCTGCCGCTCGCGCCGCCGCGCATCGGCGAAGGCTTCGGCCGCCGTGAGACGCATAATGCCGCCCGGCTCTTCTTCGGCACCGCGCAGCAGGGGGCCTTCCCCGTCTGCCAACTACTGGCCGATGCCCTGGCGACGGAGGCCTTCGTGCAGGGCTTGGCGGACCATACCGGGGCAGTGCTTTCCGGCACCTCGCTGCGCATCGAATACTGCCTGGACCGGGACGGCTTCTGGCTCGAACCGCATACCGATATCGGCGCCAAGCACCTCACCCTCTTGATCTATCTCGCAGACCCGCCGCCGGGCGAGGATTGGGGAACTGACCTCTACGAGGGGCCGGGCCGGCATGTCGGCACCGCCCCGGCGCGGCGCAATGCCGGGCTCCTCTTCGTGCCGGCGGCCGATACCTGGCACGGCTTCATACCCAGGCGCATCACCGGCGTGCGACGCTCGCTGATCGTGAACTACGTCTCCTCCGCTTGGCGGGCAAGGCATGAACTCGCCCAGCCCGATCAGCCGGTCGGGCGTGCCGGCGGAGGCGGGCCGCGGCTGTAAGGGCAGGGTAAGTCCGGGCCGGTAACGATTCGGCGGTTCTTCCCAGGGCGGACTCGCCACAATGATGCAGACCGAATGCCGTACGATCAGCCGGCCCGTCACCGCCGAAGAGGCATTCCGGGGGAAGCATCTGCTCGTCGTCACCGCCCGGCCCGATGCCGAGATGCTGCCGGCCCGCCACCCGCTCCTCGCCTCTGGGCGGATCACTCTGCTGCCTCTCTCGGGCGATGAGCCGGAGCGGCGGGCAAGCCCGCAGGCAGGGTTGCCGGCCGAGGGGGCAAGCCTCGGCTTCCCCGCCGGAAGATTGAGCTTCGCCATCCCCGCCGCCACCGCCCGGCTGGCCGAGGCGCTCCGCCAGATCGCGCCCGATATCGTGCTGACCCATGCCTATGAAGGCTGCGATGCGGATCGGGACGCGACGGCGCTGATTGTCCACGCCGCGGCCGCGCGCCTCGCTTCAGGTGGGAGAGGCGGCAGGAAGCCCGCCCTCTGGGCCGCCGCGGCCGATCGGGGCCGGCCGCCGGCGCCCCTTGCCGCGCCACCGATCTTCAGCGCGATCCCGCAGCCGTTGCGCATGCTGCCGCGGCATGATGGCCGGCGCGAACTGGCCGAGGCCTGGAGCCGGCTGGCCGGCGCGGCGCTGCAGGAACTGGCGATGCCGCGCGGCGCGGGGCCGGCCCAGCGCCATCTGCTGCCGGCCGTTCTCGCCTATCGCGCCGCGCGCCGCTGGATCAGCCTGCGCCACGGCCTCCGCCGCGCCACATGTCGCCTGGGGCAGGGCGTGCCCCATCTCGGCGCCGCGCGGCTTCTCTTCCTCGCCAGCCGCTGCCAGGGCTGGGAGAAATAGCACCCAGGCGCCGGCCGCCGCGCCGCGGCGGGAGAGGGTGCGAGCCGAAGAGAGGCCTTGGGCCGCGCAGGGGCTGGACAGGCGGATGCCGCCATGCACAAGGGCGGCATGCGCCGCCTTCTCCTCGCTCTCTGCCTCCTCCTCGGCCAGGCGCCCCTCGCCCAGGCGCGGGATTGCAGCCACCTGTTCCTGGGTGGCAGGCCACCCGCCATCACCGGCGGGCAGGCCGGGCTGGGGCCGAGCCTCTGCTTCATCGCTTTCGCCGTGCGCGTCTCCTCCGCGGCGCGCGATCCGCTCTGGTCAGCCGAATATCTTAGCGCCCATTACGCCCGCATCGCCCCCTTCCGCCGCCGCGCCGGCTCCTTCCATCCCGAGCAGCGCCTGCCGCCGGCCGACCGCGCCTATCCGCGCGATTACGGGCGCGGCTGGGATCGCGGGCACATGACACCCGCAGGCGATATCGCGAGCCGGCGCGCCAAGGACGAAACCTTCTCCATGGCCAATATCGTGCCCCAGCGGCCCCGCCTCAATCGCGGCATCTGGGCGGAGATCGAGATTGCCGTACGGCATCTGGCGGAGCGGACCGGCGGCGTCTTCATCGTGACAGGCCCGGTGCTGCAGCCGGGCGATGCGCGCACGCCGAACGGGCGGGTGCAGATCCCGAGTGCCACCTGGAAAGCGATCTGGGATCCGGCGGAGCGGCGGGGCGGCGCCTGGATCTGCACCAATAGCAACCGGCCACGCTGCCGCACGGTCTCGCTCGCGGCACTCGATCAGGCCGTCGGCGTCGCGCCCTTCCCGGCCCTCTCGCCGGCGGAGACGAGCCTGCCGCCGCTTTTGCCAAAGCCCGAGCCCTGGCACAGCACGGCGCGGCACGGCGGCCATCCCTATCACCACCCCACCCACTGGAGCGGCTGAAGACCGAAGCCACCACCGCTCAGACGAGGCCGATCTGCCTCAGGCTATCGGCGGTCGCCAGGATCGCGGCCTCGGCGCTTCGCGGCTGCCAGCCGAGCACCGCCCGCGCCTTGGCGCTGGAGGCGTTCTTCGGCTTGCCGAGTTCCGGCACGACAGAGGCGACCTGACGGTCGAACAGGCCAACGAGGCGCATCAGCCAGGTCGGCACCCGGCGGCGCGGCACCTTGCTGCCAGCCGGGCCGAGATGGCGGCGCAGCATCTCCGCGATCTCCCACAGGGTCACGAAATCGCCCGCGGTTGCCAGGAAACGCTCCCCCGCCGCTGCCGGGCTCAGCATCGCGCGGAGATGCAAATCCGCCACGTCGCGGACATCGACGACGCCGAGCGAGAGATCCGGGCAGCCGGGGATCGAGCCCTCCATCAGGCGTTTGACGATGAGGATGGAGGAGGCGATATCCGGGCCGAGCACCGGCCCGAAGACCGCGACCGGATTGATGGCGACGAGTTCCATGCCGCCGCCCTCGCGGGCGATGAACTCCCACGCCGCGCGCTCGGCCAGGGTTTTCGATGTCGGATAGGCCGCGACGCCGCGGGCGGTGGTGTCCGTCCAATCCGCCTCGGTGAAGGGCGCCTCGCGCGGGCGATGGCCATAGCCGATGGCGGCGAAGGAGGAGGTGAGAACCACCCGCCGCACCCCGGCATCGCGCGCCGCCTTCAGCACCCGCAGGCTGCCCTCCCGCGCCGGGGCGATGAGCGTCTGCGCATCCCGCGGCAGGCTGCTCGGGAAGGGCGAGGCGAGGTGGAGTACATAATCGCAGCCGCGCGCCGCCTCCGCCCAGCCGGCATCGGCCATGAGATCGGCCTGGACCAGTTGCAGTTCCGGCTCGCCGAGCGTGCCGCGCAAGGCGGCAGCGCGCGAGGGGTCGCGCAGCGTCGCGCGCACCTCATGCCCCGCCGCCCGGAGATCCAGGAGGCATTGGCGGCCGATGAAGCCGGTGCCGCCGGTTACGAGAACGCGTGCCATCGCCCTATCCTTTCTCTGCCGCCTCGGCCAGCAGGCGCCGCCGCGGCCGCGCGAGAGGCGGCGGTGGCGCGACAGAGTCCCGCAGGATGAGCCGCATCGGCAGCTCAGTCCGCAGCGCCGCGCCGACCTCCCCGCCGAGCCGTGCCCCGAGCAGCCGCGCCGCTTCCCGGCCAAGCTCGTAGGCCGGCTGCGCGATGACCGAGATCGCCGGTGAAACCGCGCTCGTCCAATCGGCATCATGGAAGGTGATCAGAGACAGATCGGCCGGAATGCCGAGGCCCGCTTGCCGTGCCGCGCGCAGCACATCGAGCGCGATGAGGCTATCGGAAGCGAGGATCGCCGTCGGCCGCCGCGCCCCGCGCAGCAGTCGGCGGAGCCGCGCTTCCCGCCCCGCCCCGCCGATCCCGAACTCCACGGCGGCGTAAGGATCGCCGATGCCGGCCGCCGTGAGGGCCGCGGCAAAGCCCGCGATCCGGTCGGTGACAGTTGAAATGTCAAGCGGAACGGCCGGGGTATAGGCCGGCGCCTCCAGGCGCGTCGCCGTGAGATAGGCGAGCCGGCGGTGGCCGAGTGCGAGCAGCTGCTCCGTCGCCTCCCGCGCCGCCGCATGATCGTTCATCGTCACGGTATCGACGGCAAGCGCCGGGGCCGAGCGATCGATCAGAACGAGGGGCCGCCCGGCGCGCAGAAAGTCCTGCAGATGGCCGAGATCGCCGGCGGCTGCGGGTGCGACGATCAGCCCGTCGATCTGTTTTCGCATCAGAACGTCCACCGCGGCGCGCTCTTCCCCGCTATCCTCGGCGGAGTTGGCGAGGATGACCTGCAGGCCGAGATCCTTCGCCGCATCGCTGACGCCGCGAACCGCCTGGCCGAAATAGGGGTTCTGGATATCGCCGACGACGACGCCGATCGTGCCCGAACGGCCGGTGCTCATCGAGCGGGCGATGTCGTTCGGCTGGTAGCCGAGAGCCTCCGCCACCTGCTGCACGCGCGCCCGCACCTCGGCACTCGCCGCGCCATAGCCGCCGAGGACGCGGGCGGCGGTTGCCTTGGAGACGCCGGCGGCCTTCGCCACTTCCTGGACGGTCGGCGGCCGCCTGCTGATCCTGTCACTGGCCATGCCCCGCGGTACGATCGGCCTCGGTCGCCGTCAAGGGATGAAAGAAAATGGTTGAGACCGGTCTCAGTTCTGTGCCAGGACTGTGACAGCCAAGACGTGCCGAGGCCTCTTCCTGTTGTCATGCATGGAGCCACGCCGATGAGCCCACAGCCCAAAACGCTTTTTCGCAGGGGCGTGCTCGCGCTCCTCTCCGTATCCGCAATCGCGATTGCATTCGGTGCCGCAGGAGCGGAAGCCGCGCCACCACCCGGAAACCCCTATCATCTGATCAGCCCTGCGACCATCAGCGTCGGCACGGTCGATGATTCAAAGCCCTATGCCTTCGTTGATGCCAGCGGCCATTTCACCGGTTTCGATATCGAGTTGTTTCGCGATATCGCGCGCCGCATGGGCTATGATTCGCAGCACGTCACCTTCACCGGCCAGGATTTCTCGGCGCTCATCCCCTCGGTCGCCGATGGCCGCTTCGATGTCGCGGCGGCGGCGATCGGCACGACCGCCGCGCGCAAGAAGTTCGTGGCGTTTTCGAACGGATATCTCGTTGGTTTCCTCTCAGTGTTGACCAACGATCCGAAGATCACCTCGGTGAAGGATCTGCCCGGCACCCGGCTTGGCATCCTGCAAGGCTCGCTCGAAGCGCTCTATGCCCAGAAGCATTTCACCAAGACCAGCCTTGTGGAATTCCCCGATACCAATTCCGGCCTCGTCGCCCTCAACAGCGGCACGATCGACGGGCTCTTCCTCGATTACGAGCAGGCGAAGCAGGAGGCCGCGCATTATCATGGCCTGCGTGATGCGATCGACATCCCCTCCTTCGACGCGCCGGCCGGCTTCGTCGTCCGCAAGGGCAACCCCGCGCTGCTCGATGGCATCAACACCGCGCTGCACGCCGCCATGCAGGACGGTACCTGGGAGCGGCTCTACAAGAAATGGTTCCCGGGCTCGCCGCTCACCCCGCAATACCTGCCGCATCACTGAGGCGAAGACGATCGCATGAGCTGGCTGGAGACGCTGCGCGAAACCTTCCTCGACTGGCCTTCGATGCTGGCGGTGCTGCCGAGCCTCCTGCTCGTCGGCCTCCGCAACACGCTGATCCTCGCGGTCAGCTCGACGATCCTCGGCGTCTTCATCGGCCTTGTCCTCGCCGTCTGCGGCATCGCGCGGATCGGCTGGCTGAAGGCGCCCGCGCGCATCTATACGGATATCTTTCGTGGCCTGCCCGCGATCGTGACCATTCTGTTGATCGGGCAAGGCTTCGCGCGGATCGGGCGGGAGATCTTCGGCCCCTCGCCTTTTCCGCTCGGCATCCTGGCACTCAGCCTCATCGCCGGGGCCTATATCGGGGAAATCTTCCGCTCCGGCATCCAGGCGGTGGAACGCGGGCAGCTGGAAGCCTGCCGCGCGCTCGGCATGAGCTATGCCATGGGCATGCGGCTGGTGGTGATCCCGCAAGGCATCCGCCGCGTGCTTCCCGCGCTCGTCAACCAGTTCATCGGCAATATCAAGGATTCGAGCCTGGTCTATTTCCTGGGCCTGCTGCCGAACGAGCGGGAGCTTTTTCGCGTCGGACAAGATGCCGCGGTCGATAGCGGCAACCTCTCCCCGCTTCTGCTCGCCGGCATCTTCTATCTGCTGATCACCGTGCCGCTCACCCATGTCGTCAACTTCATCGATGCGCGGATGCGCAGCGGCCGGCGGCCGACGGCGGTGGTGAGCGGGCTCGACGAAGCGGCGGAAAGCCTGCCGCCCTCGGCCGATGCTCCCCCTCCGGCGCTGCACGGCGGCCGGCTGGAACTCCGCGGTCTCGGCATGTCCTACGGTCCGCTCGAAGTGCTGCGAGACGTGTCGCTCGTCGTGCCGGCAGGCTCCGTCACCTGCATCATCGGGCCGTCCGGCTCCGGCAAATCGACGCTGCTGCGGTGCCTCAACCGGCTCGTGGAACCCTCGGCCGGCGATATCCTGCTCGATGGCGAAAGCGTGCTCGGCTGGAAGCCCGATCGCCTGCGCCGGCGGATCGGCATGGTCTTCCAGCAGTTCAACCTGTTCCCCGACCATACCGCGCGCGGCAATGTCGAGCTTGCGCTCCGCCGCGTGCAGCGCAAGCCGCGGGAAGAGGCGCGCGCCATCGCCGCCCGCCAGCTCGGCACCGTGGGGCTCGCCGCCCGCGCCGACCATCGCCCGCAAAGCCTCTCCGGCGGGCAGCAGCAGCGCGTGGCGATCGCCCGCGCGCTCGCGCTCGATCCCGAGATCATGCTCTTCGACGAGGTGACGAGCGCGCTCGATCCCGAGCTGGTCAAAGGCATCCTCAACCTCATGAGCGATCTTGGCCGCCGCGGGATGACGATGGTCGTCGTGACCCACGAGATGAACTTCGCCCGGAGTGTGGCCGATCAGGTGGTGTTCATGGATGAAGGCCGGATCGTCGAACTCGGCCCCCCTGAGGAAATTTTCACCCGCCCGCGGAGCGCCCGCCTGCAGCGCTTCCTCTCCGAGGTGCTGTAGCGGCCGGCGGCCGCCCGTCCTTCCGAAAGCAGAATGCCATGCCCCCTTCCCCGCTTCATATCGCCGTGCTCGGCGCCGGCATCTTCGGCGTCTCCGCCGCCCTGCATCTCCTCCGCCACGGGGCGCGCGTCACGCTCGTCACCGCCGGCAAGCCGGGGGATGGCGCGTCCGGCCGGTCGCTCTCCTGGCTGAACTCCGCCCGCCGCCGGTCGGAGGCCTATCACCGGCTGCGCATGGTCGGGATCGACCGCTACCGCACCCTCTCGGCCCAGCTGCCCCAGGCCGCTTGGCTGCGCTTCGATGGCGGGCTGACCTGGGACGCGGCCGGGGAAGGCAATGCGATCGCCGAGATCCACGCCCATGAGGTGGCGCTTGGCTATGATAGCCGGCGGCTCGGCGCGGCGGAGGTCTCGGCGCTCGTCCCCGGCGTCAACCCAGGCGCCATTCCGCCGGAGGGGGCGATCTTTAACCCGGGCGAAGGCTGGGTCGATCTGCCATCCCTCATCGACCACTTGCTGGCGGAATTCGCGGGTCGCGGCGGCAGCCTCGTCACCGACGCCGGGCGCGGGGAGGTTCTCATCCGCGGCGGGCGAGCGGCGGGCCTCCGCCTTGCCGGCCGCACGATCGATGCCGATGGCGTGGTGCTGGCAACCGGCCCGGCCGTGCCGGCGATGCTGGGGGAATTAGGGCTCGCCATGCCGGACGCGACGCCGATTTCCATGCTGGTGAAGACGCGCCCGCTTCCCCTGCCTCTCAGGGCAGTGCTGAACACCCCGCGCATCGCCTTGCGGCCAACGCCCGATGGCGCGCTGGTGATGGATAGCGCGTGGTCGGAAGAGGCGATCATCCGCCGCGCCGATGGCAGCTGGGCGGTGCCGGAAAGCACGATCGGCGCGCTTCTGGCCGAAGCGAGGGCGGTGCTGGCGGGCGCCCCCGTGCTCCAGCTCGAAAGCGTCGGCACCGGGCCGAAGCCGATCCCGGGCGATGGCGAGCCGGTGGCCGGGCCGCTGCCCGGCCTGCCGGGCGCCTTCGTGCTCTTCAGCCATAGCGGCGCGACGCTCGGGCTCATCCTCGGGGAGCTGATCGCGCGGGAGATCGCTACCGGTGCGGCGCTTCCGCTGCTTGCCGCCTTCCGGCCGGATCGCTTTCTTTAGCGCCTTTCCTGGTGGATAAGGCGTATCTGCAAGAAGCGGCTGCCGCCGCGCCTCGCCGATCCAGGTGATCTGTGAGCGGCGCTTGGGGCGCGGGAGCTGTCTCTCTCTGTTGAGGAACTTCGCGAATGGTCCAGGGCGCGCACCTGCTGGTAGGAGAGGCGTCATAATGGAGAGGGTTGAAAAGGTGCGGCAGGCTTTGCTCGCCGCCGGACATGAGGACAGCATCGCCGAATTTCCGGCAGGCACCCATACGGCGGCCGATGCCGCGGCGGCGGTTGGTTGCTCCGTCGCGCAGATCGCCAAGTCAATCGTCTTCCGCGCGGGCGGGCGCGTCATCCTGGTGGTCGCCTCCGGCGCTCACCGGATCGACCGGAGCAAGGTCTCTGCGGCGCTCGGCGAGCCGGTCAAGACGGCCGACGCCGCATGGGTGCAGAGCATGACAGGATTTGCCGTCGGCGGCGTCGCCCCGATCGGCCATGATTGCCCGGTCACGACGCTGATCGATAGCGCGCTTCTCCCGCTCGATCCGCTCTGGGCTGCGGCCGGATCTCCGATGCATGCTTTTCGGACGACGGCGGCGCAGCTGATCCGCCTCACGAAGGGCAGAGTTGCCGAGGTGCATCAGGATTGAGACGTCGGCTCGCACGCCTCTCGCAGCGGTCAAGTTTTATGTGATGGGGAATGGTTTGGTTGCGGGGACAGGATTTGAACCTGTGACCTTCAGGTTATGAGCCTGACGAGCTACCGGGCTGCTCCACCCCGCGGGG
>NZ_BAAFHD010000013.1:0-101078 GCF_054665095.1 Acidisoma sp. C75
TCGGCGGCGCGGCGCGCCTCCTCTTCCCGGCGGCGCGCTTCCTCGGCGGCCGACAGGATCATGATCTTTTCCTGCTCGCGGGCTTCGGCCTCGCGGCGGGCGGCTTCGCGCTTCTGCTCCTCCAGCACGCGCTGGCGCATCGCAAGCTCGCTCGCGGTCAGCGCGCGGCCACCGCCGCTCTGCTGGCCGCCACGGCCGCCACCTTGCGGGCGGCCGCTGCCGCCACCGCCGGACGGTGCCGCCCCGGAGGCCGGCACGGCGGGCGGCGGGGTGCCCGGCGCGCGCTTCTTGCGCACCTCGACCTGCACCACCTTGGAACGTCCATGGCTAAAGCTCTGGCGCACGGACCCCGCATCCACGGTCCGCCCCAGTTCCAGGCGTCCGGAGGGACGCAGGGATAATCTCGCCTTGCCGTCTTGGTCTTTCGTATCGCTCAATGTCATCCGCCCGGTTGATCAGCCCTGCCCGGTCCCTTGATGAAACCGTCCAGGCGCTCACTCTCTGTCCGCAGCATCTCGGCCAGCCGCCCAGCTGATACTGCTACATGCACGGCATGGTCACGCCCAAAAATCTGCCCCAATTCTTCGGCAGCCACCGGGGCGATGACGGGTACCGCTCGTCCACTCAACATCCTCGCGCGCTCGTCGGCGCTGCCATCCGCTGCTTGGACGATCAGCACCGCGCGGCCCGCGGCCAGCCATTCACGCGCCTTGGTAAATCCGGCAACCGCCTGGCCTGCGCGTCGGGCAAGGCCGAGAAGCTCGATCACTCTCCGCTTGAGCGCTAGCTCGACGATGCCCGGCACATCCGCCGGCACCATGACCTCCGCCCGCAAGGCGCGAGAGAAGGCTTTCCGAGTAATTGCTGCTTCTATCACATCCCGCCGGGCGCTCAACCACATTCCCCGTCCGGGCAGCCTTGCCTGAAGGTCGGGCACCAGCATCCGCTCCGGCCCGATGACGAAGCGGATCATGCGCTCCTTGGCGAGGCGTTCGCGCGTCACCGCGCAGCGGCGGAGCGGGCCGGTCTCCTCGGCCTCCTCCACCGGCGTTGCGGGCGCGCTTTCGGCTGCGCGCGCGGCCGCGGCTTCAAGGCCGCCGGCCGCCGCGTCTGTCAGCTGCGCGGGCTCATTCTGCGTCTGGCTCAGAACTGCCATCCTCCGCGAACCAATGCGCCCGCGCCTGCATGATCACCGCATTGGCGGTTTCCTCGTCGAGGCCGGAGCCCACGATCTCGATCAGCTCGTCGGAGGCGAGATCGGCGAGATCGTCCAGCGTCTTGACCCCCTTTTCGCCGAGCGCCACCAGCGCCTGCGCCGAGAAGATCTCGAAGGCCGCGACATCGTCCGTCACGCCGAGCGCCACGCGCTTCTCCTCCAGCTCACGCTCCCGCGCGTTGAGGAAATCCTCCGCGCGGCGGATGAGCTCGGCCGCCACCGCCTCGTCGAAACCCTCGATCTCGGCCAGTTCCTCGATCGGCGTATAGGCCAGCTCTTCGAGCGTGGTGAAGCCTTCGGTGACGAGCAGGCCGGCGATCACGTCATCCACATCCAGCGCCTCGACGAAGAGGCCGGAGCGGCGGCGGAATTCCTCCTGCCGGCGCTCGCTCTCCTCGGCCTCGGTGAGGATGTCGATATCCCAGCGGGTGAGCTGGCTGGCGAGCCGCACGTTCTGGCCCCGCCGGCCGATGGCGAGCGAAAGCTGCGTATCGGGCACCACCACTTCAACGCGGCCGGTCTCCTCCTCCATCACCACCTTGGTGACCTCGGCGGGGGCGAGCGCGTTGACGACGAAGGTCGCCGCCTGGGCGCTCCAGGGGATGATGTCGATCTTCTCGCCCTGCAACTCCTGCACCACCGCCTGCACGCGGCTGCCGCGCATGCCGACGCAGGCGCCCACCGGGTCGATCGAGGCATCGCGGCTGATCACCGCCATCTTGGCGCGGCTGCCCGGATCGCGCGCCACCGCCTTGATCTCGATGATGCCGTCGTAGATCTCGGGCACTTCCTGGGCGAAGAGCTTGGCGAGGAAGCCGGGATGGGTGCGGCTCAGGAAGATCTGCGGCCCGCGCGGCTCTTCCCGCACGTCATAGATATAGGCGCGCACGCGGTCGCCATTGCGGAAGCTCTCGCGCGCGATGAGTTCGTCCCGCCGCAGCAGCGCTTCCGCCCGGCCGAGATCGACCATGAGGTTGCCGTATTCGGTGCGCTTGACGACACCGTTGACGATCTCGCCCACGCGGTCCTTGAACTCGGCGAATTGCCGGCGCCGCTCGTATTCGCGCACGCGCTGGACGATCACCTGCTTGGCCGTCTGCGCCGCGATGCGGCCGAAATCGATCGGCGGCAGCGGGTCGATGATGAATTCGCCGAGGTTGATCTCGGGCTTGAACTTCCGCGCGATATGCAGCGGGATCTGGGTATCCTCGTTCTCCGCGGTCTCCACCACCTCGGTCCAGCGGGAGAGGCGGACATCGCCGGTCTTGCGGTCGATCGTCGCGCGGATGTCCTTCTCATGCCCGTATTTGGCGCGGCCGGCCTTCTGAATCGCCTGCTCCATCGCCTCCAGCACTTCCTCGCGGTCGATGGACTTTTCACGGGCGACGGCATCGGCGACCAGAAGAAGCTCCGGGCGGGCGATCGCGGTATCCATGGCTTTGCCTCTTAGGTTCGGTCTCAGGCGGTCAAAATCAGTGAAGGTCTTCCGGCGCCGGCTGGGCGGTCGCCTCGATCAGCGCGTCGGTCAGCACGAGCTTGGCGGATTTGATATCGGCGAGCGGCAGGCTCACCTCCGTGCCGTCATCCAGCCGAAGCCGCCCCTGGCCCTCGGCGGCGCCGAGCACGATGCCTGAGAAACGCTTGCGCCCATCCGGCGTCGGGAGTGCCATATCCACCTTCGCGGCATGGCCGGCGAACCGGTTCCAATCACGGGGCCGGGTCAACGGCCGGTCGATTCCGGCGGAGCTTACTTCCAAAGTCCAGGCGCCAGGCACGATATCTTCAACATCGAGAACGGCGCCGATCTGATGGCTGATCGCCTCGCAATCCTCGATGGTGATCTGGCTGCCATCGGCGCGGTCGGCCATGATCTGCACGGTCGGCCGCTCTCGCCCGAGCACGCGGACGCGCACCAGCTCGAAGCCCATGGCGATCAGCCGGGGCATGATGATCTCGGCGAGGCGGGCCTCGAAGCCCGTATGATGCGGCGTGTTTTCGTCGGTCAAAGCAAAAAAGGCGGCCTTTTGGGCCACCCCCGTCTCTCATCCAGCGGTGAAGGGAAGGCCTGTCATATAAGCGGCAGGCCAAGGGGGCGCAAGCCGGAAGCGAAGGGCGCAGGGCAGGGCGGCGCGCGCATCCGGCCTGGGCGCCTTGCCAATCCTCGGGCGGCGCCGTTAAACCGGGTTTCAAGCAATAAAAAAGGCGGCCAGAGGCCACCCTTTCAGTTTCTTGGATGTTTGGCCCCACTAAGCGCGGGAGTTGTTGTTGCGTGAAGACTAGCCCGCAACCGATGGCCCTGCCAACAGCTTTCATGCGGCGGCGGGGCCGCTTCAGCCCGCTTTTGCATGCGGCCCGCGCGGCGCTGCTCTGCGCTCTTGCCGCGGCGGGCCTTGTTTCAGCCCGCGCCGAGGCGGCGGCCAAGGCAGCGTCGCCGCATTTCACCCTGACGAGCCCGACCGTGCGCACCGCCGCGCGCATGCCGCCCGCCTATGTCGGCGCCCGCGGCAGCTGCCACGGCGCCAACCAATCCCCGCCGCTCGGCTGGGCGCATCCGCCGGCCGGCACGAAGAGCTATGCGGTGAGCATGGCCGATCTCGACGCCAAGGTCGGCGTCGTCTGGCTCTGGCTCATGTTCAACATCCCGGCGGAAGCGACGGGCCTTGCCGCCAATGCGGCGGCCGATCAGGCGAAGCTGCCGACTGGCGCGGCCCAGGCGCGCAACGGGTTCGATGCGCTCGGCTATACCGGCCCCTGCCCGAAGGCCGGGCGGCTCGCGCATCATTACCTCATCACCGTCTGGGCGGTGGGCGAGCAGGCCCTGCCCTTCAAGAACGGCACGCCGGCAGAGACGGTCGCGGTCTATCTGCGCCGCCATGCCCTCGGCCATGCGAGCCTCACCCCGCGCTACGGCCTGCACTGAAGGCTTTCCGCAAAGAGGACTCGCCAGGCGCGTCCTCGCCGCCCTATCATTGCAGACCCGCATTGAAAGTTCGCCGATGGCGCCCCGCATGCGCGCGATGGACGGGCTGCGAGGCCTGCTTGCGCTCTATATCCTGGCCGGCCACAGCCTGCCCCTGCTCTGGCCGGTGCCGGGGGCCGGGTGGCTCACCGGCCTCTTCTCGCACGGGCGGGCGGCGGTCGATCTCTTCTTCTGCCTGAGCGGGCTCGTCATTCTCCACGCCCTCGGCGCCGGGGGGTTGGAGGGCGCTCTTCAGGCGAAACGCTTCCTGGCACTTCGCGCCGGGCGGCTGCTGCCGGTCTATCTCCTGGCGCTGCTGCTGGCCGCACTCAGCCTCTGGGCGGGTAATCCCTATCCGCTGATGCCCTGGCTCGCCACCGCCGGCGCCGGGGTGGAGGGCGCGGTGCGCGATATCCTCGCCCCCGGCTGGCCGGCCGCCCCGGCGGCGCATCTCGCCGCCCATCTCGCCCTCGTCCAGGGCCTGCTGCCGCCGGCGGTGCTGCCCGATGCGGAATACGCCCTGCTCGGCCCGGCCTGGAGCCTCAGCACCGAATGGCAGTTCTACGCACTGCTGGCGCTGGCCCTCGCGGCGGCGCCCTGGCTGTTGCGGCCGGCCGCCCGCGGGCCGCTCGGCGGTATCGCGCCGGCCGCAGCCGGCCTCATCCTGCTCGGCCTGCTCGGCAGCGCGCTGCCGCTCGCGCCTGCCGCCTGGCAGTTCGGCCGCGCCTTCCTGCCGCGCGAAGCCTGGTATTTCGCGCTCGGCATGGCGAGCGCGCCGCTCCTCGCCCGGCCGCATGATCCGGCGGCGCGACGCGGCTACGGCCTCGTCCTGCTGGCAGCCCTCGGCCTCAGCCTCGGCGCGGGCGGCGGCCCCGCACTCCTCGTGCCGCTCGCCTGGACGCTCTGCCTCATCGCCGAAGCCGGTCTCGGCCGGGGCGGCCGGCTGCTCGGCGCGCTGCTCGCCCAGCCGGCGCTCAGCACGGCGGCGGCGATCTCCTACCCCCTCTATCTCCTGCACGTGCCGGTGCAGCGCCTGCTGATGCTGGCGCTCGGCCCCCTGGCACAGGGGGATTGGCGGCTGTTCTCGCTGCTCTGGGGGCCTGCCGCGGTGCTGCTGCCGCTCGCCCTCGCCGCCCTCGTCCATCACGCGGTCGAGGAACCCTGCCGCCGCTGGAGCCGGGCGCTCATCCTCGGCCCCGATGGTCGGCGACTGCCCGCGCGCGGGCTTCAGCCCTTGCGCCGCAGGCTCCAATAGAGCGGCTGGCGCCCGGCCTTGAGCGCCTTCGCCTCATAGCGCGTCGGCGGCCAGCCCTCCGGCCGCTCGGCGCTGGGCTGCGGCACCTCGAAGAAATCCTGCGCCGCCATCACCTCGGCGACCCAGGCCTGATAGGTCGGGTCGTCGCTCGCGATGCGCCACAGCCCGCCGGGGCGGATCAGCCGCCCGGCGAGCGCCACATTCGCCGGATGCACGAAGCGCCGCTTGGCGTGGCGGGCTTTCGGCCAGGGATCGGGGAACATCAGATAGAGGCGGGAGAGCGCGGCATCGGGCAGCCTCGCCAGCAGATGCCGGGCATCGCGGTCCCAGAGGCGGAGATTGGCGGGAAGCGGCGGGATCGCCTCCGTCCCGTCATCGGGCACCAGCGCCGAGAGCATCGAGCAGATGCCGTTCTCGAAAACCTCGCAGGCGATGAGCCCTATCTCGGGATGCGCGGCTGCCAAGGCCCGCGCATGCTCCCCGCCGCCGAACCCGACCTCGACCCAGAGTTCCGAGACCGGTGCGGCGAAGAGCGCGCCGGGTTCGGCGAGCGCGGCTTCCGCCGCGCGCAGGCGCGGCAGCACATGCGCCATCAGCCAGGCCTGGCGCGGGCGCAGCGCATGGCCGCGCTGCCGCCCATAGAGCCGGTCGGGCTGCGCCTTGGCGGCGATCAGCGGTTGAAGGCCGATTTCAGCGCCGGCACCAGATCGGTCCGCTCCCAGGTGAAGGTGCCGCGCTCCTCATCCGGCGTGCGGCCGAAATGGCCATAGGCCGAGGTCGGCGCATAAATCGGGCGGTTCAGATGAAGATGCTCGCGGATGCCGCGCGGCGAGAGGTTGACGAGTTCGCGCAGCGTCCGCTCGAGCTTCTCCTCATTCACATCCCGCCCCGTATTGTGCAGATCGACATAGACGGAGAGCGGATGCGAGACGCCGATGGCGTAGGAGATCTGCAGCGTGCATTTCTCGGCCAGGCCGGCGGCGACGACGTTCTTGGCGAGATAACGGCAGACGTAAGCCGCCGAGCGATCGACCTTCGTCGGGTCCTTGCCGGAGAAGGCGCCGCCGCCATGCGGGGCCGCGCCGCCATAGGTATCGACGATGATCTTGCGCCCGGTGAGGCCGCAATCGCCATCCGGGCCACCGACGACGAAGGTGCCCGTCGGGTTGATATAGATCTCGCTCTCCGCCGGCATCCAGCCTTCGGGCAGGCTGCTCTGGATGATGGGCAGCACCATCTCGCGCACCTTCGCCAGGCTGACATCGGCATCATGCTGGGTGGAGACGACGACGCTCGTCGCGCCCACCGGCTTGCCGTCCACATAGCGCAGCGTCACCTGGCTCTTGGCGTCCGGCTGCAGGCCCGCGACCGAGAGATCCTTGTTGCGGCGCATCTCGCTCATCCGGCGCAGGATCAGGTGGGAGTAATAGAGCGGCGCCGGCATCAGATCTTCCGTCTCGCGGCAGGCATAGCCGAACATGATGCCCTGATCGCCCGCGCCCTCGTCCTTGTTGCCGGCGGCATCGACGCCGACCGCGATATCGGCGGATTGCGCGTGCAGATGGCATTCAACGGTGGCGTTGCGCCAGGAGAAGCCCTCCTGATCGTAGCCGATGTCATGCACCGCCATGCGGGCGAGATGGGCGAGATATTCGTGGGTGATGGTGTCCGGCCCGCGGGTTTCACCGGCCAGCACGATGCGGTTGGTCGTCACCAGGGTTTCGCAGGCGACGCGCGCATAGGGATCGGCCGCGAGGAAGGCATCAAGCACGGTATCGCTGATCCGGTCCGCCACCTTGTCGGGATGGCCTTCCGAGACCGATTCTGACGTGAACAGATATTCGCCGGTATCGCGCATGAGAAGCTCCGAACTGCCAGGAGATTTCCTCACCGACCCGGCGAGGGCCGATGGATTTCGCCCAAAGCGGCCGCGGGGTCAAGCCTTGGCGGGCCTTGGCGGGCTTAGCGGAGGCCGAGCACGTCGCGCATCGCATAGAGGCCGGGCGGCTGGCGGCCGAGCCAGAGGGCGGCGCGCACCGCGCCGGTGGCGAAGGTTCGGCGGTCGAAAGCCTTGTGCGTGAGAACGATATGCTCGTCCGCGCCGGCGAAGAGCAGGCTGTGCTCCCCCACCACCTGGCCGCCGCGCAGGGCGGCGAAGCCGATGGCGCCATCGGGGCGCGGGCCGGTATGCCCGTCCCGCCCGCTCTGCATGACGGCGGCGAGATCGACGCCGCGGCCGCGCGCCACCGCCCGGCCGAGGCCGATCGCGGTGCCAGAGGGCGCATCCACCTTCTGCCGGTGATGCATCTCGACGATCTCGGCATCGTACTGCGCCGCTGGCAGGGCGGCGGCCATCTGCTCGGCGATGGCGAGGACGAGGGTGACGCCGGGCGAGAAATTGGCGGCATAGACGATCGGGATAACCCGCCCGGCCTCCGCCACCGCCGCCTCCTCGGCAGCCGAGAGGCCCGAGGTGCCGAGCACCCAGGGCTTGCCCGCGGCGATCAGCGCCGCCGCATGCGCTTCCGCCGTGCCGGCGCGGGTGAAGTCGATCACCACATCGGCCGCCGCGGCCAGCGCCGCGACATCGGGGAAGAGTGGCACGGAAGATTGCGTCGCGTAGCGGCGGCGCGTGCCGCCCGCGAGCACGGCGCCCGCCGCCTCGACCTCCTCCACCAGCAGCTGGCCCATCCGGCCGGAGATGCCGGCAATGCCGATCCGCATAGACATCAATATATGTTGATCCCTTGCCGCGCTCAGTATCAGTACATGTGCTGCCCACCGTTGATCGAGAGCGTCGATCCGGTGACAAAACCCGCATCATCGGCTGTCAGGAAGACAACCCCACGCGCGATATCCTCGGCATGCCCGAGCCGGCCGACCGGAATGCGCGCCACGATCTTGGCGAGCACATCCTCGGGCACCGCGCGCACCATGTCGGTATCGACATAGCCGGGGGCGATGGCGTTGACCGTGATGCCGAAGCGCGCGCCTTCCTGCGCCAAGGCCTTGGTGAAGCCGTGGATGCCGGATTTGGCCGCGGCATAGTTCACCTGTCCGTATTGCCCGGCCTGGCCGTTGATGCTGCCGATATTGACGACGCGGCCGAACTTGCCCGCCCGCATGCCGTCGAAGGTGAGCTTGCAGAGGTTGAAGCAGGAGCCGAGATTGGTGTCGATCACCGCATCCCACATGTCCCGCGTCATCTTCGCCATCGTCGCGTCCCGCGTGATGCCGGCATTGTTGACGAGGATCTCGATCGGCCCGTGCTCAGCCGCGATCTGGGCCACCGCCGCCTGGCATTCGGCAAAATCGCCGGCATCGAATTTGAGGCTGGCGATGCCGGTCTCGCGGGAGAAGGCCTCCGCCCTCTCGACATTGCCGGCATAGCTCGCGACGACGGTTCGGCCCGCCTCCTTGAGCGCGATGCTGATGGCCGCCCCAATGCCGCGCGTGCCACCCGTGACCAATGCTACCCGTGCCATCTCGTCTCCCCCCCGATCTCGCTTTCGCGCTGGCCAGGCTCTTCCGCCCATGCCGCGCGGTTCAATCTTCCGCAGAAAGGCCGCGAACGCCAGGGATCATTTCGGCCGGATAGGGAAATTGTTCAATGAGACCAACGCCCAACCCGCGCTCTTTTGGCGCGGCCGATGACATAGATGGTCCACACGATCGGCGGCAGCAGCGGCACCGGCACCACCAGCGGCTTGTAGAGCGAGGGGGCGGCGAGGAAGCACCAGGCGGCGAGCGCGCCGAAGGCGGTGAAGCCCCAATAGATGAAGGTGATGAGCCGCGGATCCATCCCCGCGCGCTGCGCCACCTGGAAGAGATGCCCGCGATGCGCCTGGGTGATGTTCTCGCCCCGCAGCAAGCGGCGGAGGAGGGTGAAGGCGACATCGTAGAGCGCGCCCGCCAGCATCATCGGCACCAGGACGAAGGACAGCTCGCTGCTCTCGAAGCGCGAGGAGGCGACGGCGAGCATGGCGAGCACGAAGCCGCAGAACTGGCTGCCGACATCGCCCATGAAGATCCGCGCGCGCGGATAGTTGAAGGGCAGGAAGCCGAGCGTGCCGGCGGCGAGCAGGGCGGCGGCGAAATAGGTGAACCAGCCATGGGCGTGCAGCGAGAAGATGCTGAGGAAGACGCAGGTGATGAAGGTGATGCCGGCCGCCATGCCGTCCATCCCGTCGATGAAGTTCATCGCGTTGGTGGCGAACAGGATCCAGCAGAGGGTGAAGGGAATGGCGAGCGGCCCGGCGGCGACGCCGCCGATATAGGGCAGGTGGTAGGCGGCGACGTAGAGGCCGGTCAGCACCGCGCTGAGCGCCGCCACCACCTGGGCCGCGAGCTTCACGATGAAGCGGTAGTCGTAGATGTCGTCCAACAGCGCGACGATCGCGATGAGGAAGGCCGAAAGGATCATGCCGCGGAAATAGGGGTCGGCGAGGCGGGCGAACTGCGCATAGCGGTAGAGGATGATGATGCCGAGGAGATAGGCGAGGACGATGCCGACGCCGCCGAGCTTGGGCGTCGGCCGCTCATGCGCCTTGCGCCCCTCGGGATGGTCCATCACGCCGAGCGCGATCATGCCGCGCACCGCCGCGGCCGAAAGCAGCGTCAGGCAGAGCAGGAAGAGGGCGTGGGTGAGAACGGCGTGCAGTGTCATCGAAAGCCCCAAAGCCGGCGGGGCGGGACCATCGCCGAAGCGCGCAGCCTGGGCAAGAGCGGGCCGCCGGGGCGGCATGCGCCGCCGGATGGTTGCCTCCCGCCCGCGTCTCGGCTACAGCCCGCCCCCGGACGTCGGCACCCCTGGAGGCCGGCGTTTTACGCATTTCCTGAAGGAGCGAGTGATGGCCAATTTCACGTCTATCCCGGCCGAGCTGCGCGAGCGGGCAGGTAAGGGGGCAGCGCGCGCGACACGCCGGGCGGGGAAGGTTCCCGCCGTTATCTATGGAGCCAAGCAGGAGCCGACGCTGATCGCGCTCGATCCGCGCTCGGTGTTGAAGGAGCTGCATCGCGGCGGCTGGCGCTCGCGCCTCTACGAGATCGACCTCGGCGCCGACAAGCCGCGCGCGCTGATCCGCGACGTGCAGTTCCACCCGGTCTCCGACCAGCCGGAGCATGTCGATTTCCAGCGCCTGGCGCCGGGCGAGCAGATCCGCGTGGCGGTGGCCGTGGTCTTCGAGAATGAAGCCACCTCCCCCGGCCTCAAGCGCGGCGGCGTGCTGAACGTGGTGCGCCACACGGTCGAGGTCTATGCCGATCCGGAGACGGTGCCCGAGCATTTCACCGCCGATCTCGGCAGCCTCGACATCAACGACACCGTGCGCTTCTCCGATCTGCGCGGCACCGAGGGCACGCGGCCGACGATCACCGAGCGCGACTTCGTGGTCGCGACCGTCGCGGCGCCGACCCAGAACGCGGCCGATGCGGCGGAAGATGCCGCCAAGGCTGAGGCCGCGGCTGCCGCCGCCGCCGCCAAGGGTGGCAAGGCGGGCGGCAAGCCGGCCGCCGCCGCTAAGAAGAAGTAAGGGACTGTAACCGGCTCGGAGGCTCGGTCCGCCCATGTTGCTTTGGGTCGGGCTCGGCAATCCCGAGCCGGGAATGGCCAGACAGCGCCACAATATCGGCTTCATGGCGCTCGATGTGATCGCGATCCGCCACGGCTTCGGGCCGTGGCGGCCGCGCTTCAAGGGCCTCGTCGCGGAAGGGCGCGTCGGCAGCCAGAAGATCCTGGCGCTCAAGCCGATGACCTATATGAACCGCTCGGGCGAGGCGGTGCAGCAGGCGCTGGCCTTCTTCAAGATCGAACCGGCGGCGATGACCGTGTTCCATGACGAGCTCGACCTCATCCCCGGCAAGCTGCGCGTCAAGCGCGGCGGCGGGGCGGCGGGGCATAACGGGCTGCGCAGCATCGACCAGATGATCGGCACGCCGGATTACGGGCGCGTGCGCCTCGGCATCGGCCATCCCGGCCACAAGGACCGGGTGCACGGCTATGTGCTCGGCGATTTCGCCAAGGCGGACCAGTCCTGGCTGCTGCCCTTTCTCGACGCGATCGCCGATCGCGCCGCGGCGCTCGCCGAGGGGCGGGCGGAAGAGTTCATGAGCGGCATCGCCGAAGACATGCGGAAGGTGAGTTAAGATGGGCTTCAACTGCGGCATCGTCGGCCTGCCCAATGTCGGCAAATCGACCCTCTTCAACGCGCTGACGGCGACCGCCGCCGCCCAGGCGGCGAACTATCCCTTCTGCACGATCGAACCCAATGTCGGCCGCGTCGCGGTGCCCGATCCGCGCCTCGCCGCGCTCGCCACCATCGGCAAATCGGCCAAGCTGGTGCCGACCAGCCTGGAATTCGTCGATATCGCCGGCCTCGTGCGCGGCGCCTCCCGCGGCGAAGGCCTGGGCAACCAGTTCCTCGCCAATATCCGCGAGACGGACGCCATCATCCATGTGCTGCGCTGCTTCGAGGATGGCGACATCACCCATGTCGAAGGCTCGGTCGATCCGGTGCGCGATGCCGAGGTGGTGGAGACCGAGCTGATGCTCGCCGATCTCGAAAGCCTGGAGAAGCGGCTGCCCGCCCTGCAGAAGAAGGCGCGCGGCGGGGATAAGGAGAGTGCCGCGCAGGTCGAGCTGATGGAGCCGATCGTGAAAGCGCTGACCGAGGGCCGCTCGGCCTGGAGCGCGATCGCACCGGCCGACCGGAAGGCGGCCGCGCGGCTGCAACTGCTGACGGCCAAGCCCGTGCTTTACGTCTGCAATGTCGAGGAAGGTTCGGCCGCGACGGGCAATGCCTTCTCGGCAAGGGTCGCGGCGATGGCGGCCGAGAAGGGCGCGGCGCATGTCGTCGTCTCGGCCGCGATCGAGGCCGAGGTCAGCCAATTGCCGGAAGCCGAGCAGGCGGAGTTTCTGGAAGGGCTGGGGCTTGCCGAAAGCGGCCTCGCGCGGGTGATCGCGGCGGGCTACGGGCTGCTCGGCCTCATCACCTATTTCACGGTGGGGCCGAAGGAGACGCGCGCCTGGACGATCGAGCGCGGCATGAAGGCGCCGCAGGCGGCGGGCGTCATCCATGGCGATTTCGAGCGCGGCTTCATCGCCTGCGAGACGATCGCCTATGACGACTACATCGCCTATCGCGGCGAGGCCGGCGCGCGGGATGCCGGCAAGCTGCGGATCGAAGGCAAGGAATACGTGGTCAAAGACGGCGACGTGCTGCTCTTCCGCTTCAACGTCTGAGGCGCGGCGGAAAGCGCTGAGGCCCGCCGGGGAAGCCGCCGCGAGCGGGCGGAAGCAGCGGCCATGCGGCCTTGAGGCTGGCGAAGCCAGGCCCTGTACGATAGCTCAGGGAGATGCGCTATATTTCGACCCGCGGCCAGGCCGAGCCGCGCGACTTCGCTGGTGTTCTCCTCGCAGGGCTTGGCGAGGATGGCGGCCTCTTCATGCCCGAAAGCTGGCCGGAGCGAACGGCTGCCGAATGGCGCCGGCTGCGCGACATGCCCTATGCCGAACTCGCCGCCCAGATCATCCACCCCTTCGTGGGCGAGACGATCACCCTCGACCGGCTGCGCATGCTCTGCGACCGCGCCTATGCGCATTTCGACCATCCGGCCCGGGTGCCGCTCATCCAGCTCGACCAGAACCTCTGGGTGCAGGAGCTGTTCCACGGCCCGACGCTCGCCTTCAAGGACATGGCGCTGCAACTCCTCGGCCAGCTCTTCGAACATGTGCTGACCGAGCGGGACGAGCAGGTGACGATCGTCGGCGCGACCTCGGGCGATACCGGCTCCGCCGCCATCGAAGCCTGCCGGGACCGGGCGCGCATCAAGATCGCGATCCTCCACCCCGAGGGCCGCACCAGCGAGGTGCAGCGCCGGCAGATGACGACGGTTAGCGCCCGCAACGTCTTCAACATCGCCGTCTCCGGCACTTTCGACGACTGCCAGGACATGGTGAAGGGTCTCTTCGCCGACGAGGCCTTCCGCGGGGAGATGAAGCTCACCGCCGTCAACTCCATCAACTGGGCGCGGATCGCAGCACAGATCCCCTATTACGTGGCCTCGGCGCTCGCCCTCGGCGCGCCCGATCGCCCGGTCGCCTTCGCGGTGCCGACGGGGAATTTCGGCAATGTGCTGGCGGCCTATGCAGCAGGGCGCATGGGCCTGCCGATCTCGCGGCTGATCATCGGCTCCAACCGCAACGATATCCTCACCCGCTTCCTGGCCACGAACGACATGACGGCCCGCGGCGTGGAGCCCAGCCTCTCGCCCAGCATGGATATCCAGGTGAGCTCGAATTTCGAGCGGCTGCTCTTCGAGCTGCTCGGCCGCGACGCGCCCCGCACCGCCGAGATCATGCAGGCCTTCCGCAAGACCGGCCATATGCCGGTGCCGGAGGCGGCCTGGCGGCAGGCGACCAGCCTCTTCCAGGGCCTGGCGCTGAGCGATGGCGAGACCACCAGCGCGATCCGCGCCCTGCATGCCGCGACCGGCTATCTGGCGGACCCGCATACCGCCATCGGCATCGAGGCGGCGCGCCACGCGCATCTGGCCGAATCCGCGCCGGTGATCGCCATGGCGACGGCGCATCCCGCGAAATTTCCCGATGCGGTCGCCGCCGCCACCGGCATCCGCCCTTCCCTGCCGCCGCATCTGCGCCATCTGATGACGGCCGAAGAGCATGTCACCCGCGCGCCCAACGAGCTTGCCGCCGTGGAAAGCCTCATTCGCGCTTTCGTCGGCCGCAACGTTTGAAGCCTGAAGGAAACTGCCGATGAGCGACGCCATTCGCGTCCAGACCCTCGCCTCCGGCCTCACCGTCGTCACCGAGGCGATGCCGCGCGTCGAAACCGTCTCCTTCGGGGCCTATGTCTCGGCCGGCACGCGGCACGAGATGGCGGAAGAAAACGGCGTCTCCCACTTCCTCGAACACATGGCCTTCAAGGGCACGCAAAGCCGCTCGGCGGCCGCGATCGCCGAGGAGATCGAGGCGGTGGGCGGACATATCAACGCCTATACCGCGCGCGAGCAGACCGCCTACTACGTCAAGGTGCTGAAGGAGGACATGGCGCTCGGCGCCGATATCATCGGCGATATCCTCACCCACAGCACCTTCGAGCCGGAGGAGCTGGAGCGGGAGCGCGGCGTCATCCTGCAGGAGATCGGCCAGGCGAACGACACGCCGGACGACATCATCTTCGACCACTTCCAGGAAGCCGCCTTCCCCAACCAGCCGATGGGCCGGCCGACGCTCGGCACCGAGGAGGTGATCCGCGCCATGCCGCGGACGGCGCTGATGACCTATATGCGCAACCACTATGGCACGCGCAACGTCGTCGTCGCCGCGGCGGGCAATCTCCACCACGAGGAGGTGGTGCGCCTGGCCGAGCGGCACTTCGCCGATCTGCCGACCTCGCCGGTGCCGGCGGCCGCGCCCGCCGCCTATGTCGGGGGCGAGTTTCGCGAGGAGCGCGATCTCGACCAGGTGCATATCGTGCTGGGCTTCCCCTCGGTCTCCTATACCCATGCCGATTTCTACCCCTCGATGCTGCTCTCGACGCTGCTCGGCGGCGGCATGTCCTCCCGCCTCTTCCAGGAGATCCGCGAGAAGCGCGGCCTCGTCTATTCCATCTACGCCTTCACCGCGCCGGCCGAGGATTGCGGCCTCTTCGGCATCTATGCCGGCACCGGGGAGAGCGAGGCGGCGGAGCTGATGCCCGTGACGCTCGAAGAATTGCGCCGCGTGCAGACCGACGTGACGGAGGCGGAACTGGCGCGGGCACGCGCGCAATCCAAAGCCTCGATCCTGATGTCCCTCGAAAGCACTGGCAGCCGCTGCGAGCAGCTCGCCCGGCAGTTGCAGGTCTATGGCCGCATCGTGCCGGTCTCCGAAATGGTGGCGCAGATCGAGGCGGTGAGCACGGAGGATATCCGCCGCGCGGCCGCCCGCCTGTTCCGCGCGCGCCCGACGCTCGCCGTGCTCGGCCCGGCCGGGCGGGTCCCCGGGCTCGCCACCATCACGGAGACGCTGGCCGCATGAGCTTGCACAAGGAAACCGGGCTGCTCGGCGATCTCCTCGCCGCCGCCCGGCGCGCCGGGGCGGACGAGGCGGATGCCGTCTATGTCGCCGGCGCCTCGCTCTCCGTCAGCCAGCGGCTCGGCGCGATCGAGCATGTGGAACGCGCCGAGGGGCGCGATCTCGGCCTGCGCGTCTTCGTGGGCGAACGGTCGGCGATCGTCTCGGCTCCGGGGCTCGACCCCGCGCAATTCGCCGATATCGCCGAACGCGCCGTCGCCATGGCGCGGCTGGTGCCGGCAGACCCCTATGGCGGGCTGCTCGACCCAGGGGCGATCCCGGCGCTCGATCTCGACCTCGTCGATCAGGCCGAGCCCGATGCCGCGGCGCTCGGCGCGCGGGCGGCGGCGGCCGAGGATGCGGCGCTCTCCGTCTCCGGCATCACCAATAGCGAAGGCGCGGATGCGAGCTATAGCCGCAGCGAAGCGGTGCTGGTGACGAGCCGCGGCTTCGCCGGCGCCTGGGGCCGCACCGGCTTCTCGGTCTCGGCGACGGCGCTTGCCGGTTCGGGCACTGGGATGCAGCGCGACTATGACTATACGAGCGCGGTGCATGAGGCGGATCTCGACGACCCGGCCGAGATCGGCCGGCGGGCGGCGGAACGCGCCCTCGCCCGGCTCAATCCCCGCCGGCCGAAGACCGCGACGCTCAGCGTGATCTACGACCCGCGGGTCTCGGCGAGCCTGCTCGGCCATCTCGCCGGCGCCGTCAACGGCGCCGCCATCGCGCGTGGCACCAGCTTCCTGCGCGAGAAGATGGGCGAGCGGGTTTTCGCGCCCGGGCTTCTCATCCGCGACGATCCGCACCGTCGCCGCGGCCTCCGCTCCCGCCCCTTCGACGGCGAAGGCCAGCCGACGGCGCCGCTCGACATCATCGAGGACGGCATCCTCAAGACCTGGGTGCTGGATGGACGCAGCGCCCGGCAACTCGGCCTCAAGACCACAGGCAATGCGGCACGCGGCACCTCCGCCCCGCCCGGCCCCGCGACCACCAACCTCTATATGGCGCCGGGCGAGCTCAGCCCCGCCGCGCTGATGGCCGATATCCGCGAAGGGCTGTACGTGACGGAGCTCATCGGCTCCGGGATCAACGGCATCACCGGCGATTACAGCCGGGGCGCGGCCGGCTTCATGATCCGCGATGGCCAGCTGGCCGAGCCGGTGGCGGAGATCACCATCGCCGACAATCTCATCGGCATGTTCGCCCGCCTCGTGCCGGCGAACGATCTGCGCTTCCGGCGCGGCACCGACGCGCCGACCATCCGGATCGACGGCATGACGATGGCCGGGGCCTGACCATCCCGCCCGCTTTCCGCTATAGGCTGGGGCTCGTTCGATTGAGGGAGCGTGCCTGCGTCATGCGCCGGTTTCTAATCCTGGCGGCAGCCCTTCTGCCGCTTCTGTCCCTGCTTGCCCCGCAGCCGGCCGATGCGCGGGCCGGCGGCGGCCATTCCATGGGCAGCCGCGGCAGCCGCACCTTCAGCGCGCCGCGGCAGACCAGGATCGCCCCGGCGATCGCCCCGCTGGAGCGGACGCAGGTGCCGAACACAGCGATCGGCCGCGCGCCGGGTGCTGCCGGCGCCGGCGGCTTCTTCAACCGTCGCCCCTTTGCGACCGGGCTGCTCGGCGGCTTTCTCGGCGCCGGCCTCTTCGGCCTGTTCTTCGGCGGCGGGCTGTTCCGCTTCGGCATGGGCTTCGGCTCGATCATCGGGCTCCTGCTGCAGATCCTGCTCATTCTGCTGGTGGTGCGCTGGCTGGTGCGGCTTTTCACCGGCGGCGGGCGGGGGATCGGCCGGCCCGCGATGCCGGGCGCCCCGCCGCCGCCCCGGGCCAATGCTGGCGGGCCCGCCAGCCTGCGCATGCCGGACGCCGCGGCGAGCGGTGGCGCGGGCAGCGCCGCCACCGGCCTCGGCGGCTTCGCCCATGGGCCGAACCCGGGCGGCCCGCGCATCACGCCGCTGCAGCTGACCGCGGCCGACCGCCAGGCCTTCGCCCAATGCCTGATCTATGTGCAGGACGCCTGGGGGGCGGGGGATCTCAAGGCTATCGCCCAGGTCGCGACACCGGAACTCACCCGCTATTTCGCCGAGCAGGCGGCGAACCTCGCCCGCCAGGGGCTGCGCAACCGCGTCTCGGGCGTGCAGATCGAGGCGATGGAGCTTTCCGAAGCCTGGAGCGAGGCGGGCGCCGATTTCGCGACCGTCGCCATGCGCTTCTCGTTGATCGACGTGACAGTGGATGCCGCCAACCGGGTGGTGGACGGCAGTCCGGACCTGCGGGCGCTGGTCAGCGAGGTTTGGACCTTCACCCGCCGGCCCGGCAGCCATTGGGTGCTCTCCGCCATCCAGCAGGTCAATTGACCGCAAGGCCGGGCGCGGCCGGCCTCAGCCGAGCGGCGTCTCGCTGACGCCCAAGGGATTGGCGATCCGGAGGCGCCAGGCGCCATCCGCGCCACGCCCGGCCACCTGGGTCGCCACGCCGCGCGCCGTGCTCGCCTCCCCTGGCCCCGGCATCACGATCTGCCACTCGGCGAGGATCAGCGCCTGATCTTCGCTGACGAGCACGCGGCGGACGTGGTTCTGCAAGCGCGGCTTGAGCGCGAGCAAGCCGCCGAGCGCCGCGCGGAGCGCCTCTCCACCACCGGTGACGAGGGTGCCGTCCGTCATCCGCATCGTCGCCGCCGGATGAAAGAGCGCCAGGACGGCATCGAGGTCGCCGGCGTTGAACGCCGCGTCGAAGAGCGGCGGCAGATCCTCCGGCCGCATCGCGGCCGGCCCGGTGGCCTGCTGCATGGCAGACGGACGCGGCACTTCCGCGAGCCCCGCCACGAAGCCTTGGATCTGCGCGGCCAGCTCGGCCGGCGCTTCCAGCGGCAGCAGGTGGCCGGCATCCGGCACGATGCTGAGCCGGGCGGTGGGCAGCACGGGCAGCACCCGGGCGCGCAGCATCTCGACCTGATCCACCTGATCCTTCTCGCCACCGATGACGAGCACCGGCACCGCGATCCGGGCGAGATCGGCGCTGACATCCTCGCCGATCCCGGCCTGCGGCCAGGCGTGCTTGGCCGCCGCGGCGCCGGCGAGGCTGCCGGCGATGACCTCCGCCCGCAGCGCCGGCGGGAGGGGCCGGGCGCAGAGGATGGTATCGACCGTCCAGCCCGCCGCCTCCGGCTCGGCATAGGCTGCCGCCATCGCCTCCCGCTCCTCCGGGGCGAGGCTCTTGCCTTGCGCCGGCGAGGGCGCGACGAGGATGAGGCCGGCAAGGCCCTGAGGTTGGCGGGAGGCGAGGAGCTGGGCGACCTTGCCGCCCATGGAATGGCCGATCAGGACATAGCGGGAGAGGCCGAGGGCGCCGATCGCCGCCGCCACGTCATCGGCCATGGTCGCCATATCATAGCCGGTGGCCGGACGATCCGATCCGCCCCAGCCCCGCGCGTCGAGCGCGATCTTGCGCAGATCCGCCGGCAGCGCGGCGATGACTGGCTGCCAGCTGCGCGCCGTGCCGCCCCAGTAATGCAGAAAGACGAGGGCGAGCGGGCCGGCCCCCTCATCCGAGGCATGCAGGGTGATGCCGTTTGCCGCAATCTTCATGGCGCGTCTCCTATCGCTTTGAATCCGAGGGTGGGGCGGAACGGGAGATAGACGCTTGGGCGCTGCGGTATAATCCACCCGGCTTGCGATACACTCGATCGCCAGAGGATCGAATGGGCGGGGCGCGATCACGGCCGGGGCGGGACTGGCCGCCCTGCCGGCCGAAGCGTCATGCGGCCGCGCATGGCGCCCATGGGCACGGGCTGGCATAAGCTCTTCCTTACGCTTGTAAAAGGAGATGCGCGATGTCCGGCTTCGGACTTTCCCCCCAGATTCCCGACCCCAAATCCGTGCCCAGCCATCGCTGGGGCTGGTTCGTGGCGCTCGGCGCGGTGCAGATCGTGGTCGGCCTGCTCTGCTGGATCGACGTGACGGCGGCGAGCCTCGCCGGCGTCTTCATCATCGGCGCCCTGCTGGTGGTGGGCGGTATCTTCCAGATGGTGCATGCCTATGCCGTGCGCGGCTGGGGCGGCTTCCTGCTCTATCTCATCCTCGGCGCGCTCTACATCCTGGGCGGCTTTCTGCTGATGGCCGAACCGCTGCGCGGCTCGCTCATCATCACCCTCGTCATCGCCGTGCTGCTGATGGTGAGCGGCGTGACCCGGCTGGTGCTGGCGGCGACGCACCGGCACATGCCGGGCCTCTGGCTCGTCATCCTCTCGGGCATCGTCAGCATCATCGTCGGCGGGCTCCTCTATGAGAGCCTGCCCTGGTCGAGCCTCTGGGTGCTCGGCACGCTGATCGCGATCGAGCTGGTGTTCTTCGGCATCGCCTGGATCCAGTTCGGCTTCGCGCTCAAGAAACTGCACCAGAGCTGAGCTTGCGCGCGGAGCCCGGCCGCCCATGAAAAAAGCGGCCCTCCCCGGGGGGAAGGCCGCTTTTGCATCGGCGCCGGCCGAAGCCCGCCCCGCGCGCGGGGCCGCGCTTACTCGACTTCCTCCGGCTCTTCCCGCTCGGTACCGCCTTCCTCGCTGCCCGGGCGGGCGGCGGCGACGAGCGGCGCCTCGGTGATCTCGAAATCGAGCTTGCCTTCCTTCAGCCCGACCTTCACCGAGCCGCCCTTGGCGAGCTTGCCGAAGAGCAGCTCCTCGGCCAGCGGCTTCTTGATCGTCTCCTGGATCACCCGGGCCAGCGGCCGCGCGCCATAGAGCTTGTCGTAGCCGCGCTCGGCCAGCCACTCCTTGGCGGCGGAGGAGAGTTCGATCGTCACGTTGCGGTCCGCGAGCTGGGCTTCGAGCTGCATGACGAACTTCTCGACGACGCGGGCGACCACCTCCTGGCTCAGCGCCGCGAAGGGGATGACGGCATCGAGGCGGTTGCGGAATTCGGGGGTGAACATGCGCTTGACCGCATCCTCATCCTCGCCCACCCGCGCTTCCCGGCCGAAGCCGATCGCGGCCTTGGCCATGTCGGCCGCCCCGGCATTCGTCGTCATGATCAGGATGACGTTACGGAAATCGACCGTCTTGCCGTTATGGTCGGTGAGCTTCCCGTGATCCATCACCTGCAGCAGGATATTGAAGAGATCGGGATGCGCTTTCTCGATCTCGTCCAGCAGCAGCACGCAATGGGGATGCTGGTCGATACTGTCGGTCAGCATGCCGCCCTGATCGAAGCCGACATAGCCCGGCGGCGCGCCGATGAGGCGCGAGACGGAATGCCGCTCCATATACTCGCTCATGTCGAAGCGGATGAGCTCGATCCCGAGCACGCTCGCCAGCTGGCGGGCGACCTCGGTCTTGCCGACGCCCGTGGGCCCCGAGAAGAGGTAGTTGCCGATCGGCTTCTCCGGATCGCGCAGGCCAGCGCGGGAGAGCTTGATCGCGGCGGACAGCGCGTCGATCGCCTGATCCTGGCCGAAGACCATGGAGCGCAGATCACGCTCGATATGGCGCAGCGTCTCCTTGTCATCCGCGGAGACGGATTTGGGCGGAATGCGCGCGATCTTGGCGACGATCTCCTCGACATCCTTGAGGGTCACCGTCTTGCGGCGCTTATGCTCGGGCAGCAGCATGCGGCTCGCGCCCACCTCGTCGATCACGTCGATCGCCTTGTCGGGCAGCTTGCGGTCGTGGATGTATTTGGCCGAGAGATCGACCGCGGCGCGGATCGCCTCATCCGTGTAGCGGACCTTGTGGTGCTTCTCGTACACGGTCTTGAGGCCGCGCAGGATGCGCACCGCATCCTCGGTCGAGGGTTCCGGCACGTCGATCTTCTGGAAGCGCCGCACCAGCGCGCGGTCCTTCTCGAAGTAGTTGCGGAACTCCTTATAGGTCGTGCTGCCGATGCAGCGCAGCGTGCCGGCGGCAAGCGCGGGTTTCAGGAGGTTGGAGGCATCCATGGCGCCCCCGCTCGTCGCCCCCGCGCCGATCACGGTATGGATCTCGTCGATGAAGAGCACGGCGCCGGGTTGGGCTTCGAGCTCGGTGACGACGGCCTTCAGCCGCTCCTCGAAATCGCCGCGATAGCGGGTGCCGGCGAGCAGCGCGCCCATGTCGAGGGAATAGATCGTCGATTTCGTCAGCACCTCGGGCACGTCGCCTTCGACGATGCGCTTGGCCAGCCCCTCGGCGATCGCGGTCTTGCCGACACCGGGATCGCCGACATAGAGCGGGTTGTTCTTGGTGCGGCGGCAGAGGATCTGGATGGTCCGCTCGATCTCGGTCTCCCGCCCGATCAGCGGATCGACCTTGCCGCCCTGCGCCTTCTTGTTGAGGTTGACGCAATAGGTGGAGAGCGCATCCTGGCTGCGGCGGCTCGGCTTCTCCTCGGGGTCCGGCGCCTCGGCGGAGGCCTTCTCCGGCCGCGGCGCCGCCTTGCCGGGAGATTTGGCGATGCCGTGGCTGATGAAATTCACCGCGTCCAGGCGCGTCATATCCTGCAGCTGCAGGAAATAGACGGCATGGCTCTCCCGCTCGCTGAAGAGTGCCACGAGGACATTGGCCCCCGTCACCTCGTCCCGGCCGGAGGATTGCACATGGATCGCCGCCCGCTGCACGACGCGCTGGAAACCGGCGGTCGGCTTCGGGTCGCCCGGCCGGTCTGTCGCCAGGCCCGCGAGATCCTTGTCGAGAAATTCGGTGAGATCGCCGCGCAGCTTGTCGAGATCGACGCCGCAGGCGCGCAGAACGGTGGCCGCATCGGTATCCTCGGTCAGGCCGAGAAGCAGATGCTCCAGGGTTGCGTATTCATGTTTGCGCTCGCTCGCCAGCGAAAGGGCGCGGTGGAGAGTCTGCTCAAGGTTACGGGACAACATGCCGACGCTCCTATCTTACTCGAAGCTGGTGGCTTGCCGCTTGTTCGGCGGCCCTTCCGGCACCAGCCAATGCTCTTCCTCTGCGTCGGTTTAGCGTTGCACGCCTAGCCAAGCAGCCGAAGCGGTATCCTGCACCATGTTCGCGCGCCGGAGCATTAACTTTTGCTCAGGGTTACTCTTTTTCGATGGTGCACTGAAGAGGATGCTGGTTCTGGCGGGCGAGGTCCATCACCTGCGTGACCTTGGTCTCGGCCACCTCATAGGTGAAGACACCACAAACGCCGACGCCCCGGCGATGGACGTGCAGCATGATGCGCGTCGCCTCATCGCGCGTCTTCTGAAAGAAGCGCTCCAGCACATGCACGACGAATTCCATCGGCGTGTAATCGTCGTTCAGCATCAGAACTTTGTACATCGCCGGCTTGCGCGTCTTGGTCCGGCTCTTGACGACGACCCCGGTGCCCGTCCCCGTTCCATCGCGGCCGCCATTGCGCCTATCGCTGTCGCTCATCGCGCTACCGTGTATCCTTCCTAGTGAAAAGAACCTTACTGCCGTGAAGGGCACCGCCGAAATCGCCAGATTGGCCGATCCGCCGCCGGAGCTGGTTCACGCGAACAATAAGAGCATGCGGCCTTTGCGGCAAAGACAAGATTGGATGGCGGCAAGGTCTTGTGAAGCGACCTGCGGGCAGGCCAAGCATGCGATGCGGCGCGCACACGGCTGGCAACCGAGCCGCACAGGCCCCCGCCCGACGGGGGCCGCTTTCATGGCAAAGGGCCCGAGCCTTGCGGCCCGGACCCCTTCGCGTTCCGTCAGGGCCCGGCTGAGCCGGACCGCCGAGGATTTAGGCGGACTTCGTGAACTTCTCGACCGCCATCGTCATGCGGCTCGAGATCGGCGCGATCGCCTGCTCGGCCAGCTTGAAGGAGGCATCGGTGTACTTGCTCGACTCGGCCATGCTCTTCTCGATCGCCGAGCGGGTGAAGCCGACCTGCAGATCCACCGCTTCCTTGAGCGACTTCACGGTCGTCATCGCCTTGAAGGCGGCCAGCGCCTCTTCATAGGAAGCCTGCATCGAGGAGGCCATCTGCTTGGAAAGATCCTGCAGGCCGGTGGACCAGATCTGGCCGGACTTGATCAGCGCTTCGACGTTACCCTGGCCGAAGGCCACAACTTCTTCAGCAGTCTTCATGGTTTTGGTCATCCCTTCTTTGAAAGTCACGCCCGGCTGGGCCAGCGCATGCGATGCCGCCGCCATCCGGGATTTCGTCGTCTCAGCCATCTCGGTCGCCAAGGTCTCGGCTTCCGCCGCAACCTCCTCAGCCACCTTCGTCATCGCGGCCTCTGCCGCTTCGGCCACCGTCTGGCCGGCATCCACTGCCGTAGCCATCTCGCGGCTGATCACCGTTCGCGCTCTCGCCATGCTTCTCACTCCTTCGCTCGGATAAGACAGTTTCGCTTCAGGCCCCATCGCGGCGACCTCAGCCTGTCACGACCGCTCTCTGTTGCGATGCAGCATGATGCTTTTAGCGCCACCTCCTGCCGCAATTCAAGTCTTTTTGTGCGGTGCACAACGACCTTTTCCGGGGTTTTCCGGCGCGGCGGCGCGGGTGCATCGTGCAAAATCTGAGAGCTGGCGTCTAAGTGATTGCAATCACCACTAACTTGCGTCAAAGCATGGCGGGGCGCTGATTGGTGGCGGCGCCCGGTCTCAGCGGCAGGAACTCTCCATGAACGTTACGCGGAAGCGCTCAGGCACGCATCTCGGCCTCGTCGTGGCGGCGCTGTGCACGCTGCTCGTCGGCCTCCTCGCCCCGAAGCCGAGTGACGCCGCCCTGCCGCCCACCGCCGAGATCGTGATGGACGCCAAGACCGGCAAGATCCTCTATGCGCTGCACGCCAATGATCCGCGCTTTCCGGCGAGCCTCACCAAGCTGATGACGCTCTATCTCCTGTTCGAGGCGCTGCGCGATCATCGCATCACCCTCAACCAGATGATGCCCGTCTCGGTCCATGCGTCCCGCGTCGAGCCGGTGAAGCTCGGCCTCGCCCCCGGCTCGCGGCTGACGGTGCAGGAAGCGATCCTCGGCATGGTGACGCTCTCCGCCAACGACGCGGCGACGGTTGCCGGGGAATTCCTCGCCGGCGGCGATGATACGCGCTTCGGCGCGCTGATGACGCTGAAGGCCCATACGCTCGGCATGACGCATACCGTTTTCCGGAACGCCTCCGGCCTGCCGGACCCGGCGCAGGTGACGACGGCGCATGACGTGGCGATCCTCGCCCGCCGCCTGATCGTCGATTTCCCGGAGGACTACCACTACTTCTCGACGCCGAGCTTCGATTTCCACGGCATGATCATCCGCAACCACGACTATCTGCTGAAATCCTATCCCGGCGCGGATGGCATGAAGACCGGCTACACCAATGCCGCCGGCCATAACCTGGTGACGAGCGCGGTGCGCGACGGGGTGCGGCTGATCGGCGTAGTGATGGCGGCACCCTCCAACCTGACGCGCGACCGGGACATGACGGCGATGCTGAACAACGGCTTCGCCCAGGAATTCGGCGGCGGCTCCGCCCTTGCTCTGGCGGATGCCGCAGCCGCCGCGCGCCAGGCCCAGGCGCATCCGCAGGCCCCGGTGATCCCGGCGACCGATCCGGCCGCGCTCCATGCCCGCGAGGCGGCGGCAGGAGCCACGGGCGGCATCGCCAACTGGAACCTCGATCTCGGCACCTATCAGGAAAAATCCGCCGCCTACCTCGCGCTCCGCATCGCGCGGCGCAAGGCCGATGGCGGCGTCGCCCATCTCGCGATGATCCATACCAAGGCGCGGCGCGTGCTGTGGCACGCCTATGTCACCAATGTCAGCGAGGATCGCGCGCGCAGCACCTGCACGGCGATGAACCATTACGGCCGCACCTGCTATCCGATGACGCCAGGCGCCTTCCGTAACGGGCGCGAGATGGCGCAGCGTTAAGGGCGAGCGGCACCCGCGCCCGCTCGCTACGCCTCGGGGGGGAAGAGCACGCCCGGGTTGAACAGCCCGGCGGGATCGAGCGCCGCCTTGATCCGGCGCATGAGGTCAAGCTCCACGCCGCCGCGCCAGCTGGCCATCAGCGGGGTCTTGAGCCGCCCGACGCCATGCTCGGCCGAGAAGCTGCCCGCATGGCGGCGCACCACGGCGTTGACGGCCTCCATCAGCGCGCCGGCCGCCGCCTCGAAGCGCGCCGCCGCCATGCCCTCCGGCTGCACCAGGTTGAAATGGATATTGCCGTCGCCGAGATGGCCGAAGGGCGCGACGATGACCCCCGGCAGGGCCGCGCGCGCCGCCTCCGCCGCCTCTTCGAGGAAGGCCGGCAGATCTCCGACCGCGACCGAGACATCGTTCTTGACGGAGAGGCCGGCCCGCTTCTGCGCTTCCGCATGCTCCTCCCGCAGCCGCCAGAAGGAGAGGCGCTGCGCCTCGTTCTGGGAGAGCGCGGCATCGCTGATCTCCCCCTGGTCGAGCGCCGCGCCGAGCACCTCTTCCAGCATCGCCTCGAAGCCGCGCCGCGCCTCCTCCCCGCCGCCGCCCGCGCAATCGAGCAGGATGTAGTGCGGGGCAGCCTCCACCGGCAGGCTGGCGCCCGGGATGTGGCGGAGCACGAGGCCGAGCGATTCCGCGCTCATATATTCGAAGGCGTGCAGGGCCGCGGCATCCCGCTGCCGCAGCCGGCCGAGGAGGGCGAGCGCCGAGCCCACCGCCGGCAGCGCGCAGAAGGCGCCGACCCGCGCCGAGACGCCGGGCTGCAACCGCAGCACGGCGGCGGTGATGATGCCGAGCGTGCCCTCGGAGCCCACGAAGAGTTGGCGCAACGCGTAGCCGGTATTGTCCTTGTGCAGCCGCCGCAGCCCGTGCCAGACGCGGCCATCGGCCAGCACCACCTCGACGCCGAGCACCATCTCCCGCGCATTGCCGAAGCGGAGCGTGTTGTTGCCGCCGGCGTTGGTCGCGAGCACGCCGCCGATCTGCGCGCTGCCTTCCGAACTGATCGAGAGCGGCAGCAGCAGCCCCGCCTCGGCCGCCATCCCTTGGGCGGCGGCGAGGGTGACGCCGGCTTCGACCGTCATCGTCATCTCGACCGGGTCGATCGCCCGCAGCGCCCGCATCCGCTCCAGGCTGACGACGATCGCCTCGCCCTCGGGCCCCGGCGTCGCGCCACCGACCATCGAGGTATTGCCGCCCTGGGGCACCACCGGCACCCCCGCCGCGGCGCAAAGCCGGATCGCCTCGGCGAGGGCCGCTGTCTCCCGCGGGCGGATGACGGCGCGCGGGCGGCCCTGGTAGAGCCGCCGCCAATCCGCCGCATAGCCCGCCATCTCCGCCGCATCGGTGAGCACCGCATCGGCGCCGAGCAGGGCTTCGAGCGCCGGGATGAGGGCCGCGGCCATCCTCAGCCCGGGCTCACGCCCGGCACGAGGCGTGTCGCGCCGGTATAGGGTTCGAGGCCGAGGGAGCCGGCGAGGCGCGCCAGCCGGCGGATGACGCTTTCGCCCGCGAAGACGCCCGAATTCTCTTCGAGATCCAGCACCAGCCGCTCGCCCGAGACGGTCAGCGATGCCTGGGAGAGCAGCCGCGGCGTGCCGCCCGAGAGGGTGTAGGCAAGCTGCAGGGCCGCGCCAAGGGTCTCGGCCCGCTGGACGGAATACATGTCGAGCAGCATGCGCGCCGGGGCGAGGTAGGGAGCATCCGGCTCGGCCTCGTAGCGCATGGCGATGGTCAGCGCCAGGAAGGCGCGGGTATGATGGTCCATCCCGGTGCCGGGCTGGCGCAGCACGCGCAGAAACCCCTGCTCGGCGCGATATTCCGGATGGTCGTGGCTCGCCACGTCCGAAAGCCAGCAGGCGGCCTCGCGCAGGAGCCGCTGGCTCGCCGTCTCGCGCGGGTTGAGCCCGGCGGTCCATTCGATGAGGCCGGGCGGCAGGGAGGGATCGCGGCTCATGGCGAGCGCCATGTCCCGCGCGGCGGCGGTGATCGGCTCGGCCGCGCGCACGGCGGGGGGCATGATGTGCATGAGCCAGCCTTCGCGCAGGCCGTTGGCGCTGAAGACGACGCGGCTCGCCCCCGTGATGCGCAACAGCCGCCGCAGCACGACGGCGGCGAAGGGCAGATCCTCGATCCGCCGGCGCGGCAGGCCGGGGAGCCGCTCCAGCGCGCGGCGGCTGGCACCCGCCACCACGCCCGCGAGATCCCGCGCCTCGTCCCGCTCGATCGTATAGTGGTGGAGCATGTTGAGCGGGTAGCTCGTCTGCGCCATGTGGATACGGGCGAGCGCGCGGAAGGCGCCGCCGACGAGGTAGAGATCCTGCCCCGCCGCCTCGGCGAGCCAGGGGATGCGCGCGGTATCCTCCTCCACGATCACCCGCGCCCGCAGCAGATCGCCCCCCGCCCGGTCAGCCAGACGGATGACGCCGAGCGGCATGGTCTCGCTGCGGATCGCCTGGCCGCCGATGAGCCGCACCGCTTCGAGCGAGCCGCCGCCGATATCGAGCAGGATGCCCTCGGCCTGGGGAATGCCGCAGAGCACACCGGCGGCGGAGAATGCCGCCTCCTCATGGCCGGAGAGGATGCGGATCGGCACCCCCGGCATGCGCGCCTTGAGCCCTTCCACAAATTCGGCGCCATTCTCCGAATCCCGCACCGCCGCGGTCGCCAGCACCTCGAAGGGGTCCGCCCCCATGGCGCGCGCCACCTCATGGTAGCGCCGCATGACGGTGAGCGCCTGGGCGACGCCCTCCTCGTTCAGCCGCCCGGTCTGCTGCAGGCCGCGGCCGAGCCGCAGCACCGCCTTCTCGTTGAAGATGGCGACCGGATTGCGCGACTCTCCTTCGAATACGACGAGCCGGACCGAATTCGAGCCCAGATCAACGACAGCGCAGCGGGGTAAGGTCAGCGGTCAGTCCTTCGTTGCATGGGATTTGCGGCCGATGTGCTGCAAAAGCGCCGGCCCGTGCAAGGCCGAGCCCCTGCCCGACAGCGACGGGTTGGTCATGAAGTAGTTATGCGCCGAGATCGGCTTGCGCCCGGCGGTGACGCGCCGCCAGCTGCCATCGGCGCCGAGTTCCCAGGATTGCAGATTGTCCTTGAGATCGACGACCATGATCTGGTCCAGCACCTGGGCATGCACCGTCGGGTTGCGGATCGGCACGAAGGTCTCGACCCGCATGTCGAGGTTGCGCGCCATCCAGTCGGCGCTCGAAATATAGACCTTGGCATGCCGGCTCGGCAGGGCATGGCCATTGCCGAAGGCGACGATGCGGGCATGTTCGAGAAACCGCCCGACGATCGACTTCACCCGGATATTCTCGGAAAGCCCAGGGATTCCGGGCCGCAGGCAGCAGATGCCGCGCACCACGCATTTCACCGGCACCCCGGCGCGGGAGGCCTTGTAGAGCAGGTCGATCATCGTCTCGTCCACGAGCGCATTGACCTTCAGCCAGATGCCGGAGGGGCGGCCTTCCTGCGCCGCCTTGATCTCGTCCTCGATCAGATGGGTGATCCGCTTGCGGGTGGTGAGCGGGCTATAGGCGATCGCATCCATCTTCTCGGGCTTGGCATAGCCCGTCATGAAGTTGAACAGCCGCGCGGCATCGCGGGTGAGTTCCGGATCGCAGGTGAAGAAGCTGAGGTCGGTGTAGATCCGCGCCGTGATCGGGTGATAGTTGCCGGTGCCGAAATGCGCGTAGGAGCGCACGCCCGATCCCTCGCGGCGGACGACGAGCGAGAGCTTGGCGTGGGTCTTGAGCTCGGTGAAGCCGAAGACGACCTGCACGCCGGCCGCTTCCAGCGCGCGGGAGAGGCGGATATTGGCCTCCTCGTCGAAGCGGGCGCGCAGTTCCACCATGGCGGTGACGGATTTGCCCGCCTCCGCCGCCTCGATCAGCGTCTTGACGATCGGGCTGTCCTTGCTCGTGCGGTAGAGCGTCTGCTTGATCGCGACCACCGCCGGGTCCTGCGCCGCCTGGCGGAGGAACTGCACCACCACGTCGAAGCTCTCGAAAGGATGGTGGACGATGATGTCCTTGGCGCGGATGGCGGCGAAGCAATCCCCGCCGAAATCGCGGATGCGCTCGGGGAAGCGCGGCGTATAGGGGGTGAAGAGCAGGTCCGGCCTATCGTCCACGATGAGCTGCTTGAGATCGACGACGCCGAGGATGCCCGCCTCCTCGAAAACCTCCTCCGGCGGGGCGGCGACCGCATCGCGCACGATCTGCTTCAGCTCCTCCGGCATCGAGGCCTGGAGCGCGAGGTTGATCGCCACCCCGCGGCGGCGGCGCTTGAGCGCGGTTTCGTAGGAGAGCACGAGATCGGCCGCCTCATCCTCGAACTCGACATCGGTATCGCGGATGACGCGAAAGAGGCCCTGCGCCTCCCGCGCATAGCCGGGGAAGAGATGTTCGAGGAACAGCCCCACCACGTCTTCCAGCATCACGAAGCGGATCGGCGCCCCGGCCTCGCCCGGCAGGCGGATGAAGCGCTCCACCTGGCTCGGCAGCGGGATGAGGGCGCGCATGACGTGCCGGTCATGGTTCGAGACCAGGAGCAGTGCCACCACCAGCCCCATATTGGGGATGAAGGGGAAGGGATGCGCCGGGTCGATCGCAAGCGGCGTCAGCACCGGGAAGATGCGGTCCATGAAATAGGCGTCGAGCCATTCCCGATCGGCCGGGGAGAGCGTGTCGATATCGGCGACGACGAGGCCGGCGGCGGCAAGCTCGGCCCGCACGCGGGTCCAGGCATGCTGCTGATCGGCGAGGAGCCGCCGGGCACGGGTATTGATCTGGGCGAGTTGCTGCGCCGGCGTCAGCCCATCGGGCGATGTGGTGACGACGCCCGCCTTGGCCTGGCCGACGAGGCCGGCGACGCGCACGGAATAGAACTCGTCGAGGTTGGAGGCGCTGATCGAGATGAAGCGCAGCCGTTCCAGCAGGGGGTGGTGGCGGTTTTCCGCCTCTTCGACGACGCGATGGTTGAAATCGAGCCAGGAGAGTTCCCGGTTGCTAAAGCGCTGAGTCGAATCAGGGCCGATCGCCGGCTGTTCGGCGCTGGCCCCGGCGGTGGACGCCGGCGCGCGGTGGCTCTTCGCGGGCTCCGGCGCGGGCGAAGCGAGGGCGGAGGATGCTGCGGCGGGGATCACATCTGCGGCTGTCATCCGGCCATCCTAGAGGAGAATCTCTTCGCTTGGGGAGGCGGCGCGCACGGGCTTATCGGAAACGTCATCCGCCGGTTGGGCGGCGGTTTCCTCTGCGCCGTCACCGGCCAGACGGGCGACGAGATCGGCCGCCATCGCACGTGTGATGCGCCCGCCCGCGGCCAGCGCCTGCCGGTCGAGCCGGGCGGCCGCTTCCCGCAGCGCCGCCGGGTGGCGCGGCAGGCGGGCGAGCAGCCATTCCTGCAGGCTTTCGGCAAGGATGAGCTGCCGGTCCGAGAGCAGGCGGGCGAAGAGCGCGCGCAGGAGCGGCTCCTCCGCCGGGCGCAGCCCCACCGCCGTCATGGCGCGCAGCCGGCTCGCAAGATCGGGCAGCGCCACGCGGAAGCGCGCCGGCGCCTGCCGCCCGGCCAGCAGCAGCGGGCGGCGCATCTCGCCCGCGAGGTTGATGAGATGCAGGAGCGCCGTCTCGTCCGGCACCGTATCGGCATCGTCGAGGGCGATCGCCGGGGTGCCGGCGAGTTCCGGCAGACGGCGGAGCGCCGCCCCGGCGATGAGCAGCGCGCCATGCCGCTCGGCCCAGAGCTGCAGCAGATGCGTCTTGCCGCAGCCGGCCTCGCCGTAGAGTGCGAGCCGCCCGGCAGGCCAGCCCGGCACCCGGCCGAGCCAGGCACGCGCCTCCTCGTTGGAGGGGGCGGCGATGAAATCCTCCACCCGAAAGCGCGGGACATGCGCGAAAGGCAGGGCCAGTTGCCGGATGGGCTCGGGGGCGTCGGCGCTCATCGGCGCAATCTATTCGTCACCCGGCGGCGGGTCGAGATAGAGCGGGCTTTGCAGGTAGCGGCGGAGCCAGAAGCGGGCGAGGACGCCGAGCGCGGCCGTGACCGGCACGGCGAGCAGGACGCCGAGAAAGCCGAAGGCCGCCCCGCCGGCGAGCAGCGCGAAGATCACCAGCACGTCGTGCAGCCCGACCCGGTTGCCGAGCAGGCGGGGATAGATGACGTAGCTTTCCAGCACCTGGCCGAGCATGAAGACGGCGATGACCCAGAAGACCCCGGCCCAGGTCGGGAATTGCGCGATGGCAAGGCCGACCGAGGTGAAGAAGCCAGTGATCAACCCGACATAGGGGATGAAGGAGAGCGCGCCCGCCATCAGCCCGACGATGAGGCCGAGATCAAGCCCGACCACTGTCAGTCCGATCGCGTAGAAGGCGCCGAGGATGAGGCAGCAGAGCAGCTGCCCGCGCAGCCAGGCGGAGAGGATGCGATCCACCTCATGCACCTGGGCGCGGATGATGCCGGCATAGCGGCGCGGCAGGATGCGGTCGATCAGCGCCACCAGGCGCGGCCAGTCCCGCAGCAGGTAGAAGGCGGCGATGGGGGTGACGACGAGCAGCGTGATGGCATTGACGATGGCGAAGCCGCTGCCGAGCACCCGGCTCAGCGCCCCCACCGCATAGGGGATCATCGCGCCGGCATGGCTCGCCACGATCTCCCGCAGCTTGGTATCGACGAAATCGGCGCCGAGATGCTGTTGCAGATGGGAGAGCGTGCCATTCGCCCAGGCCTGCACCTTGACGACGTATTCCGGCACCCGGGCGAGCAGCAGGCCGATCTGGGAGAGCATGATCGGATACAGAAGAAAGGCGAAGGCGGCGACGCCGGCGGCGAGCCCGATGACGAGGAGCAGCGCCGCCGCCCAGCGCGGCACGCCGAAACGGGTGAGCCGCAGCGCCACCGGATCGAGGAAATAGGCGATGCCGCTCGCCACCACGAAGGGCAGCAGGATCGAGGAAAAGAGGTAGAGGAAGACCAGGAAGGCCGCGAAGAGGCCAAGGATCAGCGCGATCCTCTGGCCCCGGCTCGACCGGCCGGCCGGCCGCGGCCCTGGCATCATGCCCGCGCGCTCATGGCAGGGCGCGGCCGACCAGCGCTTGCGCCCCAGCCCCCGGTTGCGCCACGACGCGCCCTGTGATTGTTTCCGCGCCTTGCCAAACGATCTTCCCGCATTGCCCGGCGCCTGAAGCCACCAAATGTGGCCGCTGCCCGGACCAACGCCTAGCGCATCGAGGGCCCTGATGACCAGAGCGGCTGACACCCCCCAAGGCGCGACCTATGCCGAAGCCGGCGTCGATATCGACGCGGGCGACGCGCTTGTCGATGCCATCAAGCCGCTTGCCCGCGCCACGGCGCGCCCTGGCGTGATGGGCTCGCTCGGCGGCTTCGGCGCGCTCTTCGATCTCAAGGCCGCCGGCTTCCGGGATCCGGTGCTGATCTCCTCCACCGATGGCGTCGGCACCAAGCTCAAGATCGCGATCGATTGCGGGCTGCATGATACGGTCGGCATCGATCTCGTCGCCATGTGCGTCAACGATCTCGTGGTGCAGGGGGCGGAGCCGCTCTTCTTCCTCGACTATTTCGCGACCGGCGGGCTCGACGTCGCGCAGGCGCGGCGCGTCATCGCCGGCATCGCCGAGGGTTGCCGCCTTTCGGGCTGCGCCCTGGTGGGCGGCGAGACCGCCGAGATGCCGGGCATGTACAAGGCCGGGGATTACGATCTCGCAGGCTTCACGGTGGGTGCGGCCGAGCGGGATGCGCTGCTGCCGCGCGATGTGGCGCCGGGGGATGTGGTGCTCGGCCTCGCCAGCAGCGGCGTGCATTCCAACGGCTTCTCCCTCGTCCGCCGTGTGGTGGAGCTGGCAGGCGCCGATATGGCCGGCCCCTCGCCCTTCGCCCCGGGCCAGAGCCTCGCCGAGAGCCTGATGGCGCCGACGAAGCTCTACGTACGCTCGCTGCTCGCGCTGCACCGGCGCGGCCTGCTCAAGGCGGCCGCCCACATCACCGGCGGCGGCCTGCCCGGCAACCTGCCGCGCGCGCTGCCCGATGGCACGCTCGCCCGGCTCGACGCCGCAAGCTGGCGCCTGCCGCCCGTCTTCCCCTGGCTCGCGCGCGCAGGTGGCATCGCGGCCGAGGAGATGCTGCGCGTCTTCAACTGCGGCATCGGCATGGCGGTGATTGTTGCGGACGGGGATGCGGCCGAGGCACAGGCGCTGCTGGAAGCCGAGGGCGAGACGGTGTTTCCGATCGGCGCCGTCGAAGCGGCGGCGGGCGCGCCGCGCACCGAGATCGCCCTGCCCGCGGGCTGGCCGCTGTGATGGTGCGACGGCGCCGGGTCGGCCTGCTCATCAGCGGGCGCGGCTCGAACATGGAAGCCCTCATCGACGCCGCGAAGGCGCCGGCCTACCCGGCCGAGATCGTGCTCGTGCTCTCGAACAACCCGGAGGCGAGCGGGCTGGCCCGCGCCGCCGCGCACGGGATCGCGACGCGCGCGATCGACCACCGCCCCTTCGGACGGGACCGCGCGGCGCATGAGGCGGAGATCGACGGCGCGCTGCGCGCCGCGGGCGTCGAAATCGTCTGCCTCGCGGGCTATATGCGGCTGCTCTCGCCCTTCCTGGTCTCAGCCTGGGCGGGGCGGATGCTCAATATCCATCCGAGCCTGCTGCCCGCCCATAAGGGCCTGCATACCCATGAGCGGGCGATCGAAGCGGGCGATGCCGAGCATGGCTGCACGGTGCATCTGGTGACGGAGGATCTCGATTCCGGCCCGATCCTGGCCCAGGCCCGCGTCCCCGTTATGCCGGGCGATACGCCCGCAGACCTCGCCGAACGGGTGCTGGCGGAGGAGCACAAGCTCTACCCGGCAGCACTCAAGGCATTTGCCGCGGGGCTCGCGTCATAAAAAAGGCGGGAGCCTTGGCCCCCGCCCTTCCGGTTCACACCGGAGGCCTTTTTCAGCCGACGATGTCGGTGCCGGCGAAGAAATAGGCGATCTCGATCGCCGCATTCTCGGCGCTGTCCGAGCCATGCACGGAATTCGCCTCGATGCTCTCGGCGAACTCGGCGCGGATGGTGCCCGGCTCCGCGTTCTTGGGGTTGGTCGCGCCCATCAGCTCGCGGTTGCGGGCAACCGCGTTCTCGCCTTCCAGCACCTGCAGCACGACCGGGCCGGAGATCATGAAGGTCACGAGGTCGTTGAAGAAGGGCCGCTCCTTATGCACCGCATAGAAACCCTCGGCCTGGGCGCGGGAAAGCTGCACCCGCTTCTGGGCGACGATGCGGAGGCCGTTCTTCTCGAACACCGCGTTGATGGCGCCGGTCAGGTTGCGGCGGGTCGCGTCCGGCTTCAGGATGGAAAAAGTGCGCTCGATAGCCATGGGTCCGGTCTTTCTCTCGACGTGAAGATCTCTGCGCGCGGCTTTAGAGGGTCAGGCCATCCCCCGCAAGCCGACACGGTTTCTAACGCCGCCGATTCTCGCTACATCCCGCCCCTATGAGCCTCCTCACGATCCGCGATCTCTCCATCTCCATCAAGGGCCGGCCGCTGCTCGAGAATGCCGATCTCACGGTCGATCCCGGCCGGCGCATCGGCCTCGTCGGCCGCAACGGCACTGGCAAATCGACGCTGATGCGGGCGATCGGTGGTGATCTCACGCCCGATGGCGGGGAGATCCGCCTCGCCGTCCGGGCCAGGATGGGCGCCGTTGCCCAGGAAGCGCCGGGCGGGTCGATCACGCCGATCGAGGTCGTGCTCGCCGCCGATCGCGAGCGCACCAGCCTGCTCGCCGAGGCGGAAGCGCCGGAGACCGATCCGCATCGCCTGGCCGAAGTGCATGAGCGCCTGCGCACGATCGAGGCGGAGAGCGCGCCGGCCCGCGCCGGCGCCATCCTGAGCGGGCTCGGCTTCTCGCTCGAACGCCAGCAGGGGCCGATGAGCGCGCTTTCGGGCGGCTGGCGGATGCGCGTGGCACTCGCCTCCGCGCTTTTCGGCAACCCCGACCTCCTGCTGCTCGACGAGCCGACCAACCATCTCGACCTCGAAGCCTCCCTCTGGCTGGAAACCTGGCTCGCCCGCTTCCCGGGCGCCGCGCTCATCGTCTCGCATGATCGCGGCTTGCTCGATCGCTCTGTCGAAGCCATCGCCCATCTCGACCGCGGCAAGATCGCGCTCTACCCCGGCGGCTTCGCCGAATTCCTGCGTATCCGGGGCGAGCGCGCGGCCCAGCAGAAGCGTATGGCCGAGCGGGTCACGGAGGAGCGGGCGCGCATCCAGGCCTTCGTCGATCGCTTCCGCGCGAAAGCGACCAAGGCCCGCCAGGCGCAAAGCCGGCTCAAGGCGCTGGAACGGCTGCCTCCCGTGGAGACCGTCGTCGAAGACGCGCCGACGCGCTTCGCCTTCCCCGAGCCATCGCGGCTTGCCCCGCCGATCCTCACCCTCGATCGTGTCGCCGTCGGCTATGCCGGCAAGCCGGTGCTGCGGGGCATCTCGCTCAGCCTCGATACGGACGATCGGGTGGCGCTGCTCGGCGCCAACGGCAACGGCAAATCGACGCTCGCCAAGCTCATCGCCGGCTCCCTCGCGCCCTTGAGCGGCGAGAGCCGGCGGGCGCCGGGGCTGAAAGTGGGCTACTTCGCGCAGGATCAGGCGGAGGCGCTGGTGCTGTCGGAGACGCCGATCGACCACATGGCCCGGGCGCTGCCGAAGGCGACGCCCGCCCAGGTCCGCGCGCAGCTTGCCCGCTTCGGCCTTGATGCCGACCGCGCGGAGACGAAGGTCGGCGAGCTATCGGGCGGCGAGAAGGGCCGGCTGCTGCTCTCGCTCGCGACGCGCGATGCGCCGCATTTGCTGATCCTCGACGAGCCGACCAACCATCTCGATATCGATGCCAAGGAGGCGCTGATCCGCGCTTTAGCCGATTACACGGGCGCGGTGTTGCTCATCACCCACGATCCGCATCTGGTGGAGTTGGTGGCGGACCGGCTGTGGCTGGTGGCGGACGGCACGGCCGGCCCCTTCGACGGCGACATGGAGGAGTATCGGCAGAAGATCGCGGGTGCGGCGAGCGGCCCGGCGCGGGTGGAGGCTTCGGCGCCGACACGCCAGGACGACCGGCGGGAGCGTGCCGAGGCGCGCGCCGCCCTCGCGCCCCTGCGGCGTGCGGCACAGGAGGCGGAGAAGAAGATCGCCAAGCTCGAAGCCGATCGCGCGCGCATCGAAGGCATCCTCGCCGATCCCGGCTTCTACGAGAAATACGGTGCGGCCGAGATCACCCGCGGGCAGCAGAAGCTCGCTGCCATTGCGCGGGAATTGCAGGCGGCGGAGGAAGCCTGGCTCGAAGCTTCGGCGGCCTTGGAAGAAGCGGGGTAGCTACCGCCGGTAGGGCAGCGGCATCAGCGCGCGGATGGGCAGCTTGATCGGCGCGATGAGCCCGGGGAGGATGACTTTCGCCTCCGGCGCATGGTCCATCAGCATCTCCCGGCAGGCGCCGCAGGGCGAGACGATGGCGAGCGTACGATCATCCTCCTCGGCCTTGGGGTGGCGGATGGCGACCGCGGTTTCCACCGTGCCATCCCCTTCGAGAATGGCGCGGCCGAGGGCGATGGGCTCGGCGCAGATCTGCATCCGCCCGACGGTCGCACCCAGATGGATGCCGGTCCAGATCCGCCCGTCCCGCCCGCGGATGGCGGCCGAGACCATGTGCCAGAAGGGCTTGTAGTGCCGGGCGATGGTCTCCCGCGCCGCTTCGATGAGCGCTTCATCCGCCTCCGTCAGCGCCTCGACGGCGACGCCCGGTTCGGTTTCATTCGGCAGCCTCAAGCTCGTCTCCCGTCGGGTCGGTCATCATGGCGTTGACCACGATGCCCGACTGCTCGCGAATCTTCAATTCGATGGCATCCGCGATCGCCGGGTTATCGAGCAGGAACTGCCTGGCATTGTTGCGGCCCTGGCCGATGCGCTGATTGTCGAAGCTGAACCAGGAGCCGGACTTCTCGACGATCCCGGCCTTGACGCCGAGATCGATCAGCTCGCCCATCTTGCTGACGCCCTCGCCATACATGATGTCGAACTCGACCTGCCGGAAGGGGGGTGCGAGCTTGTTCTTGACGACCTTTACCCGCGTCTGATTGCCGACGACATCCTCCTTCTCCTTGATCTGCCCGATCCGGCGGATATCGAGGCGGATGGAGGCGTAGAATTTCAGCGCATTGCCGCCCGTCGTCGTCTCCGGGCTGCCGAACATGACGCCGATCTTGAGGCGGATCTGGTTGAGGAAGATGAAGGTCGTCTTGGAGCGCGAGACCGAGCCCGTGAGCTTGCGCAGGGCCTGGCTCATGAGGCGGGCATGCAGGCCGACATGGCTATCCCCCATCTCGCCTTCCAGCTCCGCCCGCGGCACCAGGGCTGCCACGCTATCGACCACCAGCACGTCGATCGCGCCGGAACGCACCAGCGTATCGGCGATTTCGAGCGCCTGCTCCCCGGCATCGGGCTGGCTGATGAGGAGGTTATCGACATCGACGCCGAGCTTGCGCGCATAGACCGGATCGAGCGCGTGTTCGGCATCGATGAAGGCGCAGGTGCCGCCGCGCTTCTGGGCCTCGGCGATGGTGTGCAGCGCGAGCGTCGTCTTGCCCGAGCTTTCCGGCCCGTAGATTTCGATGATCCGCCCGCGCGGCATGCCGCCGATGCCCAAAGCGAGATCGAGCCCGATGGAGCCCGAGGGGATGATCTCGATCTGCTCGTCCGAGCTGCGCGAGCCCATGCGCATCACGGAACCCTTGCCGAAGGCCCGCTCGATCTGCTGCAAAGCGGCGTCCAGAGCCTTGGTCTTTTCCATAATCATCCCTCTCAGGGCGGCAAAACAGCCGCGCGCGACTCGGCGCTGCGCCGAAACTCACCGGTGAGTCTGAGGGAATAGGAACAATTTGGCAACTCCCCAGCAAGGAAAGCTCCCTGCCCTTGCCCCTGCCCTCGCCTTCGGCCCTCAACCCGTCAGTTGCATAAGCGTTACGATATTCACCCCCGCACTGTCCATGTTCCGCTGCGCCTCGGCGAGCGAGCCATCGACATCGATCCCACGGCAGGCATCCTCCACGACCGAGACGGCGAGGCCGAAGCGCCGCGCATCGATCGCCGTCCAGGCGACACAGAAATCGGTGGCCAGGCCGCAGATGACAACCTCCCCGATGCCGCGGCTGGCGAGCCAGCCATCGAGGCCGGTGCGGGTCCGCCGATCGGCTTCGAGGAAGGCGGAGTAGCTATCCACCGCCGCGTGCAGGCCCTTGCGCAGGATGAGGCTGGCATGGGGAATGGCGAGGCCGGGGGCGAAGTCCGCGCCTTCGGTGCCCATCACGCAATGATCCGGCCAGAGCACCTGCGGGCCGTAGAAGGCTTCCACACGCTCGTAAACCTGCCGGCCGGGATGGCTGGAGGCGAAGGAGGAATGCCCGCGCGGATGCCAATCCTGCGTCAGCACCACCGTCTCGAAAGCGGCAGCGAGACGGTTGACGGCGGGGATGATGCCATCGCCCCCCGGCACGCCGAGCGCGCCGCCCGGCAGGAAATCCTTCTGCGGATCAACCACGATCAGCGCCCGGCCGCTGCCACCCATGCTTCTGCCCTCCGCCTCCGCGCGCCTTCTTTGCCCGTGCGCGCCATCACGGCGCGGGATGATCGCCCGCCTGCACCGCTGCGAGCTTGGCCATCACCTCGGCCATGATCTCCTCTTCCGGCTGGTCGATACTGACGGCGATCGCCTCATCCGCACCCGGCGGCTCCAGCGCGTCGAACTGGCTGCGCAGCAGCGAGGCGGGCATGAAATGCCGCTTGCGGTGCTGCATGCGGCCGAGCAGCAGATCGTAACTCCCGTCGAGAAAGACGAACAGCACATCCTCATGCCCGGCGCGCAGGATGGCGCGGTAGGCGCGCTTGAGCGCCGAGCAGGTGATGACGCAGTGCGCCCCGCGCGCCCGCGCCTCCTCGATCCGCGCGGCGATGCTTTCGAGCCAGGGCTTGCGATCGGCATCGGTGAGCGGGATGCCGGCGGTCATCTTGCCGATATTGGCCGGCGGATGCAGATCATCCCCCTCGATCATCGGCCAGCGGAGTTGCTTCGCGACCTCGGCCGCGATGGTCGATTTGCCGCTGCCGGAGACGCCCATGAAGATCAGGGCGGTGACGGAGGGAAACTTCGTGCTGTCGGGCAAGGGCGCGGCTCCGCTCGGGTTGCCTTCCGCAATAGGTGATTTTTGCCCCCTGTGACAGGGGGCGCCGCAGACCGCTAGAAAAGCGTCATGCGCATCCGGCTCACCGGCTCTCCCGGCTGGCTCGGCCATCGCCTCGCGCCCCGGCGGCGCGCGGCAGGCCACGCGGGGATCGGGCTCGATGTCGCACCCGGCGCCGAGACGGGGCGCTGCCCTTCACGCATGATCCCGCCTATACTGGGCCGCAAGCAGGGGAAAGGCTGACGCCATGATCACCACGATCGCGGAGTTGGAGGCGCTCTACGGGCCGGCGAGTCCGCGCTCGATCGAGAAGGAGCTGCACAGTCTCAGCCCCGAATACCGCGCCTTCGTGGAAGCCTCACCTTTCGTCGTCATCGCGACCGCCGGGCCCGAGGGGCTCGACTGCTCGCCGAAAGGCGACGCGCCCGGCTTCGTGCAAATCCTGGACGATCAGACCCTCGCCATCCCCGACCGGCCCGGCAACAACCGCATCGACAATCTGCGCAACATCATCCGCGATCCGCGCATTTCCGTGCTCTTCATGGTGCCGGGGGTGGGGGAGACGCTGCGCGTCAACGGCCGGGGCGCGATCTCGGCCGAGCCCGGGATGCTCGCCCGCTTCCCCGTCGGCGGCAAGCTGCCCAAGACCGTCATCCTGGTGACGATCGAGAGCGTCTATGTCCATTGCCCGAAGGCGTTCCTCCGCTCGCATCTGTGGGAGACCGAAGCCTGGCCCGGAGACCGGCCAGTGCCGACGCTCGGCCAGATGCTGCAAAGCGCCTCGGGCGGCAAGATCGACGCCCAGGCCTATGATCGGGCGGCGCCGGCGCGCAATCTCGAGACGCTCTACTAAGGGTGCGTCAGAAGGCGCCCGCGCATGGCGGGCAGAAGGCGGCCCGGTTAACCGGCCGCGCAAGCTCTGCTAGACTAGGCGGATGGAATTCCGCAGCCTCTACGAACACGGCTTCGCCCGCGTCGCCGCCTGCACCATCGCGAGCAGCCCGGCCGACCCCGCCGCCAATGCCGAGGCGCTGATCGCCGAGGCCCGGGCCTGCCACGCGGCGGGCGCCGTGCTCTGCGTCTTTCCGGAACTCTCGGTCTCGGCCTATGCCATCGACGATCTGCTGCTGCAGGATGTGGTGCTGGATGGCGTGCAGAGCGCGCTCGCCCGCATCGCCGAGGCGAGCCGCGACCTCACCCCCATCCTGCTGGTGGGCGCGCCCATCCGCCACGGCGCGCGGCTCTATAACTGCGCGGCCGTCATCCATCGCGGCAAAATCCTCGGCGTGGTGCCCAAGACCTACCTGCCGAACTATCGCGAATTCTACGAAAAGCGGCATTTCGCCTCGGGCGCCGGTACCGAGGGCTGCACCATCCGCCTGGGCGGCACGGAGATCCCCTTCGGGCCAGACCTTCTCTTCGAAGCCGAGGACCTGCCGGGCTTCGTCCTGCATGTCGAGATTTGCGAGGATCTCTGGGTGCCGGTGCCGCCCTCCGCCCATGGCGCGCTGGCGGGCGCCACCGTGCTCGCCAACCTCTCCGCCAGCAATATCACCATCGGCAAGGCGGAGACGCGGGACCAGCTCTCCGCGAGCCAATCCGCCCGCTGCCTCGCCGCCTACCTCTACGCAGCCGCCGGTGCCGGGGAATCGACCACCGATGTCGCCTGGGATGGCCAGGCCTCGATCTTCGAACTCGGCGAAGCCCTGGCCGAGACCGAGCGTTTCCCCCTCGCCGCCCAGCGGGCGATCGCCGATATCGATCTCGACCGGCTGCGCCAGGAGCGGCTCCGCATGGGCAGCTTCGAGGATAACGGGCGCGCCATCGGGCTTGTAGCGGATGATTTCCGGCGCATCGGCCTCCGGCTCGAGCCGCCGCGGCGGGACCTCGGGCTGAAGCGCCCCCTCGCCCGCTTCCCCTTCGTGCCGGCCGATCCCCGCCGGCTCGATCAGGATTGCTACGAGGGCTACAACATCCAGATCGCCGGGCTCATCCAGCGGCTGCGCGGCATCGGCCTGCCGAAGATGGTCATCGGCGTCTCGGGCGGGCTCGATTCGACGCATGCGCTGATCGTCGCCGCCCGCGCGGCTGATCGGCTCGGCCTGCCGCGCTCCCATATCCTCGCCTATACGCTGCCCGGCTTCGCGACCTCGGACGAGACCCGCGCCAACGCCATCCGGCTGATGCAGGCGCTCGGCGTGACATGGGCGGAACTCGATATCCGCCCGGCCGCGACCCAGATGCTGCGCGACATGGGCCACCCCTTTGGCCGGGGCGAGCCGGTCTATGACATCACCTTCGAGAATGTGCAGGCGGGCTTGCGCACGGACTATCTTTTCCGCCTGGCCAACCAGCAGGGCGCGATCGTCATCGGCACCGGCGATCTGTCGGAATTGGCGCTCGGCTGGTGCACCTATGGCGTGGGGGACCAGATGTCCCACTACAACGTCAATGGCGGCATTCCGAAGACCCTCATCCAGCATCTCATCCGCTGGGTCATCGCCTCCGGCCAGTTCTCCGAGGAAGTCGGCGCGGTGCTCGGCCGCATTCTGGCGACCGAGATTTCCCCCGAACTGGTGCCGGCAGCGGCGGGCGAGAAGCCGCAGAGCACGGAGGCGAAGATCGGGCCTTACGCGCTGCAGGATTTCACGCTGTTCCACGTGCTCCGCTACGGCTTCCGCCCCTCCAAGATCGCCTATCTCGCGCTGATGGCCTGGGAGGATGCCGGCCGCGGCGCCTGGCCGCCCGGCTTCCCGCAGGAACGGCGGCAGCAATACCAACTGCCCGAGATCAAGCACTGGATGCGCGTCTTCCTGCAGCGCTTCTTCGCCTTCAGCCAGTTCAAGCGCTCGGCCATGCCGAACGGGCCGAAGGTCTCGGCCGGCGGCAGCCTCTCCCCGCGGGGGGACTGGCGGGCACCTTCCGACGGCAATGCCCGCGCCTGGCTACACGAATTGGAGACCAGGGTGCCTGACGGCGATTCGGCGTGAGGCGGCCTCTTGCCAGCGCCGGCGCAGTCTGATCGAAGGGGCTATGACGACGAAGCTGACCGGCCTGCGCGTGCTCGTGCTCGAAGATGAAGCACTGCTCTCCATGCTGCTGGAAGACGTGCTGACGGAATTCGGCTGCCGCATGGTCGGGCCTTTCGGCCATTGCGCGGAAGCGCTCGCGTTTCTGCAGGCCGAGCCGGAAGGGTGCGACATCGGCATTCTGGACGTCAACGTCTCCGGCCAGAAGAGCGACCCGGTAGCCGAGGCGCTGGCACGGCTGGGCCGCCCCTTCGTCTTCAGCACCGGCTATGACGAGACGGTGCTGAGCCCGACCTTCCGGGCTCGCCCCTGCCTCAAGAAACCCTTCCGCCCCACCGATCTCGAACGCGTCCTGCTCGACCTCGTGCCGGGCTAAGGCGCGGAAGGGACTGCGGCGACCGGCCGGCCTGAACGCGCCGCTCAGACCTCCTCATCCGCCGTGCGGCGGACGAGCACCTCACGCTTGCCGACGTGGTTCGCCGGGCCCACGATCCCTTCCTTCTCCATCTGCTCGATCAACCGCGCGGCGCGATTGTAGCCGATCTGCAAGTGGCGCTGGATGAAGCTGGTGCTCGCCTTGCCTTCCCGCGCGACGACGGCGACCGCCTGATCGAACAGGCTCTTCTCGCCATCATTGGCGCCGGGCATGGCGTTGAGGCCGCCGCCGCCTGGCTCGTCCTGCGCTTCCGTCACTTCCTCGAGGTAATTCGGCTCGCCCTGTTCGCGCAGGAAGGCGACCGCATCCTCGACCTCGCGATCGCTGACGAAGGGGCCATGGACGCGGGTGATGCGCCCGCCGCCGGCCATGTAGAGCATGTCGCCCTGGCCGAGCAGCTGCTCGGCCCCCTGCTCGCCCAGGATGGTGCGGCTGTCGAACTTGCTGATCACCTGGAAGCTGATGCGGGTCGGGAAATTCGCCTTGATGGTGCCGGTGATGACATCGACCGAGGGCCGCTGTGTGGCCATGATGACATGGATGCCGGCGGCGCGCGCCATCTGCGCGAGGCGCTGGACGGCGGCCTCGATCTCCTTGCCGGCGACCATCATGAGATCGGCCATCTCGTCAATGACGACGACGAGGAAGGGCAGCGGCTCCAGCGCCAGGGGCTGTTCCTCGAAGATCGGGCGGCCGGTCTCCGCGTCGAAGCCGGTCTGCACCCGCCGGGTCACCACCTCGCCGCGGGCCCGGGCCTCGGCCACACGCTCGTTATAGCCACCGATATTGCGGACGGAGAGCTGGCTCATCGCGCGATAGCGCCGCTCCATCTCGCGCACGGTCCATTTCAGCGCCGTCACCGCCTTGGCCGGTTCCGTCACCACCGGCGCCATGAGATGGGGAATGCCATCATAGACCGAGAGTTCGAGCATCTTCGGGTCGATGAGGATGAGGCGGCAATCCTCGGGCGAGAGGCGGAAGAGCAGCGAGAGGATCATCGCATTGATGCCGACCGACTTGCCCGAGCCGGTGGTGCCGGCGACCAGCAGATGCGGCATGCGGGCGAGATCGACGATGACCGGCGCGCCGCCGATATCCTTGCCGAGCGCCAGCGGCAGGCGGCCGGAATGGCTGCCCCATTCCCCGACTGACATCAGCTCCCGCAGATAGACCGTCTCGCGCTTGGCGTTCGGAACCTCGATGCCGATGACGTTGCGGCCCGGCACGGTCGCGATGCGGACAGCGGTGACGGAGAGGCTGCGGGCGACATCGTCCGCCAGGCCGATGACGCGGGCGGAGCGGATGCCGGGCGCGGGTTCCAGCTCGTAGAGGGTGACCACCGGGCCGGGGCGGATTTCCACGATCGAGCCCTGCACCCCGTAATCGGAGAGCACCGTCTCCAGCAGCCGGGCATTGGCCTGGAGGGATTCGGCCGTCATCGCCTGCTCGTGCTGCGGTGGGGGTTCCTTGAGGAGCGTGATCGGCGGCAGTTCCCAGCCGGCATGGCTGATGGAGGGCGGCGGCTCGTCCCGCAGGCCGGGGTTGCGCTCGCGGGCGCGGATGCGTGTATCGCCCGCGGCCGCCGCCGCGCCGGCACGGCCGCCAGCCGCGAGCCCCACCGCCCCGATGCCGGCAGCGCCCGCCGCGCCAGCGCCTGAAGCCGCACTGGCCTGGGTGCCGAGGCCTGCGGCCGCCTGGCGCGCGGCCTTGGCAGGGCCGGCTTCGCGCCGGCGAAGCCCATCCTCCACCGCCGCGCCATCGGGCGGCATCGGCGGCAGGTTGAAGATCGGGTGCGGCGCCGCTTCCTCGGCGCGCTGGCCGCGCCCCCAATCCGGCAGATAGGCGAAGAGCGCGGGCAGGCGGCGGCCGAGGCTGCCGAGGCCGAAGGCGAAGCTGCGGCCGGAGCGGACGGAGAGCACCGCGGTGCTGGCCGCGCCCTGGCGCGCCTGCGCGCCGATCGCCCGCCACTCCCCGGCCGTGAGGCCAAGGCCGAAGGCGGCGAGGCCGAGGCCGATGACGGTCGCGAGGCTCCAGGCGATCGCGGCGCCGAGCGGACCGAAGAGGCTGCGCATCGACTGGATGAGGATGTGGTTCACGCCATAGCCGACCGCGCCACCCCAGCCGGCGGCGAGCCAGGAGGCGGCACCGCCCGGCACCGGCAGATGCGCGACGCTCCCGGCGAGCAGTGGCATGGCGAAGAAGAAGGCGAGCAGGCGGAAGGAGAGATGCGTGAAGCGCCAGCTTTCCGCGATCCGCCAGCCCCAGATGAGCATGATCCAGACCGGCAAGGTGCCGACGATGCCGAAGCCCTGCCAGGCGAGATCGGCGACCACCGCGCCCGTCGGCCCGGCAAGGTTGCGCACCACCGTGCCGGCGGTATCGAAGGAGGCATCCGCCGGATGGTAGGAGGCGAGGGCGACGGCGAGGGCGACGCCGCAAAAGCCGAGCAGGATGCCGGCAAGAGAGGCGAAGCGCCGGCGTAGCAGCGCCAGCAATGCGGGGGAGATGAGGCGGCGCGCTTCGGCGATTGCGGCCATGTGCTTCCTTGTCCTCGCCTGGCTATCCTTGCGGTCTCGCTATGCGCCGATGGGCCCGGGCGGCGCCGTCATCCTGGCCCGGCGCCCTGACCGGCCCCGACCTGCAGCGCACCCTGGCGCGGAGCTTCGGACGAACCCCCCGCAGGCGGAGCGCCCGGCTGCCCCGGCCCCTGATCAGAAGATGCTCGCGATCCCATGCGCGACATTGCCGAAGAAGCCGCGCTTCTGCCCACCGGCGGCGGGCTTGCCGTCGGCGGAGGCGGCGCGCACCTCGGACGGCGCGCTCGCCTGCACCAGGAGGGGCTTATAGACCGGGTGATAGACCGGATGATGCGGCAGGCCGCAGATATCGTAATCGAAGTTCGAGGGCTGCAGCATCGGCTTGTCATTGGCGAAATCCATCAGCGCCTTGGCCGATTTCAGCGCCAGAACCTGATCGAAGAGGCCGACATTCTGCTGGCAGAAGAGCGTGCCTTCCTTGATCGAGGCATCGGACTGCACATTCGCGAGCTGGGTGATGTAGCTGTCATGCTCGCTCCGCCAGCTGCGGCCGTAGCGGTGCGAAAAATAGCTGTTGAGCGCGGTATCCTCGCGCTGCAGCGTCGGCCGGAAGGACAGCACGAAGCTGTTGTAGCGATCCCGCACGTCGCAGGCGAGGGCGGTCACCATGAGCTGGCTCTTGAGCCCGGCAACGTTGATGGCGGTTCCGTCGTAGGGCTTCAGGCAAGCCGCTGAGGCCACGCCGGGAGCGAGCAAAGCGGTGGCCATCAAGGAAGCGAGCAGGCGTCGCATGGGTAACTCCGGGTCAATGACTGCGGTCTTTGGAGATCAAGGGCTCGGCAAGACGTGTGAGGTAAAGCCGGTATTCCTCAGATTTGCAAATAAAATTCTTCAGGTGCCAGCGGCCTCGCGGCCTGCTGTGCGGCGCAAAAATCGGGCGCTTTCAGGGAGTTGAATTCCGCGAGCGGAAAGCGGAAGGTGTTCATAGACGAAAGCGGCATGACAGGGAAAAGGGGTGGCTGACATTCCAGAGGATCTTTTTCACCACTGCGACCCTGGCCCCTATGTGTGCGAACTCGCCCCAGGCCGGCCAGGCGATAACGGCATCGCCCAGATGGTGCGGGACCGCATCAGCGCCATCGGCCTCGAAGGGCTGCGCAGCCGGGCGAGAGCCGCCGAAAACGACCTCATGAGCCTCGGCGTCACCTTCACCGTCTATTCGGATGCGACTGCGATCGACCGCATCCTGCCCTTCGACTGCATCCCCCGCATCATCACCGCCGCCGAATGGCGCCGCCTCGAAGCCGGGGTGCAGCAGCGCGTTGCCGCGATCAACGCCTTCCTGCACGACATCTATCATGAGCGGCATATCCTGCGGGACGGGACGGTGCCGGCCGAGCTGATCCTCGGCAATGCCAACTACCGGCCGGAGATGGAGGGCTTCCCCGTCCGCTTCGGCACCTATGTCCATATCTGCGGGATCGACATCATCCGCGACCAGCAGGGTGATTTCCGCGTGCTCGAGGATAATGCCCGCACCCCGTCCGGCGTCTCCTATGTGGTCGAGAACCGCCACCTCATGCGCCGCGCCTTCCCCGATCTGCTCGCCGGCATTCCGCTCATGCCGGTGGATGATTACGGGCGGCGGCTCCGCGAGGCGCTGACCGAGATCGCGCCCGAGGGGGTGGAGGATCCGCAGGTGGTGCTGCTCTCTCCCGGCATCTACAACTCCGCCTATTTCGAGCATGTCTTCCTCGCCCGCGAGATGGGGGTGCCGCTCGTCGAGGGTGCCGATCTCGTGGTCGAGGACGACCGGGTCTTCATGAAGACGACGGCCGGCTTACGCGCCGTCCATTCGATCTATCGCCGCCTCGGCGACGATTTCCTCGACCCCACGGTCTTTCGCCCCGAAAGCATGCTCGGCGTGCCCGGCCTCATCCGGGCCTGGCGGCGCGGCAATGTGGCGCTGGCGAATGCCGTCGGCACCGGCGTCGCGGACGATAAGGCGGTCTATGCCTACATGCCGCGCATCATCAAATACTACCTCGACCAGGAGCCGATCATCGCCAATGTCGAGACCCATATCTGCCGGGAGCCGGAGGGGCTTGCCCATACCCTCGCCCATCTCGACCAGCTGGTGACGAAGCCGGTGGGCGAATCGGGCGGCTACGGCATCACGATCGGCCCGCGGGCGAGCGCGGCCGAGCTCGAAGCAGCGCGGGCGGCGCTCATTGCCAATCCTGCCAACTGGATCAGCCAGCCGGTGATCGGCCTCTCGGTCGGGCCGACGCTGACGGAAGACGGCATCCGCCCGCGCCATCTCGATCTCCGGCCCTTCGCCGTCACCGGCCGCAGCACCTGGGTGCTGCCGGGCGGCCTCTCGCGCGTGGCGCTCAAGGAAGGCAGCCTCATCGTCAATTCCAGCCAGGGCGGCGGGTCGAAGGATACCTGGGTGCTGAGCGGGGAGACCGCGCGATGAGACAGGCCGGCTCCCTCCTCACCCGCTATGCCGAGAGCCTGTTCTGGATGGCCCGCTACATGGAGCGGCTGGAGAACCTCGCGCGCCTGGTGGACGTGACGCAGACCTTCGAGAGCCCCGGGCTCGAAACCGAGGCCTGGGATTCCCTCATCCGCATCCATGCCGACGAGACTGATTTCACCGCCCGCTACGGCGCCCCCTCGGCCGAGGCGGTGAAGCGCTTCTACCTGCTCGACCGCGAGAACCCCAATTCCATCGTCGCCTCGATCGAGGCGGCGCGGATGAACGCGCGGACGCTGCGCCCGATCATCAGCACCGAGATGTGGAAGCAGCTCAACGATCTGCACCGCGACCTGCTGCGGCTGACCGAGGCCGATCTCGACGGCGACAACCTCTCCCGCCTCTGCTCGCGCATCAAGGAAGCGGTGCAGGCCCATACCGGCATCACCGAAGGCACCTTCTTCCGCGACGAGGGCTGGCACTTCTACGAGATGGGCCGGCTGATCGAGCGTGCCGACCAGACCACCCGCCTGCTCGACATCAAGTTCCACCGCCTCTCGCCGCGCGGCTGGGAAGAGAAGCGGCAGGAGGAACTCACCCAATGGGGCGGGCTGTTGCGCGCGGTCGCCGGCTATCACGCCTTCCGCCGGGTCGCCCCCGTTACCTTCACGCCGGGCGATGTCGTCTCCTTCCTGCTCGCCGACCCGTGCTTTCCGCGTAGCCTGCTGCTCTGCATCAGCCAGACGGAATGGCACCTCTCGCGGCTGCGCACCACCTACGGGCTGCGCGGCACGCTGGCCCCGCTGGAGCAGATCGAGGAGATGCGCGCGGCCGTGCTCAATCAATCTGCCGAGGCGATCATTTCAATCGGCCTGCATGATTTCCTCGACGGCATGCAGCGCGCGCTGATCCGCCTGGCAGGTGCCATCGGCACCGGCTTCTTCCGCGATTGGCGACCCTTCGAGGCTGAAAAACAAGAACAAACCCAGATGAGCCGGCAAATCTAGGGCGCGGCGCGGCACGACCCGCCCGCCGCGCGCATAGCGGAGAAGAACTTTCCCGGATAGGGGATTGTCTTGCTGCGTCAGAGAAAATCCTTTTTATGACGCGCATGATTCCGGTCTCCCTCGATCCTCGGGCGCTGCGCCTGGCCTTGGCGGGCCATGGCGGCTCGGCCCAGCGCCGCTGGCAGCTGCTGGCCGAAGCGGGCGCCGATACCGCGCTCTGCTTCGCCGACGAGCCGGATGCGGTGCTCGCCGCCGCCGCGGGCCCCCGCTACCGGGAGGGCCTGCCGGATGAGGCGAGCCTCGCGAAGCTCGACGTGCTCTGGATCGTCGGCATGCCCGATGCGGAAGCGATCGCCCTTGCCGAGCGGGCGCGCGGCCAGAAGATCCTCGTCAATGTCGAGGATCGCCGGGCCCATTGCGTCTTTCATAACGCTGCCGAGGTGCGGCGCGGCGATCTGCTGCTGACGATCTCGACCAATGGGCAGAGCCCTGGCCTCGCGCAGAAGCTGCGCAGCCGGCTCGGCATGCTCTTCGGGCCGGAATGGGCCGAGCGCCTGGCGATCCTCGGCCGCAAGCGCGCGGAATGGCGCGCGGCGGGCGATGAGCTGCCCGCGCTCGCCGCCAAGACGGACGCCTTTTTGCAAGAGACCGGCTGGCTCGACGAGCTGGCGCCGCAGCGAAAGTGACAGTGACGACCATGGCAAGCCAGCCCCTTCTGCCCCAATCCGCCCCCTTCCGGCCGGAAGAGATCGCGGCACTCAACGGCGTTTTCACGAAAGCGACGCCGGAGCAGCGCGCCTGGCTCTCAGGCTTCCTCGCCGGCGTCCAGGCAGCGGCGGCACCAGCCACCGCCGCGGCCGCCGCCCCCCAGGCGCCGGCGCGCAAGGCGCCGCTGCTGATCGCCTTCGCGACCGAATCGGGCAATGCCGAGACGCTTGCCGCGCAAGCGCGCAAGGCGGCGCAGAAGGCGGGCTTCGCCGCCCGCGTCGCCGATGTCGCCGATCTGCCGCTGGCCGAGCTTGCCCGCGCCGAAAACGTGCTGCTCATCGCCAGCACCTGGGGCGAGGGAGACCCGCCGCAGCGGGCGCAGGATTTCATGACGGCGCTCCGGGCGGCGGATGCGCCGCGCTTCGAGAAGACACGCTTCAGCGTGCTGGCACTCGGCGACCGCGCCTACGTCAATTTCTGCCAGACCGGGCATGAGATCGACGAGCGGCTGGCGGCCCTCGGCGCCCGCCGCTTCGCGCCGCTCGTCGAATGCGATGTCGATTTCGCGGCCCCGGCCAAAAGCTGGATCGAGACGACGCTCAAAGCGTTGCAGAAGGAGACGGAGGCGGATCACGCCGTCATCCATGTCGATTTCGCGCGGCAAGTGCCGGCCGAGGCCGCCGAGAGCGACGAGGAGGGCGAGCCGCTCTATACCCGCGCCAACCCCTTTCAAGCCGAGATCCGCGAGCTTATCAACCTCAACGGCACCGGCTCCTCGGCCGAGACCTGGCATGTCGAACTCGGTCTCGAAGGCTCAGGCCTTGCCCATCTGCCAGGCGATGCGCTCGGCATCGTGCCCGAGAACGATCCCCGGCTGGTCGAAGAGATCCTCGCCGTCACCGGGCTTGCCGGGGATGAGACGGCGCGGCAGGCGCTGACCGAAGCCCAGGATATCACGACGCTGACGCGCCCGCAGATCGAGGCTTACGCCAAGCTCACCGATAGCGCGGAACTCCGCGCGCTGGCCGCCGATGCCGATGCGCTGCGCGCCTGGCTGCCGGGGCGGCAGGTGATCGACCTTTTGGAGGCAGCGCCGATCAAGCTGGACGCCAGCACGCTGACGAGCCTGCTCCGCCCGCTGCCCGGGCGGCTCTATTCCATCGCATCCAGCGCCCGCGCGGCCGAAGACGAAGTGCATCTCCTTGTCTCCGCCGTGCGGTACGAGACGCATGGGCGGAAGCGGCATGGCGTCGCCTCGGTCGATATCGCCGAGCGGCGGAAGAAGGGCGGCACGATCCCGGTCTATCTCAAGCCGAACCCGCATTTCCGCCTGCCGGCGAACCCTGATCAGAGCGTCATCATGATCGGGCCGGGCACCGGCGTCGCGCCCTTCCGCGCCTTCTGCCAGGAGCGCGAAGCGGATGGTGCGACGGGCCGCAACTGGCTCTTCTTCGGCAACCGCCACTTCACGCATGATTTCCTCTACCAGCTCGAATGGCAGGACTGGAAGAAGAGCGGGTTGCTGACGCGGATCGACACCGCGTTTTCGCGGGATCAGCGGGAGAAGGTCTATGTCCAGCACCGCCTCTGGGAGCAGCGGCAGGAGCTCTATCGCTGGATCGAGGAGGGGGCGGCGATCTATGTCTGCGGGGACGCGAATGCCATGGCGCGCGATGTGAACCACGCCCTCATCCGCGTCATCGCCGACCAGGCCGGGATCGACGAGGTGGCCGCCGGTGCCAGGCTCGACACGCTCCGCCGCGACGGCCGCTACCTGCGCGACGTCTATTGAAAGCCGCATGACCATGACCGACGAAACCGACAAGAAGCCGCTCTCCCGCAACGAGGGTATCAAGGCCGCGAGCCGGGGCCTGCGCGGCGGCATCGCCCAGGGTTTGCGCGATGTCATCACCGGCCAGCTGGATGAGGACGATACCCAGCTCACCAAGTTCCACGGCATCTACCAGCAGGATGACCGGGACCTGCGGCCTGAGCGCGGGCGCAAGAAGATGGAGAAGGCCTTCAGCTTCATGGCGCGCGTGCGTGTGCCGGGCGGGCAGATGACGCCGGCGCAGTGGCTGGCACTCGACGATATCGCCGAGGAGCGCGCCAACGGCACGCTGCGGGTGACGACGCGGCAGGCGATCCAGTTCCACGGCATTATCAAGAGCAACCTGCAACCCGCCATCAACAGCATCAACCAGGCGCTGATGGACACTCTGGCGGCCTGCGGCGACGTCAACCGCAACGTGATGGCGGCGGTCAACCCCTATCAGAGCGCGATCCATGCCGAGGCGCTGAAGCTCGCGCAGGATATCAGCGATCATCTCTCCCCGCGCACCACCGCCTATCACGAGATCTGGGTGGATGGGGAAAAGGTGATCGACGCCTCCGGCGAGGCGGGGGAGGACGAGGAGCCGATCTACGGCAAGACCTACCTGCCCCGGAAGTTCAAGGCGACGGTCGCCGTGCCGCCGCAGAACGATGTCGATGTCTATGCGCATGACTTGTCATTCGTCGCGCGCCTCGAAGGGGATCGGATCATCGGCTGGGATGTACTGGTGGGCGGCGGCATGGGCATGACCCATGGCGAGACCGACACCTTCCCGCGCACCGCCGATGTGCTCGGCTTCTGCACGCCCGATCAGGCGGTGGATGTGGCCGAGAAGGTGGTGCTGGTGCAGCGCGATTTCGGCGATCGTTCGGTACGCAAGCACGCGCGACTGAAATACACGATCGAGCGGCGCGGGATCGACTGGTTCCGCGCGGAGGTCGAATCCCGCCTCGGCTACAAGCTGGGCGCGCCGCAAAGCCCGGTCTTCGCGGGCCGGGGCGATCGCTATGGCTGGGTGCAGGGCGATGACGGGCGCTGGCATGTCACGCTCTTCCTGGAAAGCGGGCGCGTGAAGGACTGGCCGGAGAAGAAGCTGCAGACCGGCATGCGCGAGATCGCGCGGATGCTGGAGGGCGAGGCCGTGATCATCCTCACCCCGAACCAGAACCTCACCATCGCCAATATCGCGGAGGGGCAGAAAGCCGCCGTCGAGGCGCTGCTCGCCGAGCACCGGATGGAGATCACCGCCGATAGCGGGCTGCGGCGGAACGCCATGGCCTGCGTGGCACTGCCGACCTGCGGCCTCGCTCTCGCCGAAAGCGAACGCTACATGCCGCATCTGCTGACGCTGCTGGAGGCGGAGCTGGCGGAGGCCGGCCTCGCTCAGGACGAGATCGTCATCCGCATGACCGGCTGCCCCAATGGCTGCGCGAGGCCCTACCTCGCGGAGATCGCTTTCGTCGGGCGCGGCCCGGGCACCTACAACCTCTATCTCGGCGGCGATTTCGCGGGCGAGCGGCTCAACAAGCTCTATGCCCAGGATGTGGACGAGGCGGCGATCCTCGCCAAGCTCGGCCCGCTCCTGCGCGCCTATGCGCGAGAGCGGCAGGCCGGGGAGCGTTTCGGCGATTTCGTGATCCGCACCGGCCATATCGCGGCGACGACGGCGGGGAACAACTTCCACGCCAATCTCGCCCTCGCCTGAGGCAGGGCGCGGGCCCGGCCACGGGCGGCGGCGCGCCGATCGCGATCGCCATCGCGGCTCTTGTCGCGGTGGCGATGCGCGCGCGATAAACGCCGCCGATAGGCTTTCATGAGGACCGAGAATGATCCACGTCATCGCCGTGCTGACCGCCAAGATCGGCCACCGTCCCTCCCTGCTCGCAGCCTTTCAGGAGATCGTGCCCGCGGTGCGCGAGGAGCCCGGCTGCATCGAATACCGGCCCGTGGTGGATGCCGCGCATTCGCCGGTGAAATTCGGCGCCGATACGCTGGTGGTGATCGAGACCTGGGAGAGCCAGGCGGCGCTCGATACCCATAACGCCGCCCCGGCCCTTCGCGGCTTCATGGAGCGGGCGAAGCATCTCATCGCCCAGGCCGATGTCTATCTGCTGGAAGATGCCTGAGGGCGGGCCCGGCGCTCAGACATAGCGCCGGCCGCGATCGAGCCCGCGGGCGAGCAGAGCGACTGCCTCCCGCAGAGTGGCGAGGCGAATGGCCGTGCGGTCCCCGGGAAAGATTTCCTGCCGGCTCAGCGTGCCCTCGGGCGCGGCGAGGCCGAACCAGACGAGGCCCACCGGCTTTTCCGCGCTGCCGCCGCCGGGCCCGGCGATCCCCGTCACCGCGATCGCGAGATCGGCGCCACTCGCCGCCCGCGCGCCCTCGGCCATGGCGCGGGCCACCGCCTCGCTCACCGCGCCATGAGCCGCGATCATCGCCGCCGGCACGCCGAGCATGCGCGTCTTGGCAGCGTTGGAATAGGTCACCGCGCCGCTATCGACGATATCGGACGAGCCCGGAATGGCGGTGAGCAGCCCGGCGATCAGCCCGCCGGTGCAGCTTTCGGCGGTGGTGATGCGGCGCCCCTGCGCGCGCGCCGCCGTGAGCAGGCTTTCCGCCGCGGCCAGCAGATCTTCGGGAAACATGCCGCCCTCCTACCGGAAGATGCCGGGATGCCAGAGCGTGAGCGCGCCGAGGATGGCGGCCCCGATGGCGCCCGCGATCAGATCGTCGCCCATGATGCCGCTCGCACTCGCATGCCGGTCCGCCCAGCCGATCGGCCCGGGCTTGGTGATGTCGAGCAGGCGGAAGAGCGCGAAGGCGACGAGCGCGCCGAGCCAGCTAACCCCGCCGAGCCCGAGCAGGGTGAGCCATTGCCCGGCGACCTCGTCCATCACCACCCAGCCTGGGTCATCCGTCGCGCCGGCGGCGCGGATCGCCCAGAAGCCGAGCAGGCTCGCGAGCAGGACACCGAGCAGCAGCAGCAGATGCCCGCCCCAGGCGAGCAGCCCGCAGCCGAGCGGCAGGGCGAGGAGCGAGCCCGCGGTGCCCGGAGCCCAAGGGAAGAAGCCGGCGCCGCCCGCCGCCGCCACCCAGCGGGCCAGAGGCGGCGCCGTCAATGGAGCCAGGCCTGCAGCGGGTAGGGCTGGGCGACGCCTTCTTCCGCCCGGTAGATGGCGATGCCCTCCACCACCCGCTGCACGTAGTTGCGGGTTTCGCTGAAGGGGATCAGCTCGATCCAGTCCAGCACGTCCGGCCCGCCGGGGGCGCGGAAATCGCCGTTCTGCGCCAGCCACTCATCCACCCGATGGGGCCCGGCGTTATAGGCGGCGATGGCGAGCGGCAGGCAGCCGTCGAAATGCGCCAGAACGCCCGCGAAATAGCCGGTGCCCAAGGTCATGTTGAGGGCGGGGTCCGCCGTGAGCGCCCAAGTGGAGCCGAGCGGCACGCCCTGCGCGCGGGCCTGGAGCCGCGCCGTCGCCGGCATCAGCTGCATGAGGCCGAGCGCGCCGGAGGGGCTCAGCGCCTCCGCATCGAAGCTGCTTTCCTGCCGCATGAGGCCGAGGGCGACGGCCGGTTCCACCCCCGCCCCGGTCGGCGGGGAAACCGGCATCGGCCAGCCGGCCTTCAGCAGCATGGTGCCCTCGGCGCCGGCGATGCGGGCAATGAAGACGCCGGCCTGGGGAATGCCGAAGCCGCCCGCGAGATCGGCGGCGATCGCCTGATCCACCGCGTCCGGCGCGATATGGGCAATATCGAGCAGGAAGCCCACGGCGCGCCGCGGCTCCCCCCAGGAGACCAGGAGGGCGGCGGCGCGCGCCACCTCCCGCCCGGCGAAATCCAGCGCATCGGCCGTGCTCCAGCCGGGCTCGGGCACCGCCATGATGCGGGCGTTGAGCTGGGCCGGGCTATCGCCCAGCGCGAGCGCCGCGATCTGCCCGTAGAAGGCGGTGGGATAGGCGGCGGCGCGCTTGTATTCCGCCGTCGCCTCCATGGTGCGGCCTTCCGCGGCGAGGCTGCGGGCGAGCCAGTAATGCGCCCGCGCCGAGGTGATGACCGAGGGCGAGAGCCCGGCGAGGCGGCGGAAGGCGGGCTCGGCCTCGGCCGGGTTGTGCAGCAGGCGCAGCGCGATGAAGCCCGCGAGGAAATCCTGGTCCGCCTGGTCCGCCGCGTCGCGCGGCGCCAGCTGATGGACGAGGCCATAGGCATCCCGGGCATCGCCATCGGTGATCAATGCGCGGGCGAGATAGGCGGCTTCCGCCCAAAGCGCGTGCTGCTGCGCTGGATCGCCCGCATCCATCGCGGCCGAGCCCTTGGCCATCCAGAAGCCGAGCGCCTCGGCATCCGTGGTATTGCGGCGGAGATAGCGCGCGGCGGCGAGGAAGAGGCCGGGGTTGCTCTGCGCGGCATCGGGCAGCGCCTGCAACTGCGCCTGGGCATCGGGCTGCCCGGTTTCGAGCGCGACCCAGGCCGTCGCCGCCGCTTGCCGGCCCGCCGGCAGGCGGGGGATTTCCGCCGCCGCCGCCGGCGAATAGGCGCGCGCGAGCGCCGTGAAGCGCGCCCATTCATCCTCCGGTTGCAACAGGCTGCCCCATTGCGCGAGGAAGGCGGAGACCTCGGCCGGATCGGTGATGCCGGTGCCGGTCCAGGCCTGCCGGGCGGCTTTCGCCGCATCCTGCGCATCATTGGCGGCGGCGAAGGCGGTGGCGCAGCGCAGCAGGGCGGGCGCGCCCTCCGGCAGCCGTGCCTGGCACTGGCCGAGGGCGGTCGCCTCGTCCGGCGTATTGACGAGCGCCGCCTCCCACCGCTTTTCGAGCAGCGGCTGATAGGGCCAGTCGGGGTTCTGCTGCATGAAGGCCATGATCTCGGGCGCCGAGGCCTGGTCCGGCGTCAGCATCCGGTAATAGGTCACGAGCTTGGCGGCGACCGGATCGGGGTTCTGCGCCGCCATCGCCGCCGCCGTGGCCCAATCATGCTGGGCGACCGCCTGCATCGGGGTGGCCGTCGTCTGGGCCGTGGCAGGGGGGGTGGCAAGCGCCATCAGGCTGACGGCGCCGAAAGCGGCGCTCAGGGCGCGGAAGCGTCGGGTCACGGGCGGGAGAACCTCATCATGCCGCACCATCTTTGCCCGAGCGGCCCGGCTTCGCAAAGGCGGGAATGGCGATGGCGCGCGAATAAGCCGTGGGAGCCGGCGGGGCAGCGCCCCCTCCGGCGCGCATGCCGCGGCTGAGGCGCATATGGCTTGCGATGGGCGAAGCGCGGTCCTACCTTCCCGGGCCCCGGGGGCCGATGCCTTTCACCCCGCCGTCATTCGAGGATCTGATCCATGTTCAAGGGCTCGCTTGTCGCCCTCATCACGCCGATGCTGGAGGATGGCGCGGTCGATGAAAAAACGCTGGAGCGTTTCGTCGATTGGCAGATCGGCGAGGGCACGCACGGGCTCGTGCCGGTCGGCACCACCGGCGAATCGCCCACCCTCAGCCATGCCGAGCATCGCCGGGTGGTCGAGATCACCATCGCCATCGCCCGTGGCCGCGTGCCGGTCATCGCGGGGGCCGGCTCCAACAGCACGGCCGAGGCGGTCAGCCTCGCCCAGCACGCCCGCAAGGCCGGCGCCGATGCGGTGCTGGTGGTGACGCCCTATTACAACAAGCCGACGCAGGAAGGTCTCTACCTGCATTTCCGCACGATCGCCGATCAGGCCGATATTCCGGTGGTGATCTACAATATCCCCGGCCGCAGCGTGGTGGATATGAGTGTCGCGACCATGGCGCGGCTCGCCCGCCATCCCAATATCGTCGGCGTGAAGGACGCGACCGCCAATCTCACCCGCCCGCTGCATACCCGCGCCGCCTGCGGCGAGGAATTCTGCCAGCTTTCGGGCGAGGATCACACCGCCCTCGCCTTCCTCGCCTCGGGCGGGGTGGGCTGCATTTCCGTCACCGGCAATGTCGCGCCGCGCCTGCTGTCCGAGATGCATAGCGCCTGGCAGCAGGGGGATCTGGCGCGCGCCATGGCGATTCAGAACCGGTTGGTGCCGCTGCATGATGCGATGTTCGCCGAGACCAACCCGGGCCCGGTGAAATACGCCGCCCACCTCCTCGGCTTCGGCGCGCCCGATTGCCGGCTGCCGCTCGCTCCCGTCTCGCCGCCGGTGCGCGAGCAGGTGCGCGCCGCCATGGTGGCGGCGGGGCTGCTCAACTGACCATGGCGGAGAGCAGGGAAAAGTCGAAATCCGGCCTCATCTCGCACGGCATCGCCTCGCAGAATCGCAAGGCGCGGTTCGACTACGCGATCCGCGAAACGGTGGAGGCCGGGATCGTGCTGAAGGGGGCGGAGGTCAAATCCCTCCGCCATGGCCGCGCGACGCTGACCGAGGCCTGGGCCGGCGAGCGCGATGGCGAGATGTGGCTGTTCAACGCCTATATCCCGGAATATCAGGCGGGCGTGCTCTCCCGCTTCGAGCCGCGGGCGCCGCGCAAGCTGCTGCTCAAGGCCAAGCAGATCAACCAGCTCGCCGGGCAGATCGCGCGCAATGGCATCACCCTCGTGCCGCTCGACATTCATTTCAACGAGCGTGGCCGCGCCAAGGTTCTGCTCGGCGTGGGTGAAGGCAAGCAGAAGGCCGATAAGCGGGCCGCCGTCGCCGCGCGGGATTGGCAGCGGGACAAGGCGCGCCTGTTGCGCAACCGGGGGTGAGCGGCGCGGCCGCGCCGCCGCGCATCACGCCGCGCGGGCTTGGGCTCGCTGCCGCTGGCGTGTTGCTCGCGGTCTGCGCCTCCTACCTCTGGCTCGACCGGCCGGCGGCCTTCCTCATGCACCGGCTCTTTCACCATAGCCCCTGGTTCCTCCTCCTCGCCGCGATCGGCCAGGTGCCGCTGACCTTCGCGCTGCCCGGCCTCGGCTTCGCGGCGATCAGCGGCGTCTGCGGCTGGCGGCCGGCTTCGCGCGGCTGGCTCGCCATCGCCTGCGGCCTCGCCACCGGGCTCACCATCGCCGCCAAGGACATGCTCAAGGCCTTCGCCGGCCGCACCTGGCCGGAAACCTGGGTTGACGGCAATCCTTCCCTCATCCGCGACGGGGTCTATGGCTTCCATCCCTTCCATGGCGGGGCGGGCTGGTCCTCCTTCCCCTCCGGCCATACGGCGGCGATCGCGGCCGTCATCGGCGTGCTCTGGTGGCGGCAGCCGCGCCACCGCCCGCTCTGGGCGGCGCTCGTCGCGCTCACCGCCCTCGGCCTGCTCTGCGGCAATATCCATTTCCTGAGCGACATCCTGGCCGGCGGCGCGCTCGGCTTCGCCATCGGCACGGCGGTGCTTGCGCTTCCCTGGCCTCCGGAGGATCGTGCCGCGCATGGCTGAATGGAGCGTCACGGATCGGCGGATGATGCTGGCGGCCCTGGGCGAGGCGCGGGGCGCCCTCGGCACCACCGCGCCCAATCCGGCTGTCGGCTGCGTCATCGCGCAAGGCGAAGCGATCATCGCGCGCGGGGCGACCCAGCCCGGCGGCCGGCCGCATGCGGAGGCCGTGGCGCTGGCCGAGGCGGGGGCGGCCGCCCGCGGGGCCACGGCTTACGTGACGCTCGAACCCTGTTCGCATCATGGCCGCACGCCGCCTTGCGCCGCGGCGCTGATCGCGGCCGGGATCGGCCGCGTCGTTGTCGCCTATGCGCATGACCCCGATCCCCGTGTGCAAGGCCGCGGCATCGCCATGCTGCGGGCGGCGGGCATCGTGGTTGATACCGGGCTCATGGAGCAGGACGCGGCCGAGATCCTGCGCGGCTTCCTCACCGCCCAGCGCATGGGCCGGCCTTGGCTGACCGTAAAGCTCGGGGTGACGCTCGATGGCTGCATCGCCACGCGCGGCGGGGAAAGCCGCTGGATCACCGGGCCCGGCGCGCGGCAGGTGGTGCAGCGCATGCGGGCCGAGCATGATGCCGTGCTGGTCGGCATCGGCACCGTGCTCGCCGACGATCCGGGCCTGCGCTGCGGCATTGCGGGCTTTGAGGATCGGCCCCGCTGGCGGGTGGTGGCCGATAGCGCGCTTCGCACCCCGCCTGCGAGCCAGCTTGTGCGCCAGGCCGCGCGCCACCCCCTCGTCCTGCTCGCCGCCGAGGATGCGCCGCCGGCACGGGCCGCGGCGCTGCGCGACGCCGGCGTGAGCCTCCTCAGCATCCCGCGCGGCGCCGATGGCACCCTCGATCTCGCGGCCGGCCTCGCCGCGCTCAAGACCCTCGGGCTCACCAGCATCCTCAACGAAGGCGGGGCGAAGCTCGCGGGCGGGCTGTTCCGCGCCGGGCTCGTCGATCGGCTCGCCTGGCACCGCGCGCCGCTGCTGCTCGGCGACAGCGGCTTGCCGGCGCTTCAAGGCCTTGGCATCTCAAGGCTGGCAGACGCTATACGCCTGCGACTTTTGGCCCGGCAGGAGTATGAGGAGGATGTTCTGGAGACCTATGACATCCGTTCGGCGGCCGAGCCCGCCGCCGCGAGGCCGCCCGTTTCATGACGCATATGCAACCGATCGCCCTGCCGGAACCGGCCATGGCTGAGCTTCGCCCCCGCGCTTCGGTCACGATCCCGCTCGGGCCGGACGGCGTGCCTGCCGAATTCATGGGCTTCGACGGGTTCGAGGACGGGCATGAGCATGTCGCGATCCGTTTCGCCGGCCGCCATCCCGAAGCCGGCAAGCCGCCGCTGGTGCGGCTGCATTCGGAATGCCTGACGGGAGACATCTTCGCCTCCGCCCGCTGCGATTGCGGCGCCCAGCTGCAGGAGGCGATCGGGCAATTGGCGGAGGAAGGCGGCATCCTCCTCTATCTCCGCCAGGAGGGGCGCGGCATCGGGCTCTATGCCAAGCTCGACGCCTATCGCCTGCAGGATCAGGGCATCGACACCTTCACCGCCAATCGCTGGCTCAACCTGCCCGAGGATGGGCGGAACTACACGATCGGCGCGCGCATGCTGCAAGCGCTCGGCATCACCGCCATCCGGCTCTTGACCAATAATCCGGACAAGGTGGCCCAGCTCGAAGCCGCCGGCGTAACGGTTGCGGAAGTGCGGCGCACCGGGGTCTATGTGACGGCGGCGAACCGCGCCTATCTCGCGGCCAAGGCCCGCCACCGCCATACGATCGATCCGCTCGCGCTGCTGCTGGCCGAGGCGCCGGCCGCCGCGAAGAAAGGCTAGGCCGGGCGCAAACAGCCAAATCCGAGGTCGCATGCGTGCGCCCGCCGCGGGGCGCGGATGCCCCATCCTCCGGCGCACCGAACCCTATCATCTTGACCTGAAAGACGCGTCCATGGCCCCGCCATCCAGCCTTCAGCCTCAATATGTGCTCACCATCGCCTGCCCCGACCGGCCCGGGATCGTCGCCGCCGTGACCACCTTCCTCTTCGAGGCGGGCGGCAATATCCTCGAAGCCCAGCAGTTCGACGATACCGAGAGCGGGCGCTTCTTCATGCGCGTCGTCTTCACGCCGGAAGCGGCGCCGGACGGCTATGCCGAGCGGTTTCGCGAGGAGTTCCGTGCCGTCGCCGAGCGCTTCGCGATGAACTGGCTGCTGAGGGACCGGCTGGAGCGCCGCCGGGTGATGATCCTCGTCTCGAAGTTCGATCATTGCATGGTCGATCTGCTCTATCGCTGGCGGAACGGCGAGCTGCCGATGGAGATTACCGCGATCGTCGCCAACCACCCGCGCGAGACCTATGCCGGGGTGGATTTCGCCGGCATCCGCTTCCATCACCTGCCCGTCACCAAGGATACCAAGATGGAGCAGGAGACCGAGCTGTGGGATCTGGTGCGCGAGACGCGGACCGATCTCGTCGTCCTCGCCCGCTACATGCAGGTTCTCTCCGACGGGCTCACCGCCAAGCTCTCGGGCCGTTGCATCAACATCCACCACTCTTTCCTGCCCGGCTTCAAAGGCGCCAAGCCCTATCACCAGGCGCATGCCCGCGGGGTGAAGCTGATCGGCGCCACCGCCCATTACGTGACGAGCGACCTCGATGAAGGCCCGATCATCGAGCAGGACGTGGAACGCATCTCGCATGGCGACACGCCGGACGATCTGGTGCGCAAGGGGCGGGATATCGAGCGGCGGGTGCTGGCGCGGGCGGTGCGCTATCATCTCGATGGCCGGGTCATCCTCAATGGCGGCAAGACCGTCGTCTTCACCGATTAAGGGTGGTGCTTCATGGCGGCTGAGATCATCGACGGGAAAGCCTTCGCAGGCCGAGTGGTGGCAGAGGTGGCGGCGGAGGTCGCGGCGATCCGCGCCGCCGGCGGCCGGGTGCCGGGGCTCGCCGTGGTGCTGGTGGGGGAAGATCCGGCAAGCCAGGTCTATGTCCGCAACAAGGCCCGCACCACGCGCGAGGCGGGGATGGAATCTTTCGAATTCCGCCTGCCCACGGAGACCAGCGAGCAAGCCCTCCTCAGCCTCATCGCCGAGCTGAACGACGATCCGGCGGTGCACGGCATCCTCGTGCAGCTGCCGCTGCCGCCGCATATCGCGAGCGCCCGGGTGCTCGATGCCGTGGCGCCGGCCAAGGATGTGGATGGCTTTCACGTCATCAATGCCGGGCGGCTGGCGACGGGGCTGCCCGCCCTCACCCCCTGCACCCCGCTCGGCTGCCTGCTCATGCTCAAGCACGCGCTCGGCGATCTCACCGGGCTGCGCGCGGTTGTGCTCGGCCGCTCCAACATCGTCGGCAAGCCGATGGCGCAACTGCTGCTGCAGGAGAATTGCACCGTCACCATCGCCCATTCCCGCACGCGCGATCTGCCATCCGTCTGCCGCGAGGCGGATATCCTCGTCGCCGCCGTGGGCCGGCCGGAGATGGTGCGCGGGAGCTGGATCAAGCCGGGGGCCACGGTGATCGATGTCGGCATCAATCGCATCGCAGGCGAAGGCGGGGGCACGCGGCTGGTGGGCGATGTCGCCTTCGCGGAGGCGGTGGAGGTCGCGGGCCGCATCACCCCGGTGCCGGGCGGCGTCGGGCCGATGACGATCGCCTGCCTGCTGCGCAATACGCTGACGGCAGCCCTGGCCGCCCGCGGCTGATTGCCGCTCGGGTCCGCGCAAGCCTGCTGCCGCTTTCGCGGGAGCCCTGCCTCAGCCTTCCGGCGGATGAGCCGCGTCAGGCCGGGCCGCGTACGGCTGGAAGGGGCGCACCTCGATCGTCAGATGCGAGAGGGATTTGAAGCGGCCGAGCCGCTGGCGGTAATCCTCGGCCGAGCGGGCGCTTGCGGTGACGATCGCGAGGATCGCGCCGAGATGGCCGGGGCCGAGCCGCCAGAGATGCAGATCGGCCAGCGCATCGCCATCCCGCTCGATTGCCTCGCGCAGCTTCCCGGCCAACGCCGGATCGGGCGTCATGTCCAGAAGAATGCCGCCGGTATCGCGGATGAGCCCCCAGGCCCAACCCGCGATGACGACGGCGCCGACGAGCCCGGCCAGCGGGTCCATCCATAGCCAGCCGAAGGCGCGGGCGAGCAGCAGGCCGATGATCACGAGCAGCGAGACGGCGGCATCCGCGGCCACGTGGACGACGGCGGCGCGCATGTTGTTGTCTCGCCCGGCGGCGGCATTGGCATGGTCGTGTTCCTCGAAAACCACCTCATGCGCCGCGCCGGCGAGCAGCAGCCGGGCGGTGAAGGCATGCGGTTCGGGGATCTCGTCATGCGATTCGAGGTAGCCGTCGCGCGCCGCGAAGGCGAAGCTCTGGCGGGTGCCATCGGGCCGCAGGGTTTCGATCGTCACCGCATCGGCGGCAAGCGGCTGGGCGGCCGCGCCCTGCAGGCGGAAGCGCGGCGGCACGCCATCCTCGAAGATCGCGAGCCGGATCTCGCCCGCCGCGGTCTGCAGAAGATGGCTCTCCTCATCATGGTCATGCGCATGGCCGTGCCCATGCCCGTGGCCATGTCCGTGCGCGTGGCCGTGCCCATGCCCGTGATCATGCCCGCCGGCGAGCAGCACCGCGCTCGCGATATTCACGACGAGCCCGAGGCAGGCGATGGGGATCGCCTCGGCAAAGTGGATCGGCACCGGGGCGAGGAAGCGGCGAAGCGCCTCGAAGCCGATCAGCAGGGCGATCATGGCGAGGATGATGGCGCTGGTGAAGCCGGCGAGATCGCCGAACTTGCCGGTGCCGAAGGAAAAGCGCGGATCACGCGCGTGGCGCCTCGCATAGCGGTAGGCGAGGGCGGCGAGCAGCAGGGCGCCGGCATGCGTGCTCATATGCAGGCCATCGGCGATGAGCGCGATCGAGCCGAACATCCAGCCGCCGACGATCTCGGCCACCATCATCGCGCCGCAGAGCCAGATCACCCACCAGGTCCGCCGCTCGCTCCGGGCATGGTCGGCGCCGAGGAAGATATGGTCGTGGCCGGCAGCGGCCATCTCCTGGTTCAAGCGCATGCGCTCACCTCAAATAGCTGCGGACGACTTCGAGCAGCTGCTCCGCCGCATCCTCGTTGAACGCGCCCGGATGCGCCTCGCGATCGACCAGATGATGGAGGACGTGATCCTCGACGATCTGCGCCATCAACCCGGCCGTGGCGCCGCGCATGGCGGCGAGCAGGTGCATGACCTTCTCGCACCCCGCCTCCGTCTCGCGCGCGCGCTCGATCGCTTCCGCCTGGCCGCGGATGCGGCGCACGCGCGCCAGCAGGCGCTGCTTGTCTCGAATGGTATGGGCCATCCGGCCGCTATACCCTACCCCCCTATCCCTTGGAAGCCCCGCCGCCATGACGATGGGCGGGCGATGGGAGCGGGGCGGGGCTGCGCGTGGCGGCGTTCGGGCCAGGGCAGCCAAGCTTGCAGCTGCCTTCAAAGAACCGCAGAACCGGTCCAGCCTGCGGCAGAGCGCTTGGGTGAAGGACCTGCAACGATGTCTGACTATGGCCGAAACGGCGAGGTGATCATCTTCGTCACCTACCAGGGCAGCGCCGACTCGCGCTTCGACCGCGCCTATTACCTGGAGCGGCATCTGCCGATGCTGCGCCGGCTCTTCGGCCCGCTGGGCCTTACCAGCGCCGAGGCCTTCTTCCCGCCGCGGCAGGAGAGCGGCACCATCGCCATCTGCGAATGCCGCTACCGCGACGAAGCGGCGCTCACCGCCTGCTACGCCTCCCCGGCGATGCCGGGCCTCGCCGCCGATGTCGGCCAGTTCACCGATATCATGCCGGTGCAGCTGCGCGCGACGCGGTAGCGCGGGGCTCCCCTACCGCCTCACCTGCCCCTCTGCGACGGGCGGCAATGCTGCGGGCTCGTCACCGCGCGGCTTCAGGCGCGGCGGCCGAGGGTGCCGGCTGCCAGAGGGCGCGCACAGCGCCGAGCCGCGCCGCCCCCATCGAGAGCTTGCGGATGCCGGCACGCACGAGCAGGCGCGCGGCCGCCGGATCCCCCGCGGCCTCGCCACAGACCGAGACCGGACGCTCCCCCGCATCGCGCACCACCCGCGCGCAAAGATCGAGCACCGCCGGGTGGGACGGATCGGCAAAGGCGCCAAGTGCGGGATGGCCACGCTCCGCCGCCATGACGTATTGCGTGAGGTCGTTGGTGCCGATCGAGAAGAAATCGCAGCAGGGCACCAGCTCGGCGAGACTGAGCGCGGCTGCCGGAACCTCGACCATCGCGCCGAGCGGCGGCACCGCAGCCTCCCCAAGCTCGCGCACGGCCTCGGCCAGCCAGGCGCGGATGCGGAGCATCTCCTCCGGGAAGGTCACCATCGGCACCATCACCCGCAGATCATGCCCGCGCCCGCCGCGCAGGATGGCGCGCAGATGGGCACGGGTGAAATCCGCCGCGCCGAGCAGGGCGCGCACGCCCCGCACGCCGAGCGCCGGGTTCTCCTCGGGCGCGAGCCGCAGGAAGGGCACGGGCTTATCCGCCCCGGCATCGAGCAGTCGGACGGTAACCGGCCGGCCCTTGAAGGGGGCCAGCATGGCGCCGATACGCGCCGCCTGCTCTTCTTCCGCCGGACAATCCGCCCGATCGAGGAAGAGCATCTCGGTGCGGGCGAGGCCGATGCCGAAGGCGCCGGCGCGGGCGGCGCGGGCGGCATCCGCCGCCCCGGTGACATTGGCCCAGAATTCCAGCCGCGTGCCATCCGGCAAGGCCAGGCACGCCGGGCCCGCTGCCCCCTCCGCCGCGCCGCTGGCGGCCGTGGGCTGGAAGCGCGCCTGCGTCTCGGCATCGGGGTCGGCGATCAGCTCCCCGGTCCCGCCGTCGAAAGCGACCGCGCGCGGCGGCGGATCGAGCGTGACACCGCCGAGGCAGGGCAGGCCGGCGGCGCGCAGGAGAATGGCCGCGTGGCTGGTGCGGCCGCCCCGCCGATCGAGCACGCCGAGGACGGTGGGCGGCAGGGCGGCCGCCTCGGCCGCGCTCAGCTCATCGACCAGGATGATCGCCGGGGTTTCCGGCCAGGCGAGGCCGCTACCGCCGAGCAGCAGGGCGAGCACGCTGTGCCCGACCTCCCGCACATCCTGCGCACGCGCCCGCAGATAGGGGCTTTCCAGCGCCGCATAGCCGGCGGCGGCCTGTTCGATCGCCCGGTTCCAGGCCACCGCCGGATGCAGCCGCTCGGCGAAGACGCCGTGCCGGGTGGGCTCCAGGATGGCGGGATCGGCCAGCAAGGCCGCCTGCGCCGCCAGGATGCCCTCTCCCGCCAGCGCCGCGCTTGCGGTGGCGATGGCCCGCTCCAGCTGCGCCCAGCCTTCCGCGGGCGGCAGCGCCGGGGCTGCGGGCAGCGGCGGCAATTCCCGGCGGGCGAGGAAGAGCGGCCCGGCGATCCGCCCGGGGGCGATGGGCAGTAGCCCCTGCCGCCCGGCGGCATCGGGCGGGGCCGCCGCCTCGGCCTCGGCGCCCGCCGCGGATGCGGCGCCGAGGATGCCGGCGATCGCCTCGGCCGCCGCCGCGGCCTGCGGCCCGCTTGCGCGGATCATGACCTCGCCGCCGCCCGGCACGCCAAGCGCCATGAGCCCGGTGAGGCTTTCGAGCCCCGCCTCGCGCCCCTGGAAGCCGAGCGTCACCCGCGCCGAGAAACGCGCGGCGGCGGCAACGCACCCGGCCGCCGGGCGGAGGTGCAGCCCCTGCGGATCCTGAAGCGTGACGGTGCGCAGAATGCCCTCAGCCGAGGGCGCCGTTTCCGGCGGTGAGGCCGCACCCGCGGCCGCCGGTGCCTCACCCAGGGCTGCCTGCTTCGGCAGCAGCCCGCTCTCCGCCTCCGCTGCGACCGCCGCGACCGCGAGCCCCGCCGCCGCCGCGACGCCGGCCGCCAGAGCGCCCTCGACAAAAGGGGCGGCGCAGAGATGCAGCTTCCCCCGCAGCGGCTCCTCGGCGAGATCGCGCGCCATTTCCGCGCTCAGCACGGCGCTGCCCACATCCATCAGCACGAGGATGCTCTCGCACGCCGCGAGGCTTTCAGCCGCCTCCAGAATGGCGAGCGGATCGGTGCCAAGCTCCGCCCGCTCCGGCCCGGTCCCGGCGGCAAGCGCGATCGGCAGGCGATCCTCCGTCATCTGCCGCACCAGCGCCTCGGTGGCGGCGGCGAGAGCGAGGCTATGGGAGACCAGCAGCAGGGCGATCCGGGCCTTGACCATGGGGAAGCTCTCTGGAGCGCGGCGGCGGTTTCAATGGGCCCGCGCCGCGCCCGCGCCGGCCTTGGCCGCTTTGGCGAGTGCTGCGAGCAGCAGGGCTGAGGAGGCGGCACCGGGATCGACATGCCCGGCCGACCGCTCCCCGAGATAGGAGGCGCGGCCCTTGCGGGCGACGAGCGGCGCCGTGCCCTCGGCCGCTGCCTCGGCGGCTTCGGCCGAGGCCGCGAGGGCGGCGGCGAGATCGGGCGCGGTGCCGAGCGCCGCCGCCGCCGGGCCGAGCGCATCGAGCATCGTCTTCTCCCCCGCCACCGCCTTGCCGCGGGCCGCCACGCCCTGCACCCCGGCGGCGAAGACCGCGCGCCAATCGGCAAGGTTCAGCACCGGCTTGCCGGCCGCCGCCTTGGCCATCTCGATGAAGAAGGAGCCGTAGAGCGGGCCGGAGGCGCCGCCCACGGTGCCGATCAGCCGCATGCCGACGGTCTTGAAGAGGGCTGCCGGATCTTCCGGCGTGCCGAGCTTGGCGATGACCGCCTGGAAGCCGCGCGCGAGATTGGCGCCGTGATCGCCATCGCCGATCGCTGCATCGAGATCTGACAGATAGGCCTGCCGCGCGACGATGAGCTTCTCCGCCCGCGTGAGCCAGGCCGTCAGCACCGCCACGTCCAAAACCTCGGCCATCGCCCTCTCCTCCCCTGCTTGCCGCTGCACGCTTTCCGCGCGCCCTTGCCTTGCTGGCCGTCAGGCGCCCCAGCGAAGCGCCGGCGTCACCACCGGCGCATCCCAGAAGCCGAGCATATCCGCATCGAGCTTCAGCAGGGACAGCGAGGTGCCGGCCATCTCGAGGCTGGTGATATAGGGCCCGACGAGCGAGCGCGCGATGGTGAGGCCGTGCGCAGCCGCGATTTCCGCGGCTTTGCGGTAGAGCACGTAAAGCTCCATCAGCGGCGTGCCGCCGAGGCTGTTGACGAAGAGCAGCACGCTATCCCCCGCCTTGAAGGGCAGATCGGCGAGGATCGGCTCCATCAGCATCTCGGCCACACGATCGGCGCTTTCCATCTTGATGCGCTTCCGCCCCGGCTCGCCATGGATGCCGACGCCGAATTCCATCTCATCCTCGCCGAGGGTGAAGCTCGGCTTGCCGGCATGCGGCACCGTGCAGGGGGTGAGGGCGACACCCATGGAGCGGACATTGGCATTGACCCGGCGGCAGAGCCCGGCGAGGGCGGCGAGATCCCACCCCGCCTCCGCCGCCGCGCCGCAGATCTTCTCGGCGAGCACGGTGCCGCCGACGCCGCGCCGCCCGGCGGTATAGAGGCTGTCCTGCACCGCCACGTCATCATCGATGACGACGGCTTCGACCGGGATTCCCGCCTCCTTGGCGAGATCCGCGGCCATCTCGAAATTCAGCACGTCGCCGGTGTAGTTCTTGACGATGTGGAGCACGCCGGCGCCGGCCTGCACGGCCTCGGTCGCGGCCAGGATCTGGTCGGGCGTCGGGCTGGTGAAGACCGCGCCGGGGCAGGCGGCATCGAGCATGCCGCGGCCGACGAAGCCGCCGTGCATCGGCTCATGCCCCGAGCCGCCGCCCGAAAGCAGCGCCGTCTTGCCCGGCACCGGGCCATCGGCGCGCATGATGAAGGTGGGCTCGAAGCGCACCGTGAGAAGACCGGGATGGGCGAGCGCCATGCCGGCCAGCGCCTCTTGCACGACGTGATCGGGCGCGTTGATGAACTTTTTCATGAAGGCCTCCAGGATCCGGGTGAAAGACGATCAACGCCGGCGGCAGCGGCCAGGCGAGGCCGCTGCCGCCCATGCCGCTGCCAGGCCGCCGATCAGGTGGCGGAACCGTGCTTCTGCTTCACGTCGTCCAGAACCTGCTGCAGCCGTTCGAGGCTGAAGCCGAGGCTCGTCTCCTCCTGCGCCGGCCGCGCCGGCTTCATCAGCGCGGCCCGCGCGCTGAGCGTGTCGGCGATGAACCACTTATAGACATAGATCGCGAGCACGCCGCCGGCCATGGGCCCGAGGATCGGCACCCACCAATAGCCCTGCAGCCCGGGGAAGGCGTTCGGCCCCCAACCGGCGAGCCAGGCGAAGAGCCGCGGCCCGAAATCGCGTGCCGGGTTGATCGCGTAGCCCGCATCGACGCCGAAGGACATGCCGATCGCGGCGACCGCCATGCCGACCATGAAGGGCCCCATATTCGATTGCGGGCCGGTATTGGTGCCATCGATGATGGCGAGCACGAAGAGAACCAGGAAGAAGGTGCCGAGCAGCTGATCGACGAAGGCGAGACCGAGCTGCCCGCCGAGATAGCTCGCCGGGAAGGTCGCGAAGATGCTGAAGGTGGTGAGGCCGGCGGCGGATGCCCGATCAACCACGTGATGGCCCATGTTCCAGGCATTGATCGCCTTGAAGTAGTCGAGCATCACGAGAGCGGCGCCGGTGAAGCAGCCCGCGATCTGCGCCGCCCAATAGGGCACCACCTTGCGCCAGGGGAAATCCCCCTTGGTCGCGAAAGCGAGCGTGACGGCGGGATTGAGATGCGCGCCGCTGACCCCGCCCGCGACATAGACCGCCATGACGACGGCCATCGCCCAGCCCCAGGTGATCAGGAGCCAGCCGCCCGCCCCCTGGAAGATGACGAGGGTGCGGCCCGATTCGGTGAGCCCGGCGACCGCGACCGCGACGACGCCATCCCCGAAGGCGATGAGCACGAGGCAGCCGAGGAACTCCGACAGGAGTTCGGACCATACCGATTTCGCCCGCCACCCGTGTTTGATGCCGAACCGGGGCGCGGGTATCGACTGGGTGCCGATCTCCGCCGCGCGTTCGCTTACATTTGCATTCATTGTTTCCTCCCCAGGTATTTCTTGTTTTTGTTCAATCAACCCAGTCGAACGACCTCTGCACCGCCTTCTTCCATGACTTGCGATAGGCGTCGCGCTTCTCGGCGGGGAGGTTCGGCGTCCATGTCTTGTCCACGCCCCAGTTACTGCGCAGATCCTCCGTGTTGCGCCAGTAACCGACGGCGAGGCCCGCGGCATAGGCCGCGCCGAGCGCCGTCGTCTCGGTCACTTTCGGCCGCACCACCGGCACGTCCAGGATATCCGCCTGGAACTGCATCAGGAGTTCGTTGGCGACCATGCCGCCATCGGTCTTGAGGCTGGAGAGCTTGATGCCGCTATCGGCTTCCATGGCGGAGACCACGTCAAGCGTCTGATAGGCGGTCGCCTCCAGGGCCGCGCGGGCGAGATGGGCGCGCGTCGCGAAGCGGGTGAGGCCGGCGATGACGCCGCGGGCACTTTCCTTCCAATAGGGCGCGTAGAGGCCGGAGAAGGCCGGCACGATATAGACATCGCCATTATCCGGCACGCTCCGCGCCAAGGGTTCGATCTGCGGCGCCACGTCGAACAGCTTGAGGTTGTCACGCAGCCATTGCACGAGCGCGCCGGTGATGGCGATCGCGCCTTCGAGCGCGTAATGCGGCTTGCCGCCCTCGAACTGATAGGCGAGCGTGGTGAGCAGCCCGGCTTTCGACTGCACGGGATCGGTGCCGGTATTCATCAGCATGAAGCAGCCGGTGCCGTAGGTATTCTTGGCTTCCCCCGGCGAAAAGCAGGTCTGGCCGACGAGGGCGGCCTGCTGATCCCCGAGGATACCGGTGAGCTTGGCGCCGCGCAGCGCCGGGATGCGGATTTCGCCATAGAGCGTCGAAGACGGCAGGATGCGCGGCAGGCAGGCGCGCGGAATGCCGTAGGCGGCGAGCATCTCCTCATCCCAATCGCAGGTCGCGAGGTTCATGAGCTGCGTGCGGCTCGCATTCGTGACATCGGTGATGTGGACGCCGCCTTCGACCCCGCCGGTCAGGTGCCATGTCAACCAGCTGTCGATCGTGCCGAAGAGGGCATCGCCGGCGGCCGCCTTCTCCCGCGCGCCTTCGACGTTATTGAGCAGCCATCGCAGCTTGAGGCCGGAGAAATAGCTCGCAAGCGGCAGGCCGGTCTTGCTGCGGAAGCGGTTCTGCCCGCCTTCGGCCGCGAATTCGGCGACGTAGCCATCCACCCGCGTATCCTGCCAGACGAGGGCATTGTAGAGCGGCCGGCCGGTGCGCCTGTCCCACAACAGCGTGGTTTCGCGCTGGTTGGTGATGCCAACGGCGGCGAGATCGCCCGGGGCGAGCCCGGCGCGGGCCAGCGCCGCGCCGATCACCTCGTTGGTGTTGTTCAGGATCTCCACCGGATCATGCTCCACCCAGCCCGGCTTCGGGTAGATCTGCTGATGTTCCTTCTGCGCGACCGAGACGATGTTGCCGGTCTTGTCGAAAACGATGAAGCGCGAACTGGTGGTCCCCTGGTCGATCGCGCCGACATATCTGCTCATGCTGGTCATCCTCCCTCTGTTGGTCTTGGTCTTGGTCTTGGTCTTGGTCTCGTCAGCTGTTCACCCGCAGCCCCGCGAGATAGGAATCGAGCCGGGCGGCGGTGCCCTCTGGCACGTGCAGCCCGAGGCGGGAGCGGCGCCAGAGGATATCCTCTGATGTGCGCGCCCATTCCTGCCCCGCGAGATAGGCGACCTCCGCCTCGCTGAGCCCGCCGCCGAGATCCTCCCCCATGTCCTGCCCGGCGAAACGCGCGGCACGGGTGCCGTAGGCGCGCACCAGGCGGTGCGCCAGGGCGCCGGGAAGCGCCGGATACTCTCCGCGGAACTGCGCGAGATAGGCGTCGAAATCCGCGAAATCGCCGCCCGGCAGCGCCTCGCGCCCGGTCCAGGATGGGCCGACCGGGCGGCCCATGGCGGGCAGCAGCTTCTCGAGCGCATGCTCGGCGAGCTTGCGCGAGGTCGTGATCTTGCCGCCGAAGACGGAGAGCAGCGGCGGCGTTGATGCATCATGCTTGAGATCGAGCACGTAATCCCGCGTCACCGCGCGCGCCTCGGCGGCATGATCGTCATAGAGCGGCCGGACGCCGGCATAGGACCAGACGACGTCTGCCGCCGTCACTGGCTTGCGGAAATAGCGGCTGACGCTTTCGCAGAGGTATTCGGTCTCCTCCGGCGAAATCTCGACGAGGGCGGGATCGGCGTCGAAGGGCGTATCGGTCGTGCCGATGAGGGAGAAATCCCGCTCATAGGGGATGACGAAGACGATACGCCCGTCCGGGTTCTGCAGGATGAAGGCATAGTCCCCCTCATGCAGCCGCCGCGTCACGATATGGCTGCCCTTGATCATCCGTACCGTGCTTTCGGCATTGTGGCCGAGCTTTCGGTTGAGAACATCGGCAACCCAGGGCCCCGCGGCGTTGACGAGCGCGCGCGCCGTGACACGCCCTGCCTCCGTCTCGGCCTGCCACAGCCCCTCCACCGGCCGCGCCGAGAGCAGCTTGCAGCGCGGGGAGATGACGGCGCCGCGCTCCGCCGCGTCGAGCGCGTTGAGCACGACGAGGCGGGAATCCTCGACCCAGCAATCGGCATAGGCGAAGCCGCGGCGATAGGCGGGTTGCAGCACCTGGCCGGCCGGATGGCTCTTGAAGGACACCGCCCGCGAGGCAGGGAGCCGTTTGCGGCGGGCGAGATGGTCGTAAAGGAAGAGGCCGGCGCGGATCATCCAGGCCGGGCGCAGATGCTTCGCATGGGGCAGCACGAATTCCAGCGGCCAGATGATATGCGGCGCGATTGCGAGCAGCCGCTCGCGCTCCATCAGCGCTTCGCGAACCAGGCGGAACTCATAGAATTCGAGATAGCGCAAGCCGCCATGGATGAGCTTCGTGCTCGCCGAGGAGGTATGCTGCGCCAGATCATGCTGTTCCAGCAGCCGCACCGAAAGCCCGCGCCCGGCGGCATCCCGGGCGATGGCGGCGCCATTGACGCCGCCGCCCACCACCAAAAGATCAACGGGCTCGCCTGGCGTTAGTCGCTGAAGCACCGGCCGCGTTTCCCCTCATTTGGCCGATTGATGGGCTCAATCGGTCCGTTCTGTTCTATCGATCCATAAACCAGACGCGGTGATGTTCGCAAGCGAAAATGCGCCGGTTCGTTTCTCCGTGTATTCGCAATTTCATCCCCGGCGCTTTTTCGCGCTGCAACATGGCCGCGCCGTCGCGCCTCCCTGGTGCCGGCCGCGGGCAACTCTTATGATGAGCAAAAGCAATGAGGTGAGGCGCTTGTCAGAGAAGCAGAACAGCGAGGACCGGCTGAGCGGCATCATCGATCTCGTCTCCAAACGCGGCTTTCAGACGATCGAAGCGCTGGCGCAACATTTCGGCGTGACGGTGCAGACCATCCGGCGCGACGTGAACATCCTCGCTTCCGAAGGGCGGCTGTCGCGCTATCGCGGCGGCGCCGGCCTCTCCTCCTCGATCGAGAATATGGAATACGAGCGGCGGCAGGTGGTGAACCTCACCGCCAAGCAGCGTATCGCCGCCCTCGTCGCCCAGGACGTGCCGGAGAATGCCTCCCTCTTCATCAATATCGGCACCACCACCGAGCAGGCGGCGCGCGCCCTCCTTTCGCACGAAAACCTGCAAGTCATCACCAACAACATCAATGTCGCGAAGATCCTGAGCGACAATCCGCGCTGCTCGATCGTCATCGCCGGGGGCAAGGTGCGCAACCGCGATGGCGCCGTCACCGGGCATCTCGCCGTGCAGATGTTCGAGCAGTTCCGCGCCGATATCGGCATCATCGGGGTCTCGGGCGTGGACAAGGATGGCGGCCTCTTCGACTACGACCTCGATGAGGTGATGTGCACGCAAGCGATCATCCGCAATTCGCGGCGCGTCTTCCTGCTGGCCGATCATTCGAAGTTCGGCCGGCCGGCACTCGTCCGGGTCGGGCATCTCGGGCAGATCTCGGCGCTCTATACCGATGCGCCGCCGCCCGAGCATATCGCGCAATTGCTCGAAGAGGCCGGCAGCACCTTGGAGATCGCCACTTAGCGCCGATCCTGGGCGGATGACGTCATCCGGCCAGGGGATGCCGGTGAACGACCCGCCCGGCGGCGAACGGCCATGCCTGCGGCCGCCGGTGCGGGCCTCGCCGCCGGCCCTACCCGAGCGGCGCCGCCTTGCCGTCGAGCGGGAAGTGGCAGGCAGCCGCCCGGCCATCGCCGAGCGGCATGAGGCGCGGCACCTCCTCGGCGCAGCGGGGCTGGGCGATCGGGCAGCGAGTATGGAAGCGGCAGCCCGAGGGCGGGTTGACCGGGCTCGGCGGCTCTCCCTTGAGGATGGTGCGCGCCTTGATCTGGCCTGCCGGATCAGGCTCCGGCACGGCGGAGATGAGGGCCGCCGTGTAGGGATGCGCCGGGTGATGCAGCACCCGATCGGTCTCGCCCAGTTCGACGATGCTGCCGAGATACATCACCGCCGTGCGCGTCGCGATCTGCCGCACCACCGAGAGATCATGCGCGATGAAGACGTAGGTGAGGCCGAGCTTCTCCTGCAGATCCATGAAGAGGTTGACGACCTGCGCCTGCACCGAAACGTCGAGCGCGGAGACCGGCTCATCGGCGACGATAAGGCTCGGGGATAGCGCGATGGCCCGCGCGATGCCGATGCGCTGGCGCTGGCCGCCCGAGAATTCGTGCGGAAAGCGGGTCAGGAATTCAGGGGCGAGGCCGACCAGAGCCATCAGCTCCTGCAGGCGCGCCGCGATCTCCCGCTCGGAATGCCGCCCGTGCACGCGGAGCGGCTCGGCGATGAGATCGCCCACCCGCCGGCGCGGGTTGAGCGAGGAATAGGGATCTTGGAAGACCATCTGCATATCGGCGCGCAGCGGCCGCAACTCCCGCTGGCTGAGATGCGTGATCTCCTGCCCTTTGAAGGTGATGCGCCCCTCGTTCACGTCGTAAAGCCGCAGCAGGCAGCGGCCGAGGGTGGATTTGCCGCAGCCCGATTCACCGACGAGGCCGAGCACCTCCCCCGGCAGCACGGTGACGGAGACATCCTTGAGCGCCTGCAGATGCTGGATGCCGCCCGCCCGGAAGCGGCTGCCCAGCCGGAAGGTTTTGGAAAGCCCCGCTGCTTCCAGCATCGGCGGGTTCTGCACCGGGCTCATGCCGCTTCTCCCGCCAGGCGGATCGCTCGCTCATGCGCCCAATCCGGCGCCCCCGCTTCCGCGAGCCAGCAGGAGGCTTCCTGGCTGCCATGGGCGAAGAGCGGCGGGCGTTCGGCGCAGCGATCCATGGCGAAGGCGCAGCGCGGCTGGAAGGGGCAGCCGGCGGGGCGCGCCAGCGGCGTCGGTGGGCTGCCGGGGATGGAGGGCAGGCGGTGCGGCCGCTCCCCATGCATCGGCGGGATCGAGTGCAGCAGCCCGAGCGTATAGGGGTGCTGCGGGCCGCCGAGCACCGCAGGCTTCGGCCCGCGCTCGGCGATGATGCCGGCATACATCACCATCACCCGGTCCGAGACGGTGGCGACCACCCCCATGTCATGCGTGATGAGGATGACCGAGGAGCCGAAATCCGCCCGCAGCCGCTGGATGAGTTCGAGGATCTGCGCCTGCACCGTCACGTCGAGCGCGGTCGTCGGCTCATCGGCGATGAGCAGCGAGGGGTTGCAGGAGAGCGCCATGGCGATCATCGCGCGCTGCCGCAAGCCGCCCGAGAGCTGGTGCGGATAGCGCGTGGCGGCCTTGGCCGGGGCGGGAATGCCCATCTCGCCGAGGAGTTCGACCGCGCGGGCGCGCGCCGCCCGGCGCGAGAGCTTCTGATGCGCGCGCAACTGCTCCTCGATCTGCCAGCCGATGGTATAGACCGGCGTCATCGCCGTCATCGGGTCCTGGAAGATCATGGCGATCTCCCGCCCGCGGAGATCCCGCATCTCGCGCGGCGAAAGCTGCAGCAGATCCCGCCCGCGATAGCGGATCGCGCCCGAGATGATGGCATTCGGATCGGTGATCAGCCGCATGATGGCAAGCGAGGTCATGCTCTTGCCGGAGCCCGATTCACCGACGATCGAGAGGATCTCCCGGTGCCCCAGGGTGAAGGAGACATCCTCCAGAATGCGGATGATGCCGCGTTCCGAGCGGAAGGAGACCGAAAGATCCCGCACCTCGAGCAGCGGGTCCGCCGGAAGGGGGGAGGGATCAACGGGCATCGCGCACTCTCGGATCAAGCCAGGCATAGGCGATATCCACCGCCGCATTGGCGATGACGACGAAGAAGGAGGAATACATCACGGTCGCCATGATGAAGGGCAGGTCGAGGCTTTGCAGCGCGACATAGGTGAGCCGCCCGACACCGGGGAGGTTGAAGACGACCTCGGTGAGCAGCGCCCCACCGCCGACGAGCGCGCCGAAATCCAGCCCGAACATTGAGACGAAGGTGATGAGCGAGGTGCGCAGCGCATGGCGGAACATGATGCGGGTCTCGCTGAGGCCCTTGGCGCGCGCGGTGCGGATGAAATCCTCCTGATAGGCTTCCACCAGATTGGCGCGCAGCACCCGGCCGTAGAGGCCGATATAGAGGATGGCGAGCGTGATCCAGGGCACGACGAGGCTTTTGAACCAGAGCAGCGGGTTCTGTGTGAGCGGCGTATAGCCGAGCCCCGGAACCCAGTGGAACAGCCAGGTATCGTGAAAGCGCGACTGGGTGATGAGATTGGCGACCGAGCCCACCCAGAAGACCGGCATGGAAATGCCGACGAGACCGGCGAACATCAATAATCGGTCGAGAATGCCGCCGCGATTGGCGGCCGCGAGCACGCCGACGATGATGCCGAAGACAACCCAGATGACGGCCGCGCCGAAGACGAGCGAGAGGGTGACGGGGGCTGCTTCGACCACGGCGGGAATGACCTCCTCGCCGCGATTGACGAAGGAGGTCAGATCACGCTGGATGAAGAGCTTCTCCATCACCTTCACATATTGCACCGGCAGCGGCTTATCGAAGCCGAAGGAGTGGCGCACCTGCGCGAGAACCTGCGGCGTCGCGTTGCGTCCGGCGATGCGCGCGGCCGGATCGGCGCCGGGGGTCGCGAAGAAGATGAGAAAGACGACGACGCTGATGCCGAACATCACGAAGAGCATTTCGCCGAGGCGGCGGATCACCGGGAGCAGCATGGCGGCCTAACCCTTGCGCACGCGCAGCTTGGCGCGCGGATCGAAGGCATCGCGCACCCCGTCTCCTAAGAAGTTGAGCGCGAGCACGGTGATGATGATGGCGAGCCCCGGCGCGATCGCGACCATCGGCTGGGTATAGAGCAGATCCTCGCCATCCTGGATGATGGTGCCCCAACTCGCGGCCGGCGGCTGCACGCCGATCGAGAGGAAGGAGAGCGCCGATTCCGTCAGCATGTTGAGCGCCATCATCAGCGGGGCGAAGACGATGAGCGTCGTCGTCACATTGGGCAGAATGTCCCGCCAGAGGATGCGCGCGGAGGGCACGCCGAGGCAGCGCGCGGCGAGCACGAAATCGCTCCGCGTGAGGGACATCACCTGCCCGCGGATGGGCCGCGCGACATAGGGCACATAGACGATGCCGATGATGAGGATGGGCAGGATGAGGCTGTTGGAGGCGATATGGATCGGGCCGATGACGAGCCCCTTGGCGATGAGCACGATCGAAAGTGAGATCGCCAGCAGATAGATCGGAAAGGCCCAGAGCACGTCGAGCAGGCGGGCGAGGATGGTATCCGTGAGCCCGCCGATGAAGCCGGCGACGGTGCCGACGAGGGCTGCGAGCACCAGCGTCAGGATCGTCGAGCAAAAGGAGATGAGGAGCGAGTTCTGGCCGCCGTAGAGCATGCGCGCGGCGACATCCCGGCCCTGGCTATCGGCGCCGAAGAAATACTGCCCGTGCCAGGTCGGCCCGATCGGCGTCACCCCGAGGCCGAGGCCCGCGGAATCGGACTGCATGATATCGACCTGCTGGCCGTTCAGCGTGATCTGCCCGTCGATATTGGATTGGAAGGGATCGCTGTGCGAGACATAGCGCGCATAGAGCGGCGCGGCGCAACAGGCCAGCACGATGAGCACGAGCACGATCACCGCGCCCATCGCCGTGCGGTCCTGCCGCAGCTTGCGCAGGCCCGCGGCCCAGGGCCCTTCGGCGCGCGATGCGGCGGGCGCGGTGACGGCCGGCTCGGCCGCGGCCTCGGTCATAGCGTCAGACATGGGAAAAGGTCTCCCGCGGGGCGGAGAAAAGCGGAAAGGACATTGGAAGAAGCCTCATGAGGCAAGTGCGGCGGGATGGCACGCCCACGCGCCGAAGCCGCGCGCCATCCCAGCCCCCAGGCCCGGCATCCCTTGCGGAATACCGGGCGGCCGGTCTCGGGATCGGGGATCTTACTGAACCCAAACCTGAGAATAGATCATGTGGAACTGGTCGCTGAAGGTGAAGTTGCCGAGACGCTTGGAGACGAAATCAAGCTGCTTCGGCGTGAACATCGTCGCCCACGGCGCCTGGTCGGTCAGCTCGTGGTCGAGCTTGGCCCATTCGGCATTGGCGGCCTTCTGGTCCGTCACCGCGGTGATGAGGTTCTTGTTGATCTCGGCATCGATGCTCTTATCGCAGAAACCCGAGATATTGATGGAGGCATCCGAACCCGGATGGAAGGAGCTGCAGCTCAGCAGCACGTTGATGAAGTCCGACGCCGCCGGGTAATCCTGGTACCACTGGCTGACGCTGATCTGCACGTTGTTCTTGGTGTTCTGGATATAGGTGAACTGGATATTGGCCGAGATCACCTTGAGCGTCGCCTTGAAGCCGAGCTCGTTGAGCACGCTGACGAGATAGGTGCCAAGCGCCGGATCGACGTTCTGGTCATCGGCGATCACCGTCACCTTCTGGCCGATCTGGCCGGAGGCCTTCATCAGCGACTTGGCCTTCGCCATATCGGGCGCGGACCATTTGGTGCCGGGGTTCTTGGTGTAGGGGCAATAGGGCTTGTAGCCAGGGAAGCCGGGCGGCAGGATCTGGCAGTTCGGCACGGCGAGGCGCGGGCCGCCGTAGATCTTCACGGTGGAGGCGCGGTTGATCGCGTAATTCACCGCGAGGCGCGCATCCTTGTTGTTGAACGGCGCGATGTTCACATTCATCGGCGCGTAGAAGATGGCAAAGAGCGGATTGATGTGGATCTGCTTCGGATACTTGGTCGCCATCTCGGGCAGGCGGTCGGAGGGCGGGCTGTCGAACATCCAATCCTGCTCGCCATTCTCGATCGCCGTCACTTCATCCTCGGGCTTGGGGCCGAAGGTATAGTCGATCTGATCGACGTAGCCCGCCGGCTGCGCGAGCTTGCTCCATTCCTTGTAATACGGGTTCCGCTTGAGCGTCATGCCCTTCTGCGGATCGTAGCTCGTGATCATGTAGGGGCCGGTGGCCGGGGCGGCGGTGGTGCCGAGATCCTTGGCCGGGGTGCCGGCGGGCACGATATCGGCGAAGGGCACGGCGAGCTTGTAGAAGAATTCGGAATCGGGCTGCGTCAGATGGAAGGTGACGGTATCGGCCTTGTCATCCGCCACCACGCCGCCCGCGAGCGTGCAGGTGGCCGGCGTCTTGAGGCAGGCATCGGCGCCGACGATGACGTTGTACCACGAACCCGCATTCGGGTTGCTCACCTTGAAGATGCGCTGGAAGGTGGCGACCACGTCATCCGGCGTCACCTCCTTGCCGTTGGAGAATTTGATGCCCTTGCGGAGGTGGAAGACATAGGTCTTGCCGCCGTCCTGGGGCTTCGGCACCGCGGTCGCGAGATCCGCGACGACCGTGTTGGAGGCGGGGCCGTTGACATGCTCGAAGGCGACGAGGCCGTCATTGGTGACGAAGAAGACAGACCAGAACTGGCTGGTATAGTTGATCTGCGGATCGATCGTGCCCGCAGCGGCGGCGCCCGTCAGGCGCAGCGTGCCGCCCATGTGATTATCCGCCGCCCAGGCCGCGCCCGGGCTCGCCGCGGCAAGGCCCGCCGTCGCCAGCAGGGCGAGCGCGGAACCTTGAAGCCATCGTCGCAAGGTCATGTGTCTCTCCGATCTCTCTATTGGAGCGATTGCACGAAGGGTCAGGCCGCGTCGAGGAATTCCGCGACGGCGGCCATGCAGGCCGCCTCTTCCTCGACATGCGGCATGTGGCTGGAGTTTTCGAAAATACGCCAGCGGACATCGGGGATATGGTCGGCATAGGGCTGCACGCAGAGCGGCGTCGCCTCGTCATGCCGGCCGGAAATGAGGAGCACCGGCACCGTGATCTGGTGCAACCGGCTCTCGATCGTCCAGTCCTTCATCGAGCCGATGACGTGAAACTCGGTTGGCCCGTTCATGGTGTGATAGACGGTGGGGTCGGCCGCGATGGCATCGAAGGTGCGCTGCACCTCGGGCGGCATCGGCTGCACGCGGCAGACATGGCGCGCATAAAAAACCATCGACGCCTGCTGATATTCCGCGCTGTCGATGGTGCCGGCGGCCTCGTGCCGGGAAAGCGTCTCCTGCACCTCGGGCGGCAGATCGCGCCGCAGGCGGTTGGCTTCCGCAACCCAGGTGCGGAGCGAGGCCGGGGAATTGGCGATGACGAGCCGGCGGAGCCCCGGCGGCTGCCGCACCGCATGTTCCGCGCCGAGCATGCCGCCCCAGGACTGGCCGAGCACGTCGTAACGGCCGGCGATGCCGAGATGCGCGACGAGACGTTTCAGTTCGTCATCGAAAAGCCCGACCGTCCAGAAAGCACCATCCCCTGCCCGCTCCGGCAGATGGGTGGAGCGCCCATTGCCGAGCTGGTCGTAATGGATCACCGCGCGGCCGGTGGCGGCGAGCTTGGCGAAACGATCGACGTAATCATGGGTGCAGCCTGGGCCGCCGTGCAGAATGACGAGCGGCGCCTTGGCGCCCCCGAGATCCCCGGTGATCTTGTACCAGGTGCGTCCGTACGGCCCCTCGACGAAGCCTTCAGTCTGATTCATGGAACCTCGATCCGGCGTGGCCCCGAGCCCCCGGGGATAGGCGCCGCCGCCGCATGACAGGAAAAGATGCTCAAACACGACAGTTTGAAGCAAATTCTGTTCCACAACTTGCCGCGTCTTGGCAAGCCAGCTTCGCACGGAAAGCGGCGCCACCTGCGGCGCACGAGGCCGCTGGACAGGCGGGGCAGGCTCCGCTCTCATCGGCGGCAGAGACAGGAAAGCGAGGCCAGAGATGGAAAAACGCGCACTCGGCACGTCCGGCATCATGATTCCACCGCTGGTTTTCGGCGGCAATGTTTTTGGCTGGTCGGCGGATGAGGCGACGTCCTTCCGCCTGCTCGACGCCCTGGCCGAAGCCGGCCTCACCGCCATCGACACGGCGGATATGTATTCCACCTGGGTGTCCGGGCATCGGGGCGGCGAATCGGAGGCGATCATCGGCCGCTGGCTCGCCGCCCGCGGCGGGCGCGATCGCTGCGTGATCATGACCAAGGTCGGCATGGAGATGCCGGACGGCAAAGGGCTTTCCGCCGCCTGGATCAGAACCTCGGTCGAGCGGTCGCTCAAGCGCCTGCAGACGGATGTGATCGACCTCTACCAGGCGCATCGGGACGATCCGGAGACGCCGCTCGAAGAAACGCTCGGCGCCTTCGCCGATCTCATCCGCGACGGCAAGGTGCGCGCGATCGGGGCCTCCAACTATGAGGCGCCGCGGCTCGCGGAAGCCTTGCGGGTGGCCGAGGCGCATGGCCTGCCGCGCTACGTCTCGCTCCAGCCGCATTACAACCTGATCGAGCGGCCGCTCTTCGAAGGCTCGCTCGAAGCGCTTTGTCTCAAGGAAAAGCTCGGCGTCATTCCCTATTTCTCGCTCGCCTCCGGCTTCCTCACCGGCAAATACCGGAGTGCCGCCGATCTCGGCAAAAGTGCCGCGCGTGGCCAGGGCATGGGCAAATACCTCACCGACAAGGGGCGCGCGGTGCTCGCGGCACTCGATAGGGTCGCGGGCGAGACCGGCGGCACACCGGCGCAGGTGGCCCTCGCCTGGCTGATGGCCCGCCCCGCCATCACTGCGCCGATCGCGAGCGCCACCCGACTGGAACAGGTCGAGGATCTGGTGCGGGCCTGCGCTCTCAGGCTTTCGCCGGCGCAGATCACCATACTCGACGACGCAAGCGCCTGAGCCTCGGGCGCCCGCGCAACCCGGACGTGCTGCAGGGAGTTGCAGCGCGTCCTTGACTCCGGTCCCGCTCGGCGTCAGAAGCCATGCAGCCTAAGACGTCGCTCCGCGAGTGTTCGCGCAGCGGCGCGCTTTGTTTTGGGATGACGGATGTTCGAAACCCTCTCGACCCGACTCTCCTCCGTCTTCGACCGCCTGCGCGGCCGAGGCGCGCTGAGCGAGACGGATGTGCTGGAAGCCATGCGCGAGGTTCGCCTCGCGCTGCTGGAGGCTGACGTCGCGCTGCCGGTGGTGAAGGACTTCATCACCAAGGTGCGGGAGCGGGCGGTGGGCGCGGAAGTGCTGCGCTCCGTCACCCCCGGCCAGCAGGTCATCAAGATCGTCAACGACGTGCTGATCGAAAGCCTCGGCGGCGAAGGCGCGGTGCCGCTCAACCTCAATGCCGCCGCCCCCGTGCCGGTGCTGATGGTCGGCCTCCAAGGCTCAGGCAAGACGACGACGGCCGGCAAGATCGCGCTCATGCTGCGCAGCCGCGAGAAGCGCCGCATCCTGCTTGCGAGCCTCGATACCCAGCGCCCGGCCGCTCAATTGCAGCTGGCGCAGCTCGCCGAACGGGCGGAGGTTGCCTCGCTGCCTATCATCCAAGGCCAGACGCCGGTGCAGATCGCGAACCGTGCGATGGAGGCGGGGCGGCGCGAGGGCTACGACATCGTCATCCTCGATACCGCCGGCCGCCTCTCGATCGACGAGGAGCTGATGGAGGAGGTGCGCGCCATCCGCGCTGCCACCAACCCGGCGGAAACCCTGCTCGTCGTCGATGCCATGACCGGCCAGGATGCGGTCAATACCGCTCGCGCCTTCAACGAGGCCGTCGGCGTCACCGGTATCGTCATGACCCGGATGGATGGCGATGCGCGCGGCGGTGCGGCGCTTTCCATGCGCGCGATCACCGGCGCGCCGATCAAGCTCACCGGCTCGGGCGAGAAGCTCGACGCGCTGGAGCCCTTCCACCCCGAGCGTATCGCCGGCCGCATCCTCGGCATGGGCGATATCGTCAGCCTCGTCGAACGCGCGGCCGAGACGATCGACAAGGACGAGGCGGAGAAGCTCGCCGCCCGCATGGCCAAGGGCCGCTTCGACCTCGACGATTACGCCAAGCAGCTCAAGCAGATCAGCAAGATGGGTTCGATCTCCGGCATCCTCGGCATGCTGCCCGGCATGGGCAAGATCAAGGACCAGATCGAAGGCGCCAATCTCGATACCAAGATCGTCAAGAAGCAGGGGGCCATCATCAGCTCGATGACGCTTGCCGAGCGTCGCAACCCGGACATCATCAAGGCGAGCCGCAAGAAGCGCATCGCCGCCGGATCGGGCGTCTCGGTGCAGGAGGTCAACCAGCTTCTCAAGCAGTTCGACCAGATGACGCAGATGATGAAGCGCATGAACAAGCTCGGCCAGAAGGGCCTCATGCGCGGCGGCCTCGGCGCCCTGATGGGCGGTATGGGCGGCGGCATGGGCGGCATGGGCAAGCCCGGCGGCCGGCGGCCCTTCTGAGACGGATTTCACCCACCCGGAGCGGCGCCTGCCGCGCCGGGGCATTTTCGACCACCAACGGAGACTGACGAACCAATGTCCCTCAAGATCAGGCTGGCCCGCGCGGGCGCCCATAAGCGCCCCTTCTATCACATCGTGATCGCCGATAGCCGCAGCCCGCGTGACGGCCGCTTCATCGAGAAGGTGGGCAGCTACAACCCCATGCTGCCGGCCGAGCATGCCGACCGCGTTCGCCTGCAGGGCGAGCGCATCACCCATTGGCTTCAGCACGGCGCGGTGGCGACCGATCGCGTCGCCCGCTTCCTCGGCAAGGCCGGACTCGCCCCGATGCCGGCCTGGCGCGAGCAGCCGCAGCAGTCCGCGCCGAAGAAGAAGGCGCAGGAGCGGGCCAAAGCCGCCGCCGCCGCGGCTGCCGCCGAAGGCTGAGCCGAGCGATCCCCCAAGGGCATGATCCTTGCCTGAAGAGCGCATCCTGATGGGCGTGATCGGCCGGCCGCACGGCGTGCGGGGGCTTGTCCACGTCCATAGCTATACCGCCGATCCGGAGGCGCTGGCCGAATACGGCCTGCTCACCGATGAGCGCGGCCGCGCCTTCACCCTCACCTGGGAACGGGACGGCATCGCCCGCATCGCCGAGCGGGTGGCGGGGCGGGATGTACCGGTGGATAACCGGGATGCCGCCGCGGCGCTGACCAATACCCGCCTCTATGTGCCGCGCAGCAGTCTGCCGCCGGCCGAGGAGGATGAGTATTACCTCGCCGATCTCATCGGCCTCCGCGCCGAGGATGGCGAGGGCCGGCTCACCGGCCATGTCGCGCAGGTGCATGATTACGGCGGCGGCACCAGCCTCGAGATCCGCCCTGCCGCGGGCGGCGCCCCGCTGCTCCTGCCCTTCACGGCGGCGGCGGTGCCGATCGTCGATATCGCGGGCGGGCGGATCGTCATCGCCCCGCCGGCGGAGATCATGGGAGAGCCTGAGGCGCGGCCGCCCAACGAGGGGACGGCGGCATGAGCTGGCAGGCCACCATCCTCACCCTCTTCCCCGAGATGTTTCCCGGGCCGCTCGGCGCTTCCCTCGCCGGGCGGGCGCTGGCGGAGGGGATCTGGTCGCTCACGGCGCATGATATCCGCGCCCACGGCCTCGGCCGGCACCGCAGCGTGGACGATACGCCCTTCGGCGGCGGCGCCGGCATGGTCATGCGCGCGGATGTCATGGCCTCGGCCATCGCCGCGCACCGGCCGGAGGGCGATCCGCGCCCGCTCATCTACCTCACGCCGCGCGGGCGGCTCTTCACCCAGGCGGATGCCGAGACCTTCGCCGCCGGCCCCGGCCTCATGCTCATCTGCGGGCGCTATGAAGGGCTCGACCAGCGGGTGATCGAGGCCTTCGGCGCCGAAGAAATCAGCATCGGCGATTACGTGCTCTCGGGCGGGGAGCCGGCGGCGCTGGTGCTGCTCGATGCTTGCCTGCGCCTGCTGCCCGGCGTCATGGGGGGCGAGGCGAGCGCCGAGGAAGAAAGCTTCGCCGCGGGCCTGCTGGAATATCCGCACTATACCCGCCCGGCGGAATGGGATGGCCGGCCGGTGCCGCCCGTTCTGCTTTCGGGCGATCATGCCGCCATCCGCGCCTGGCGCCGCGCCCGGGCAGAGGAAGCGACGCGGCTCCGCCGCCCCGATCTCTGGGCCGCCCATCTTTCCCGCGGCCAGGCAGGGCGGACCACCCCGCCCGGCATGGCGCAATCTGTTGCAACCGCATCGCGCGGACCCTAAAAGCCGCTTCACGAGAGGAAGTTTCGATGAACATGATCCAGACCATCGAGGCCGAGCAGATCGCTCGCCTCGCCGCCGACCGCCCCGTCCCGGAATTCGAGGCCGGCGATACGCTGCGCGTCTCCGTGAAGGTTGTGGAAGGCGAACGCACCCGCACCCAGGCTTTCGAGGGCGTCTGCATCGCGCGCTCCAACAAGGGCCTGCATTCCAGCTTCACCGTGCGCAAGATCAGCTACGGCGAAGGCGTGGAGCGCGTCTTCCCGCTCTATTCGCCGACGATCGCGGAAATCGCCGTCGTCCGCCGCGGCAAAGTGCGCCGTGCGAAGCTCTATTACCTGCGCGACCGCAGCGGCAAGTCCGCCCGCATCGCCGAGCGCCCGCGCGACCTGCCGACCGAGAGCAAGGCGGACGAGACCGCCGCTGCGGCCGGCTGAGATCCCGGCCGGGCTTCGCCGAACCGAGAGAGAGCGCGCGCGGGTCGCTCCGCGCCAAGCCTCGGGCCTCGTGCTGAAAGCCCCGGTGAAGTCCCTGGATGAAGGCCTCCGTAAAGGCTCAGGCCTTGTGCGCAAAGCAGGCCGGCCCTGCCGCCAGGCTTCTGGCCTGACCGGCGGTTTTTACTCATTTTAACCGGCCGCGCCCCCAAAAGGGTGCGGCCGGTTTTGCCGTTCAAGGCCCGGTCAGAGGAGAAGATCATGTCCGCCACCCGCCCACGTACGCTCTTCGACAAGATCTGGGATGATCATGTCGTCGAACAGCTCGCGGATGGCACGGCCCTCCTCTATATCGACCGCCACCTCGTCCATGAGGTGACGAGCCCACAGGCCTTCGAGGGCCTGCGCGCCGCCGGCCGCCGCGTGCATGCGCCGGCCAATACGATCGCGACCGTCGATCACAACGTGCCGACCAGCGACCGCAAGAACGGCATCGCCGAGCCGGAAAGCCGCCTGCAGGTCGAAACGCTGCAGGAAAACGTGCGGGATTTCGGCGTCCCTTTCTTCGACGTGCTGGATGAACGCCAGGGCATCGTCCATATCATCGGGCCGGAGCAGGGGATCAGCCTGCCGGGCATGACGATCGTCTGCGGCGATAGCCATACCTCGACGCATGGCGCGCTCGGCGCTTTGGCCTTCGGCATCGGCACCTCCGAGGTCGAGCATGTGCTGGCGACGCAGACGCTGACCCAGAAGCCGGCGAAGAACATGCTGGTGGAAGTGACCGGCACACTGCCCCCCGGCTGCTCGGCGAAGGATGTCGTGCTCGCCATCATCGGCCGCATCGGCACGGCCGGCGGCAACGGCCATGTCATCGAATATGCCGGCCCGGTCATCCGCGCGCTCGACATGGCGGGGCGCCTCACCGTCTGCAACATGTCGATCGAGGCAGGGGCCCGCGCCGGCCTCATCGCGCCGGACGAGACGACCTTCGCCTATATCAAGGGCCGCCCCTTCGCGCCCAAGGGCGAGGATTTCGATCGCGCCGTCGCTTATTGGAAGACGCTCCCCTCCGATCCGGGCGCCCATTACGATACCGTGGTGCGGATCGACGGGTCCGAGATCGTGCCGATGGTCACCTGGGGCACCAACCCCGAGGCGGTGCTGCCGATCACCGGCAGCGTGCCCAACCCGGAAGACGCGGCGGATGAGGCGGCGCGGGCGCAGATGCGCCGCGCGCTCGACTATATGGGCCTGAAACCGGGCCAGAAGCTCACCGAGATCCCGGTGGATGTCGTCTTCATCGGCAGCTGCACCAATGCGCGGATCGAGGATATGCGGGCGGCGGCGGAGGTTGCCCGCGGGCGGCATGTGGCGCCGAATGTGCGCGCGCTCGTCGTGCCCGGCTCGGGCCTCGTCAAGAAACAGGCCGAGGAAGAGGGCCTGGCCGCGATCTTCACCGAAGCCGGGTTCGAATGGCGGGAGCCTGGCTGCTCCATGTGCCTCGCGATGAACCCGGACAAGCTGGAGCCCGGCCAGCGCTGCGCCAGCACGTCCAACCGCAATTTCGAGGGGCGGCAGGGCAAGGGCGGCCGCACCCATCTGCTCTCGCCCGCCATGGCCGCCGCCGCCGCCGTGACGGGCCGCCTCACCGATATCCGGGAGCTTGTCTGATCATGCGGGCCTTCACCGTTCTCTCGGCCATCGCCGCCCCCCTGCCGCTGGCCAATGTCGATACCGACCAGATCATTCCCGCGCGCTTCCTCAAGACGATCAAGCGCTCGGGCCTCGGCCGCCATCTGCTCGCCGGCTACCGGTACGACGATCAAGGCGCCGAGCGGCCGGATTTCGTGCTCAACCGCGAGCCCTTCCGCGCCGCCGAGATCCTCATCGCGCATGAGAATTTCGGCTGCGGCTCCTCCCGCGAGCATGCCCCCTGGGCGCTGCTCGATTTCGGCATCCGCTGCGTCATCGCGCCTTCCTTCGCCGATATCTTCCACGGTAATTGCTTCAAGAACGGCATCCTGCCGGTGGTGCTGCCGCGCGCGACCTGCGACGAGCTGATGGAAGACACCAAGCTCGGCGGCAATGCGCGGATCACCGTCGATCTCACCCGCCAGGTGGTGGTGCGCCCTTCGGGCGAGGAGATCCCCTTCCAGGTCGATCCCTTCCGCCGCCACATGCTGCTCGAAGGGCTGGACGAGATCGGCCAGACCATGGCGCGGGCGGCGGCCATTTCCGGCTACGAGGCGGCGCGCGCCACCGCCAAGCCCTGGCTGCCGCAGATCTCCGCCTAACGCGGCCGGCCGCGCCCCGCCGACCCTCCCCGCTCACCAGAGAGGCGATACCGATGCCCGCGAACAAGAAACTCCTCCTGCTGCCGGGTGACGGCATCGGCCCCGAGGTCATGACAGAGGTGACCCGCATCCTCGAATGGCTCGACCGCCGCCGCATCGCGAGCTTCGAGATCAGCGAAGGGCTGGTCGGCGGCGCGGCGATCGAGGCCGAGGGCAGGCCGATCTCGGCCGAGACGGTGGCGCGTGCCCGCGCCGCCGACGCCGTGCTCTTCGGCGCCGTCGGCGGCCCGCAATGGGATAAGCTCGGCTTCGACATGCGGCCGGAAATCGCCATCCTCACCCTCCGCCGCGAGCTTGGCCTCTTCGCCAATCTGCGCCCGGCCCCGGTTTTCGACCCGCTGATCGACGCTTCCACGCTGAAGCCCGAGGTGGTGCGCGGGCTCGACCTCATGATCGTGCGGGAAAGCACCGGCGGCATCTATTTCGGCGAGCCGCGCGGGGTGGAGACACTGCCCGACGGGCAGAAGCGCGGCATCAATACCGAGGTCTATACGACCGGGGAGATCGAGCGGGTGGCGCGCGTCGCCTTCGAGCTCGCCCGCCAGCGGCAGGGGCGCGTCTGCTCGGTCGAGAAGGCGAACGTCATGGAAAGCGGGCTGCTCTGGCGCCAGACGGTGACGGCGCTGGGTGCGGCAGACTATCCGGACGTCGCGCTCAGCCACATGTATGCCGATAACTGCGCCATGCAGCTGGTCCGCAACCCGCGGCAGTTCGACGTGATCGTGACCGGCAACCTCTTCGGCGATCTGCTCTCCGATCTCGCCTCGATGTGCACGGGCTCGCTTGGCATGTTGCCGTCGGCGACGCTGGGGAGCCCGGATGCCTCCGGCCGCCGCCACGCGCTCTATGAGCCGATCCACGGCTCGGCGCCGGATATCGCGGGCCAGGGCATCGCCAACCCGCTGGCGCAGACGCTCAGCCTCGCCCTGCTGCTGCGCTATTCCTTCGATATGAAGGAGGAGGCGGCGCTCGTCGAGCGCGCCGTGCTCTCAGTGTTGGAACAGGGGCTGCGCACCGCCGATATCATGCAGGAGGGCAAAACCCGCGTGACGACGGCCGAGATGGGCGCCGCCGTCCTGCGGGCCTTGGAGGGCTTGGCGGCCTGATCTGCGTCCCGCGAGGGGCTTTTTATGACGGTTGGGGGTTGCGGCGCCCCCACCCTTTCGGTAAACCCCCGCCACGCCGCTGCACCCGTAGCTCAATTGGATAGAGCACCAGACTACGAATCTGGGGGTTTGAGGTTCGAGTCCTCACGGGTGCGCCACTATCTCTCTGAACTTGTGGGTATCTTTCGGTCAGATTCTGCTCCCGGGCTCAGGCCGGAAGTCGCGCCCCCCACGTTCCCACCAGGAGGGTATTGTAGCGCGGCAGCAGTGGCAAACAATCGCGCTCCGCCGTTCAGCTTCGATCACGCCCGCCGGCGCCTTACCGCGACGGCGGACCCATTAGGATGGGCCGCGACCAGACCCCCCTCCACCGCCCCGCGCGGCTCCTGCGACAGCTGCCAAACCCGGGTCCGCGCGTAGCGAATCTCCCGCCTTGAGGACTGAAGAAGCGGGGCGGACTCGCCCACAGGCGGTCGATGCGCAAACGGATGCGCCATCTATGCCGGTGTGATACCAGGATCGCATGGTGGACGCCGTAGCGGTTGGCAGGACGACGCCCGTCCAACTCCGGCCAGGCGATAGCTGTGACAGCCGGTGGCACGCAACGTGGCGGTGGAAGGGGCGACGATGAACCAGATACCAGAGAAGCAAAATACGCCTCAGATGTTGCGGCTCCTTCTTGCGCGAGGCCGGATCTATGACGAAGCTGAGCGGCTGCAGGTCGCCCAGTTTGCCGTAGCGGCCGCCGCACCGGTCCTTGGTGTTATGGCCGGGTTGGCGTTAGCAGGCTTGAGGCCTTGGGTGGCCGCGCTTGCTGTCCTCTCTGCCCTTCTCGACACAGCATGGCTCGATCGCGCCCTGAAAAGCCGCCTGAGGGTTGCAGCCGGAGTGTCCGAGCTGTTCGATTGTGAGGTCCTCCAAATGCCGTGGAACGACTTCGTAGCCGGGAAGCGGCCGGAGCCCGAGGTGGTCGAGGCCGCCGCAGCGACCTCGACGCGGGACCCGAATACGTTGCGAGAATGGTATGCTCCAAGCGAGATCGGAAACATCCCGCTCGCCTTGGCCCGCCTCGTCTGCCAGCGGGAAAATCTGTGGTACAATAGCACTTTGAGGCGCCGCGGCGGAGCAGTCCTACTCTGGACGACGACCGCGACGGTCGTGCTGCTCTGGCTTACAGGTCTTGTGCTTGGGCTCTCCCTTCGGGATTTCATCATGACGCTGGTCGTTCCCGTGTCTCCCCTGGCGACCTGGGCGATCCGTGAACGCTTTCGACAGGGAGACACGGCGGATGCTCTAGAGCAGATCAAGTCGGCCGCAGAGGCGTTCTGGGAGGAGGCCGTCCAATCCGGAGCCGATGATGTGCAGAGCGCGCGCCGCTCGCGGGAGTTCCAGGATGCGATCTTCTTGCGCCGCGCGGCCAGTCCTCTGCCTCTGCCCTGGTTGTATGGTCGTTTGCGCGCCTCTATGGAGCGGGAGATGTCAGCCGGCGCCGCCGAGCTCGTGCGCCAAGCAACCGGCTTGGCGCACTCTACCTCTCAGGTTGAGATTCCTGTCGCGTCGCGCGGCTGACCAGGGACAAGTCGACCCTGCTAGACCCGGTCGGTGGTCGGCCGGCGATCACTCGCAGGTCGAGCAAACCACCCGAGGCAGCGGCCACGCGTTCCGTAAGGATGTCACGCAGTCCGGGGCCGGTTGCCATGAGCCCTATCTCGGCGCCTCGGCTGCGGGTTTCGGCTACGACTGTCGCAAGCCAATTGAAGCTTGTGATCGCCAAGGCATCGTCGTCCCAGGCCAGAAACTTGGCGTGGAGCTTGTCGAACACCTGCAGGTCCAGCCCTCTCGCCACAAGGTCTGCCGACACCGGGTGGATTCCAGTCTCTCGGAGGTACTTGCTGGCCCGGTTGTAGACGAGCCGAGAACCGACGCCGTGACGAGCCGCTGATTCCAGCGGGACGAGCACCGACGTCTCGGCCGCCGCGCCGAACAGGTCGCATCCAAGAATGATGTCGCGCGACGCCACGTCCCGCGCGCGGGTCACCGCCGCGTAATGATCAGCATCGACGAGAAGGTCCAACTTATGCCTGCCTTGTTCTGGATGTTTCTGCGACAGCCGCCGAACAAGGGCCCAGCTCTTCTCCATCCGGCGCGCCGCCGGTGGCCAGGCACCAGAAGCGGGTATTTGACCAGCAATCAGGTGCGCGAGGAGGCGCGAGGCGATCCGATGACTCCGGACGCGGACTGAAAGCTCTAGCCAGTCGAACTCACTGGAGAGGAAGTTGCAGCTTCCTACGACGCTAGTCCAACTTCCATCTTCGAGTTCGTCATACACGATAATCTTTGCGTGGGACTTTGAAGAGAATGGGGACAGGTGGACCTTCTCCCTCGTGCGAGGATCGAGGTGCTTGAGTTCGGCCAACGTCTCTGAAAGCGGCCTTGCCCGGCTATTCGCCTCCACATCTTCCCGCAGTCCCCAGAGCAGATCGACGCGAACGTTCCTCGCCGCAGCCCGATTCAGGTCTGGCAGCAGCTGGCGCACGGTGGACGGGTTTAGGAAGCAGGAGTGCACGACGATGTGAGTCCTAGCCGACGAGAGGCAGCTCCGCAGCAGGTGGAGGTGCTCCGGGCCGCCGGCTACGACGTCGTCTGGCCGGATCTCACACCGGGCGATGCCGTCGTCCGTCCTCTCCTCCCGAGCATTCTTCCCCCCGCTGTGCATCTCCTCGGGCAGGGCGCCAGCGGCCACCGAAATAGCCTCGAGCATCCCCATCGAGGAGCCCGCAGGGACACCGCTCGTAACCTGCCCATGCGAAACGATAACCCTGGCGAAGGGCCTTGCGGGAGGTTTCGCTGCTGGCAGGAAACCGTCGAACCCCTCGTCTGAGCTGAGGTTGATGAGTTCCCGTACGTCAGGGTCGTCATAGTTCAGAGAGGAGACGACCGGCTCGAGTGTTTGGGCGCCGTCGGGCAGATCACCCTGATAGACGAGTTCGAGATCGTCGGTACGCAGCCAGCGGCCTGTAAGCCTCTCCATGCACAGCGAAGTCCACTTCACCTCACGTTTGAGTTCGGGCTGAAGTTCGTTGTCCGCTGCACGGCGCTTGCCGACGGAAGTTGCGGCGAAAATTGCCTTGTCCTGATCTGAGCGGACCTCGATCCACCCAACCCTTAGTAGGTTGATGAGCGCCTCGATGACAACACGCTCGGGCAGGTCAGCTGCGGCCGAGAGTTCCGTCAGTGACCGACGAGCCTCCGCCAGTTCAATCAGGAGTATGTGGTCCAGGAGGCTCCATCGCCTTCCGAGCGTGACGGCATAGCTGATCGCTACCCTGAACACCGGCACGTAGACAACCTTCAAGGTGCGAACTCCACCCGCGCAAGATGCCCCTCCCGCTCGGCCCTCTCCATCTCCCTCATCATGTCGCCAAGATAGCGGTATTCTGCATCTACCGGGGTGTCGCCATCAACGCGCGACCTGAAAAACTCCCAGCTGCCCACGATGACCAGCTTGTGCCTGGCGCGGCTGAGCAGCACGTTCATCCTGTTAGCTTCCTTGAGGAATCCCACGCTCTTCCATGGCACCAGCGCATTGTTCCGGACTAGGCTGACAATGACGACATCTGCCTCGCTTCCCTGGAACTCGTCTACCGTGGCACCGGCGCGCTTTCCAAAGCTGAGATTGAATGGCTCCGAGTATAAGGACTCCAGACGCCCGGCTTCTCTCGCTGCGCCAAGGGCTTCCCTGATCGCTGTCAATTGGTCATTGTAGGGGGAAAGCACCTGAATGTGGCAAGGCTCGCACCCTCTGGGACGTAGCTGCTCCAGGATGGCAACTACCGCCTTGACCTCGATGGGAGACGAAAAAACTCCGTCTGATTCCCCCTCGGCAAATTTTGTCTTCTGCCTCCACGGCACGTCGCACCAAACAACCCTCGCCGGCGGCAGCCAAGTGCCTAGCTCTGTCAGAAAAGGGGGATCGGCCTCAAATCTTGCGTGTGTCTCCCGCGGCGAGACCAGGATTGTGCTGACCACCTCGTCTCGGTCCGAGCGAAAAACCTCACCAACCGCCTCCTCTTGAAAAGGGTAGAATACCCTCCCGACCAACTCGGCAATGTGCGGATGCATCCGATGTTGGTCCGTCAGCGTGGCGGCCGGGCCTGGGCGGTCCCGATCGTCACCGAGACTCGCCTCGAAGAAGCGCCCAAACAAGTTGATCATCCCTCTCCAGCGATCGCAACGGGCCGCAAAAGGCTCCCGCCCTTCCTCCTCCTCAGCAATGGCGGGATCCACCAACCTGGGGGCAAATTGGCGTCCTGCTTGTAATGCCTTCCGGACCCGGAGCGGATTTCCCAGCAGCTTTCTGAAAACCTGAGCGTTGAACGGGGGAAGTTGAAAGTGGTCGCCAATTAGGAGGAGGCGGTGGCTAAGCTGCAGTGCAGCGGCCATATCGAAACCGTGTGCCTTACCCGCTTCCTCAACAACAGACCAGTCGAACCGGCGGCCGCGAGCGGCAAGTTCCTCCAGCTCCGGCGCGTTCATGGTCGAGAATGTCAGGTTTGCGGCATCCTGGACAAGCATCTGCAGCGTCCGCAGCTCAATATCTGCCGCCTCGTCGTGACCTGGATCGTCGGGCAGTATCCGTTCCAGGCGGCTTAAAAGCGATTGAGGCATGCGTCGGGCTAGCTCGCTTCCCTTGAGGCGGCGCAACAGGGCCGCAGTTACTGGGCCCACACCATGTTCATCAGGGGACTCCGCACCAAGCCTCAACATCAGCGGTCGATCCTCAGCGGGCAGCTCGCCCAAAAGGCTTGCAAGCTTCCCGCGAACGTCGTCCACGGTATGGTGGGAGTGTGCGGTCAAAAGGATTTGCGCGCCCGGATCTGCAGCCAACAGTCGGTCTGCGAAAGCCTGTATCAGAGTGGTCTTTCCGGTCCCTGGAGGACCCTGAACGGCGAATGACGGCTGAGTCCCCCAGAGCTTCTCGAGCGCCTCGGTCTTGGACCTGTCCAGCTTGATCGGTACGCGGACTGGAGGGACCGGATCGCCAACACTCCTAGCCGAAGCGCCAGGATCGGCCAGGAGGTGCAGCAGGTCCTCGTGCTCCCGCATCTCCTCGATGGCCTTATGGCGGCGCTTGATCTGCGCAATGGTGCCACCATGATCGCGCGCGAGGTACATCTGCCCTGGCCTTACTGGCACGTTGGCCGTGCAGGTTAGCTTATAGATCGGGCCGTCTAAGGTGTCGGAACCGCTGTGAAAGCGCCACCTCGCAGAAATGCCCTCGCTGTCGATCGTCCGACGATAAAGGAGCTGGCACGTGCCCAGTACAGGACCGTCCTCGTCGTCGGCTCCGAGCGTGTCAGCCCCTAGCTTAAACCAGTCCCTCAGCTGCTCCGAGGGCGGGTCTAGGTCAAGATGTTGGGCCAGGAGGTTGCGTTCCGGCTCCTCGCGCGGCGTTATCGTCACAGTGGTCCCACTTGTGCCGACATCAGCATGCAGCACCTCCACGGGACAAATTCGGGCGGCGGTCAGGGCCGTATCGATTTGCTGTGTGATCCGAAAGAAGTCGTGGACATCTTTGAGATGGACATCCAACTGCGCCGATGGGCGGGGCAGCGCGAACGCCTTTGCCCAGGAGGCTGCCCGGTCTCGGATAGTTTGAAAGGTCCTTCGTGCCTCTGGATATTGGACGATTTCGAGCCGCCTGGCACCGAGACCGAAGCTTTGGTCATCCGGTGAAGGCCGCGGCACAGCGTCAACACCTTCACAAAAGCCGATGTCCCAGGTTTCGACACCGTTCAGGTTCCAAGCTTTAACCACATACTCCAGGTTCTCGCCGCGAAGGACAAACTGCGGCCTAGGGAGCACCCGCGCGATTATCCTGGGATCCCCACGCAAGTCCTTCACGATCCACTCGCGCTGGGCTACGGGCATGTCTACCGTGGCTCTCTGGCCGGACGCCTGTTGTACCGCACGCGAAAGCGCTGAGTCCGGACCTAGCCTGACCGCCAAGACGACACTTCGCGCCGGGCCGGCCGTGACGGCACCTAGATCACGGACGAGTTGACCGATCTCGTCGACCACCTGCCGGCCCGACGCCAAACGCCGTTCTGACTGCTCGTCGAGCAGGCGTAGGACCAAGGCGCGCTCAGCCTCCCTCAGGTTGGCCAAAACCGACACGTTCTTCCTTACGCCCTCGCGGCTGTTCAGCGAGATCGTTGGCGCACCCATAAGCTCTGCTGCGACGAGCCCGAAGTCGAACCAATCGGTTGCGGTCGAATATTCGGCTGACGATCCCGCGAGCTCTGGCGCCACTAGGCCCCGGGAGCGCCCGACCGAGGCCGCCGCCCCCTCACGGCCCGAGATCCGAAGTGACCATTCGAATCCGCTCAACCGAAAATCGCCCATCCCCTCTGGTGAAACGAAGACAGCATTGGAAGTCAGGCATCGGTGCAGCGTGCCACTGCCGTGCAGCATCGCGAGTGCCTTGGCGATCCGCAGCAGTCCTTCCCACAGCGGCCTTCGCCTCCCGACCTCGTTGAGGTTAGTCAGCCAAGGATGAGTATTCCGGGCTCTTAAGGCATCCGCGAGCACTATACGCCGGCCACCGTTCAGGATCGCATAGTAGTTCCGGTCATCGCTGAGAAGGTCGTGAAGCCTGACGAAGAGTTCCGACGCGCCGGGATGCCCCTGCAGCCTCGTCAGCCCGCGGATCTCCCTGTTCCACATCGCCTTGATGTCGGCGCGGTCATCCCCGCGGCGCCGCCAGGCCTTAACAAAGTAGATATCCCCTGCATCTTCGGCCTGCCAAAGAGTCGGGATTCCCCGGCGCGGATCGCCGGCGAGTATCTTCCTGGTAAGGCGATATCGCCCGGCAACGACATTAGCCGGCATCGATTTACACGGTCCTTGTCATCTCTTCTGATCCTTCGAAGCCTAAGGCGGCGGCCCGCGTGCAGCAAGTCGACATTAAACCCTCCGTGAGCAGACAAAACCACCTCAACGCTCCGCGGGTGGCGGTGGCCAGTTTGCAGTGTGGGCGAAAGCAAAGTCCACCCGGAGAACGAACTGCAGCGCTGCAGCCGCTACTACAGACAGGCCGCCTTTGCCGCATCGCTGAAAAAAAGAATGTACCACCGGAAGGGAGGCGCGGCAGCCTCCCTTCCTTCACCACCCCCGATCACCATTTGTTTCGATACTGGGTGCGCCGCCAGAACCACCAGAATGCCGCCGCTGTGATAACGACATCCAGCCGCAAGCCAAGGCGAGCCCTCAGCTCCGCCGAAAGCAACGCGAACACCAGCACGAGGTAGAGCGCGATCCGGCCGAAAGAGCCCCAGGGGGGGCCGCGAGGCGCGGAGAGCGCCAAGCTCGGCAACGACCGCCCCCATCCTATGCGGATCACCACGTGCGCGCCGTTGAGAGAATGGCCGAGCACGCTGCCGAAGCCGATGCCCGGATGCTCCACCGACGCGCCGGCGTCACGCAGCGCGAGCACGACGATTGCCGCCGCCGCTTCCGCAGCGGCGGCCCGGTCACCCGCCACAGTGACATCGACCACGGTTTCGCCCACGTGGCTGAGCATCCGCACGTCAAGTTCCCCCCGCCGCGGCCCGATAACGTTCTGACCGAAGCACCTCGGCCGCAAGCGCGCCCCGCACGGCGGCACGGAGCTCCCAGGCCTTCCGGAGCTGAGGCGCCGCCCTCGTCCAGTCCTCGAGCATCTGGTCCATGACGATCAGGAGCTGCTCCGGCGTGATCCCCTCCTCCCGCCCCACGTGGTCGGGGCACAGCGGCAGGTCGAACTCGCCGAAGCGCGCCACAGTCCAGGGGTAGGGCGACGGCGCTTCCCCCGCCTCGAAGGTGACCTCGGCGCTCATCGACACCGGCAGGTTCGCGTAGACGGCGAGGGCACGGTCGAGGTAGACGACGGCCGACTCCGCCTCGCGCGCACTGTCCCCGGCCCGCTCGCGCTCGGCGGCCAGCCGCGCGCGGGCCACCTTCAGGAGCTGAGGGAGGGTCCAGCCGTCGCACGCCACCATCGCGTCGAGCCTCACCAGCATGCCGTGGCCGTCGCTGCCGGTGTCGGCGACCACGCCCCAGAACTTCAGCGGCCAGCCCGGCGTCACGCCGTATGACAGGAAGATCAGGAAGCGCCCGTCGCTCGCGAGGCGGGTCGCCACGATGTCCTCGGGCTCAATCTCGATCATAGCGCCGCTCCCCGCTGGAAGAGCAGCCAGGCGCCATCGCTCGCCACCACGACGGCCACGCCCTCCTCGACCGGGAAGGCGCTGATCTCTTCCTCGCCGCCGTCGCCGTTGATCATGAGCAGGTCGTCCATGGTCCGGACGACGATGCCTAGCCCGGCCAGATAAGGCAGGACGTGAAGCGGGTCGTCCCCCCGTGCCACGGCCTCTTCGAAGGATATGCGCGGGACGTCCCGCGGCTCCCCTGTTTCGTCGGCATAGCGCCGCAGCAGCGCGCTGAGCGGCTCCTGTGCTGTCTCCATTGATTGAGGCTCCAAACGCAAAGAGCCCGACCCTCTTCAGGGTCGGGCTCTGGTTGACGGGACGCTCATTGCCTGAGCAACCTCATCACATGCATCCGGTCGGGTGACCTCTTGCGCTGCCCATCCCGACGGCGCTCTCGGTCCCGTCAGGTCAGCAACCGTACCGCCGCCGTGAGTAGTAGATCTCGGCTCAGCCATAGGCACACCATCACCTCCGGCGCCAGCAGAGCGACCCTCTTCGGCGCCCTGATGCGCGTAAGGGCGATCGCCAGCCGGTCCCGCAGCCGCTTCACGCGAGCGCCCGGTTGTGCGCCTACCCGATGCCCCTCATCCAACGCCCTGCTCCTCCGGCTCGGGCGCCAGGTTCCAGACCTTCGAGGCCGCGGTGGCCGTGGCGATCAACCGCTGCGGCGAGTGGTGCGCGTAGCGCATCGTCGTCGAGAGCTGGGTATGGCCGAGCACCGTGCCGATCTCGTTCAGTGGCGTCCCCGCGTTCGCCAGCGCCGAGGCGAAGGAGTGCCGGAGGTCGTGGATGCGCAGGTCGGCGGGGAGGCCCGCCGACCGCTTCGCCCGCGCGCAGGCGCCGCGGATTCCCTCCAGCGGCGCGCCCGGCCGCCGGCGGCTCGGGAACACGAACGGGTTCGGGCCCGCATCATCGGCGGCCTGCCCCCTGGCGCGCGCCGCAGCGAGCCCCGCCAGCCGGTCCTCCTCTCTCGACCTGTGCCTGGCGAGCTGGCGCTGCAGTATCGCTCCCGCGAAGGGCGAGAGCGGAATGTATCGCGTCCGGCCGTTCTTCGAGCGCGGCACCGTCAGCATCCCCAGCCCGAGGTCGACGTTCTCCCATGTCGCCATGATCACCGCGTTCCGCCGGGCGCCGGTGACGATCAGCAGCGCCAGCGCCGCCGCCGCCGTCTGGTCGCTATCGGCGTCCAGCGCCCGCATCAGCGCCTGCGTCTCCGTCGGCGAGAGGTAGCGGTCGCGGTGCGTCTCGCGCAGCATCCCGGGCGAGGCGGCCGGGTTCCGGCCCTCGTAGAGCTGCCACTTGAGGGCCAGGTTGAACATCGCCCGCAGGGTCGCCAGGTGCCGGTTCACCGTTCCGTTGGCGAGGCCCTCGTCGACCAGCCGGCGCCGGAGATCGGCCACGTCCTGCTGGGTCACCTCGTCCAGCGCCTTCCGCCCGATCGCCGGCAGGATGCGGAGGCGCAGGTAGCCCTCGACGTTTCCGCCGGACCGCGGCTGCAGGGTCTCCCGCACGTAGGGCAGGTAGCGGTCGTGCGCGAAGTTCGCGACCGTGGGCACCGCGCGGAGCTTCGCCAGGTCGGCCGCCGGATCGCCGCCCAGGCTCACCTCGGCCTTCAGCTTCTCTGCCCGCCTCCGCGCCTGGTCGACGGTCACGTCACCGAGCTTGCCAATTCGGAGCTCGTGCCGACGGCGCCGCACGTCCGCGTAGCGCAGGTAGAATGTGATGCCGGAGGCGCGCTGCTCGGCGATGAAGCCGCTCAGCCTGTCGTCGAAGATGCGCTGCTTGGCGACGCCCTCCGGCAGGGGCGGCAGCTCCTTCAGCAGCGCGCGCGTGATCGTGGCCGTGGCCATGGGGCCTCCTCTCGTGTCTAGGGTTGTGGATGTTCTTTTCGTGGCTTCGCCGGACCGCAGCCGCGGCTCAGCCGCGGTCCGCGGTGCTGCGCCTCCGGCTGGCGCTGATGTGCGTATCCAGGTCCACCCGGGCGTAGCGCACGCAGCGGTGGCTAAGCTTGATGAAGGGCGGTCCCTCGCCCGTGCTGCGCCAGCGCTCCAATGCCGCCTCGGTGGCCCCCAGATAGGCAGCCGCCTCCCTTGGGCTCAGCAGGCGGTCGACCTGCTTTGCGGCTGCGGTCTCAATGTCGTCCATGGGTGGCCTCTCGTTCCCTCGGGCGCGGGAGCCTTTGCCTCCCGCTCGACCCAATGGACTGTTAACGTCCGCTCTCGCCCTCGTTGGCCAAATTTGCTCCGCGCCGGCGCTCCCCTGAACCCGGCCGCTATCCGCGGCCTGGCCTACCGCCACCCGACTAGCAAAGGCGCATCGCCGGATGGCTGCTGCCGGGCGCCCACTGACGCCCTGGGCCTGCAAGGCCGCCACGGGCTCAGTGCGCCGGCTCGCCGCGGGTCAGACAAGCCCGGGCAGGACCGAGAGCGCCTCGCGCACCGAGCGCCTCGCCTCCAAGCAGCGGCGCCGCCAGGGCGTGACGGGGAGCCATGTGGAGAGCGCCAGGTCGATCCCCACCAGGAGCGGCCCGGCGTCACCCCCCATCCGGGTCTGCACACAGAGCGATCGAGAACAGCTCGGCGCGCGCCACCGCCCACGGGTACAGCGACCGTGCGGCGCCGGGCTCGAAGGCGACTGCCGGCGGCGCGGGTTGGCCACCCCGGGCGTCGCGTTGCACGGCGATGGCGCTACCATGCCTGCGTCCCTCACCGTGTGAACAGCAGCCACTGACCATCAACCGCGAGGTAGACGGCGACGCCATCTTCCACCCGGAATGCTTCCATATCCTCCTCTCCCGGGTCGCTGACCACCTCGAACAACTGCTCCAACGTTGCTACGGCAACGCCGACATCCTTGAGATACTGCAGGATGTGCAGGGGGTCATCTCCGCGGCTCAGCGCCTCGCCGAAGCCTATGCGGAGCACGTGCCGCGGCAGGTCGTGCTCGCCGGCGTGGCGCTCCACCAGCGCCGCCAGCGTCTCTTGTTGGATCGTGTTCATGTCGGGGATCTCCAAATGAGAGACCCGAGCCCTTGCGGGGGCTGAGGTCTCGGGTTGGTGCCCGCACGCGCGAGCACGACCATGACATGCGGCTGGTGGACGAGGCTGCGGCGGCGGCCCAGCGAAGCCGGCACTCGATACCTCGCTGGCACGATCGGCCGGGCCATCATGCACGCGGTTGCGATTATGGCGGCATGGGCGCGCAGCTGGTTCTCCGTGTCCGAAGCGGAGGCACCCTCCTCTTTTCCGGCAAAATCGCCGCCCTGAATAGCTAAGTGTGGGGGAGGGGGGCGGCCCTTTGAAGGGCCGCCCCC